>DATAUW010000013.1 GCA_036268055.1 Verrucomicrobiia bacterium | reverse complement strand
ATCGGCCGCCAAGGGATGACGATCAACGCGATCCGGTCGTTGTTGCTGGCGGGGAGCGCGAAGAAGGGTTTGCGTTGCAGCCTGGAGATTGTCGAGGAGCAGGCGGGGCGTTAGTGCGCGTGCCGGAGTGCGGGGGATCGTGGTGGATTGCGCGTGATCGTGGGAGTTTAATGAAGATAGACGTGCTGACTTTGTTTCCGGCGATGTTCGTGGGACCGCTGGATGAGAGCATCGTGCAGCGAGCGCGCACGAACGGGATGTTGAATTTGTCGGTGGTGAATCTACGGGATTTCACGCATGACCGCCACAAGACGGTGGATGATAAACCGTTTGGCGGCGGGCCGGGAATGTTGTTGAAGCCCGAGCCGATCTTTGAAGCGGTGGAGAAATTGGCGTCGGACAAGACGCGGGTGATTTTGCTTTCGCCGACGGGGCGGAAGTTTGATCAGGCGATTGCGCGTGAGTTGTCGCAGCAGGAAGAATTGCTGTTGATTTGCGGCAGTTACGAAGGGTTCGACGAGCGGATCCGCGAGCAACTGGCCGATGACGAATTGTCCATCGGCGATTATGTGCTGACGAATGGCGCGCTGCCGGCGATGGTGATCATTGACGCGGTGACGCGGCTGCTGCCCGGCGTGCTGGGCGATGACGAGAGTTCGCGGGACGAGTCGTTCAGCGAAAATTTGCTGGAGTATCCGCACTACACGCGGCCAGCGGAATTTCGCGGGATGAAGGTGCCGGACGTGCTGCTCTCGGGCAACCATGCAGAAATCGCGAAGTGGCGGGCGAAGCAGGCGCGAGTGCGCACGGCGGAACGCCGGCCAGATTTGTTGAAATGATTTTAAAATAATGGCGCGGTGAGCGCCGGAAAGAATTTATGAACCAAGCATTACTTGATAAAATTGAATCGGAACAGTATCGCAAAACCGCGGTTGAATTTAGCGTGGGAGATTCTGTCAAAGTCCACACCAAGGTTGTTGAAGGCGACAAGGAACGCATCCAGATTTTCTCGGGCGTGGTCATCGGCCGCCGCGGACATGGAATGAACGCGACCTTCACCGTGCGCCGCATCAGCTACGGCGAAGGTGTGGAACGCGTGTTCCCGATTCATTCGCCGCGCGTTGACCGCGTTGAAGTGGAGCGTAAAGGCGCTGTCCGCCGGGCGAAGCTCACCTACTTGCGCAAGCGCCTCGGCAAGGGCGCCACGCTGGTGAAGGAAAAAGAAGGCCGCAGTGCTGCTGCGGATGCCGCCGCCGCCAAGTCCGCTGCGAAAGCGTCGGCCAAGACTGCCGCTGCCGAAGCTTCCGCCGCCGCCCCCGCGACCGCTTAATCCGCCACAACATATTTTCAAGAGCGAGGCTTCGGCTTCGCTTTTTCGCGTACTGTAGCGGCGATCTATGGGGACCGACTTCGCGGGAGAAGCGCCCACGGCGGGACTTGATTCTTCACTCCGAAAACTGCCCGTAATAAACCATCGTGTCACAGGCAAGCACGACTTTCCCATCGGATTGGTAGCGCTCAAAAAGTTTGTCCAACGCCTGAAGCATCGGCGCGTGATTCGGATGACCCGCTTCCGGCGCGTACGATGAGGAAAGTAATCGGCCTTGCAAACCGGCCCAATCAAAAACCTGGGCATTCGGAAATTCAGCATGCTTGAATCCATCCGGCCCGAAAAAAGAACCAAGCATTGAAAGGTCAACATTTCGGTGGTTCACCTCGCGATATTCGGTGGCATACGTTACGAGCAACTTTTCGTAATCCATCAGGAACGGCGACGCATTGATCTTGCGGTCATTCCAAATCAACGCCACGCAGCCGCCCGGTTTCAAGATCCGAAAAAATTCCCGCCGCGCCGCCTCGCGGTCGAACCAGTGGAACGCTTGGCCCGCGACAATCAATTCAATCGAGTGATCGGCAAGCGTCGTGGCTTCCGCGGTTGCGTGGACGCTTTGAAACTTCGGATAATCGCTGAGCAATCGTTCGCCCGCCTCGCGCATCTCGCGATTCGGTTCCACGCCGAAGACTCGATTCCCGTTCTTCAGAAATAATTCCGTCAATTTTCCTGTGCCTGAACCGATGTCCGCCACCAGCGATTCCGTCATAAGGCCACACGCCTTTTGCAAGAACGGAATAATCGCAGCCGGATAGCTCGGCCGATATTTCACATAATTCTCGACGCGACCGGAAAAGCGGGTGGTGGAATTCTTGATCACGAACTTATGCCGTTGTAAGTTTTAAAAAGGTGTTTGATCTGCGAAGCAAATTCGTCACCGCGCATGATGCGTTCCTCGCGCGTTTGCAGATTTTTGATTTTGATGGCGAGAATACCAGATGCGTCGTGTTCCACTTTGATCGTATGCGCCGCTTTAGTTTCCTGCGCGCGCTTGAATTGCTTATCCGGCTTAGCGGGCGTCAGCGAATACTCAATCGCGTAACCCGCGCTGCGCAAATCCTGGATCAGGCGCAGTGATTCGCCGCGCGACGCTTCATCTTCGATCAAACAAAACGCATCGAGCGCGGCATCGAATTTTGGCAGCAGGCCGCGCGCTTTTAACAATTCAAGCAACACCACGTCACCCAGTCCGAAGCCCAAGGCCGGCAGATTGACTTTGCCGCCGCTGAGAAGTTTCACCAAATTATCATAACGCCCACCGCCCGCGATGGCACGAAATTCTCCCTGTTGATCAAACGCCTCAAACACCACGCCAGTATAATATGCAAGCCCGCGAATGACCTGGTAATCCACCTTCACAAATTCGCCCAGCGCGCGCGCTTCAAGATTTTTCAGCACCGCGCCCAGTTCTTCCGTCGGCGCGCCGGTTTTGATGAACGACGTAATCTCTGCGTAAGAAAATCCGAGCTTCGCTAGTTTCTCCTCGCTGTGCGCGGGTTGTTCGCGCTCAAGTTTGTCTATGATCTGATAAAAATCATAAGCCTTCGCCGAATCCTGGCAGCGTTGATTAAAAAAATCCTGCCACGCATTGCGGCTGCTAAGGCGAATGACAAAATCCTTCGAGGTCAATCCAAATGCGCGCAGCGTATCAATCAACAATGCGATCAATTCGGCATCCGCCGCGACGTCTTGCTCACCAAAAATATCCGCATTGAATTGAAAGTGTTCGCGCAAGCGCCCCTTCTGCTGGCGTTCGTAACGAAACAACTGTGGCAGCGCGAACCACTTGATCGGCTTTTTATAATTGCGTTCGTGCGCGGCCACCATGCGCGCAAGCGTCGGCGTCATCTCAGGACGCAAGGCGATTTCGCGTTGGCCCTTGTCGGTGAAATTATAAAGCTGGCCGACAATTTCCTCGCCGCTTTTTGTCGTGTAAAGCTCAAGCGGTTCGAGTGGCGGGCCGTCGTATTCGCGAAAGCCATACCGCCGCGCTACCGAGCGCCATTTGTCGAAAATGTATTGCCGCGCGTCGGCACTCCAGACATCCGGGTGCGGAAGCGGTTCGGGATAGAAGTCGCGAAATCCTGGTAAACGATCCATATCAGTCGGGAAAGCTAAACGCGAAAAGGCTGCGCGAAGCAACTGTCAATTTTCGTTGGCGAAAGATAAGCGCCCGCCATTGCGGCGAGCGCCGGGAAATTCTGTTCAGATACCGGGAGGCGCAGGCGGGGGAGTTGTTTGATCCGGCGTGAGCTTGAGGACTTCCGCGCGCATTTCCTTGCCGGGTTTGAACTTCACCACCGAGCGTTGGGGAATGGGCACGTCTGTCGCGGGAGCATTCGGATTGCGGCCAATGCGCGCCTTGCGAACTTTCACTTCAAACACACCGAAGTTGCGCAATTCAACTTTATCTCCCTTCGACACCGCTTCGGCAATATAATCCAAAGTCTTCTGAACGACATCGAGGACCTGTTGCTGGACCAAGCCGGTTTCGTTGCTGATACGAATAACCAAGTCACGCTTTGTCATAGTCATTGTGGGTTGGTGAGGTTGAGCGTTAAACCATTAGTTTCCGATATACGTTATAGACCCGCTTGCCTGAATCGTCAAGTACGTAGTGCGCAAAAGCTTAGCGGGCCTCATTCAATGCGAATTGCGGCCAACGGCTTGCAAAATCGTCATGCCTTCCGCTTTCAAGCGTTCGCGCAAGCCCGTGACTATCCTCTTAGCAATTCCCGGGCCTTCATATACCAAACCCGTATAAACCTGCACCAACGCCGCGCCAGCCGTGATTTTCTCCCACGCATCCGACGCGTTAAAAATCCCACCCACTCCAATAATCGGCAGTTTTCCGCCAGTCTGCCGATAAATATGCCGCACCACCTCCGTGCTTCGCGCCGCCAAGGGACGCCCGCTCAACCCGCCTTCCTGCGCATAGATTTTCTTCAATGCCTCATGTTGAGACGCAGGCCGCGCGATCGTCGTATTCGTGGCCACGATTCCCGCGATGCGTCGCGGCCCAGTCAATTCCAAAATCTCGTCCAACGCCTCAAACGACAAATCCGGCGCGACCTTCACCAAAATCGGCTTCGGCGAAATGTTACCAACCGACGTCCGCGCTAGCGAATCATTCGTCTCCTGCAACGCCGCAAAAATTTCGTCCAACGCCACGCGATCCTGAAGCTGCCGCAATCCCGGCGTGTTCGGCGAACTCACATTCACCACGAAAAAATCCGCGTGCGGCCAAAGTAATTTCAACGACTCCGAATAATCCTTCGCCGCTTCGCCGAGCGGTGTGACTTTGGATTTTCCCAGGTTGATTCCCACCGGATGCTTCGGCCAGCGTCCGGCGCGATGCCACCTCTCCAATCGCTCCGCCATCGCCGCCGCGCCGGGATTATTAAATCCCATGCGATTGATCAGCGCTTCGTCTGCGACCGCTCGAAACATTCGCGGCGCGGGATTGCCGGGCTGCGCGTGCCACGTCACGCCGCCCAATTCGCTGAAACCAAAACCGAAAGATTCCCATACCGGAACCGCCGCCGCCTGCTTGTCCATTCCGGCAGCGAGGCCAACTGGATTTGGAAAATTCAAACCAAACGCCGTCACCGGCAATTCCTCTCCACCAAAAACTTTCGCAAGTGAATTGCAAACCACCTCATGCCGGCTCGCCCACGCGAGCGCGCCCAGGGTGCGATTGTGAATCTTTTCCGAGTCCTGGAAGAAGAGCAGGGGACGCAGCAGCGCGCGATAGCAACTCATGGCAAACGTCCCGTTGACACGCGGTCAGGACGGGTTGGGAACTTTTACGGCGCTCTCAGAAAAATGATGCTTCACGCCGTTGACATGCGGCTCACTTTTTTTCTGGGAAGTCTCAACCAAATTTCGGTAAGTCGCCAGCGCGAGCAACGGCCAGCTATTCCGGTACATGTCGTACTTCAAATAAAACACGCGCGGAAAACCCGTCCCCGTCGTCTCGTGTTCTGTCCACGAGCCGTCGGCATTTTGCGTCTGAATCAAATATTCGATTCCGCGCTCGATGCTTTCCCGATGCGGATCGTCGAACGCGCACAAGCCCATCACCGCCCACGCCGTTTGCGACGCCGTGCTCGGCCCCTGGCCTTTGAACACCGGGTCGTCGTAAGTATTGCAACGCTCGCCCCAACCGCCGTCCTCATGCTGCACGCTCTCCAGCCAGTCGCGCCCCTTCAGGAGCCACTGCTGCTGCATGTTGATCCCCAGCGCGCGCATGCCGCGTAACACCTGCCACGTGCCATAAACAAAATTCACACCCCACCGGCCGTACCACGAACCATCCTCTTCCTGTTCGTCGCGCAAAAACTGGATCGCCTTCTTGATCTGCGGATGATCAATGTTGAAACCCTCGTAGCCCATCAACTCCAAAATACGCGCCGTGATGTCCGCGCACTCGGGGTCCAGCATCGCGTTATGATCCGCGAACGGCACCTTCTCCAGAATGCCCTTCGTGCAATCCTTGTCGAACGCCGCCCAGCCGCCGTCCTTGCATTGGAACGCGAGCATCCATTTCAAGCCGCGCTGGAAACACTCATCGCGCGCCGTCGGATTGTCCGTCGGAATTTTTCGCAACGCTAGCAGCACCATCGCCGTATCGTCCACGTCGGGGTTCCATTTATTTTCAAACTCGAAAACCCACCCGCTCGGCTCCACGTCCACGGGATTCTTGTAATACCAATCGCCGCGAAAACGAATTTCCTTCGTCATCAGCCATTCGGTCGCTTGCTTCAACGCCGGATGATCGCTCGGCAAACCGGATTCGTGCAAACAGATCGCCACGATGGCCGTGTCCCAAACCGGCGAGAGGCACGGCTCGATGCGCACCGTCGTGGGCGTCTCGTGCTCGAGCTTTTTTAACTCCGCCTCTGCGCGTTTGATCTGTGGATGATCGTCGGGATAACCCAGCGCCTTCAACGCGATCAGCGAATTCAACATCGCCGGAAAAATCGCCGCCAAGCCATTCGAGCCTTCAAACCGTTCCAGCATCCACTCCTCGCATTTTTTTAGCGCGCGCCGCCGAAACGGATGGATGCCCGCATGCACGAACAACTCGGCAAATTTATGCAGCTTGTCGAGCCACAGGAAAAAATTACGCCACGTGATCGGCTGCGGATCGGGCCGCAACGCCATGTCGCGTTCGTGATAACCTTCGGGATACAACTCGTCGAGGTTCACCGGCGATTGCAACTGGCGCGTCGGTTTGAAATGATTGATGATCGCCAGCGGAACCAGCATCGAACGGCTCCACGAACTCATCTCGTAAAAATTCACGTGAAACCATTTGCCGATGAGGATCACCTCGCACGGAATCGTCGGCACATAATCCCACGGGAACAACCCCAGCAGCGCCAGATACAGCTTCGAGAAAGTATTCATGCGCGGCACACCGCCCAGGCTCAGTGCCATCGCGCGCGCCCGCAACAGCCGCGGGTCCGTCGCCGGAACTCCGGCGAGTTTCAGCGCCAGATACGCCTTGATCGTCGCATTCACCTCGGACGGGCCGCCGTAATAGATATTCCAGCCGCCGTCCGGCAACTGCATGGAAAAGATATGGTTGACCGCCTTGCGCTGCCAGTGCCGGTCCACCTTGCCGTTCCAATGATGATAAGCAATCGTATCCGAAACGATCGTCGAATCCACCATCAGTTCGCCGACCCAATATCCTTCGGGTTTTTGTTCCCGAAGCAGATAGTTCTGGGAACGGCGAATGGCATTTTCGAGATCGGCTCGCAGCCGAAATCCGAAGTCTGTTTGTAGCGGTTTGCTGTCCAGTTTACTGTCCTGAGTAAAAGTACCTGACACAGGCCATACTCTGCGAATACGCCGTCGCGCTGTAAAGTGTTTTATCACCAAGCGGGGGGGAAGGGCGGGCGAACCCACGAGCCGTAACTAATTTTCCCCAGCCTAAGCGAGCTTAAGCGAGCCAAGGCGAACTTATCCGGACCAAGGCGAACTATTTTTGCGAACTTACCCGAGCCAAACCGACCCAACCCGCATCAAATGGCTATTTTTATCCACTTCAGCCTTCAGAACACCCCAAATCACTAAAACCGGCCTTGGTGTAAATTCTCATCTCCTTTATCAAAGAACTGCCCCCACCATGCCACATCCGCCAAAGACAGTCCACCCTTCCATAGGTTACAAAATCGCATCGTCCAGCACATCGCCCCGACACTGACAACCGACAATCTGCGCAAGCTAGGGCTGCGCTGCTGCGCAGCCGCCCGAAGTCCCGCAGGGACGGCAGACCTTAGCCCAGCAATTTATTGCTGGGTTCACGTCCGTCACAAATCAAGTCCCGCAGGGACGAAAGAACTCCCCATATGAAACCAACGCCCACCTTTCATCCAACGCTCCTCATTAACTCCAAAAAACCTCTTCCCCCCGTAACCAATTCCCATTCCCCGCTCTGCGCCTCTGCGCCTCCGCGCCTCTGCGTCAAAATCAAATTATTTCAAAGCCCATGCCCCAATTTAGCCTTTGAACTTTTTACCCTGTGCCCTTAACTTGCCGCATGGTTTTGGAATTCACGAAAATGAACGGGGCCGGCAATGATTTCATTGTCGTGGACAACCGCGAACAGAAAGTCAAGCTCACCTCCGCGCAAGTCGTCCGCCTCTGCGACCGCCATCGCGGCATCGGCGCCGATGGCATCATGCTTTTGATTCCCTGCAAGTCCGGCAAAGCTGATTGGTCATGGGATTTCTTCAACAGCGACGGCAGCCTCGCCGATATGTGCGGCAACGGCGCCCGTTGCTTTGGCCGATTCGTCCAAAAACTGACCCGTAAAAGCGAATTCACCTTTGAAACCGGCGCGGGCGTCGTCAGCGCCGCCGTCGTCGGCGAACGCGTCACCGTCAGCCTCACTAAACCGCGCGACTTGCGCCTCGAGGAAAAAGTGAATTTCTCCAACGGCACTCATCCCATTCATTCGCTCAATACCGGCGTGCCGCATGCCGTGTTGTTCGTGCCCGATGCCGACCAGGCGATGGTCCAGCAATGGGGCCAGGAAATCCGCCGCCACGCGCACTTCGCCCCCAAGGGAACCAACGTCAATTTCGTGCAAAAACTCGGCCCCGGAACCATTCGCGTCCGCACTTACGAACGCGGCGTCGAAGGCGAAACCCTCGCCTGCGGAACCGGCGTGACCGCTTCCGCCCTCATCACCGCGCGCCTGCATCAACTGAAATCCCCCGTGCAAGTGCAAGTCCAGGGTGGCGACCTGCTCGAAGTCGGCTTCCAGCAAAACAACGATGACTTCACCGACGTGCGCCTCACCGGCCCGGCGGATTTCGTCTTTGAAGGCAAGATGGAAATTTAGCCGCGTTGGCCGTCCTCCCGAAACGGAAAAAACATGACTGAAAACAGGCTGATGGCTGGTGAAAGCAAGACTCCCTTTCCCGGGGAGCACACGCGCCCTCGCGTGTTCCGACGGGCGCCCCCGCCCGTCGGTCCCGCTTGGATGTTATTCAGAAAAATGCAGATAAAGATGTGGCCGGCGAGGGCGCCAGCCACTGCACGCGAGGGCGCGTGCGCTCCCAGGGAATAGATTTCATCACTGCCGACAAAATACCCACCTTTCATCTTTTCCGAAACGGGCAAAAAAACAGACTCGCCAAACGCCCCGCTTTCGCGGACTTTAACCGCGTAATTTGGATTAATAACACATGTTTACAGGAACTTATACCGCAATCGTCACGCCGTTTCGCAACGGACAAATTGATGAACTCGCACTCGAACGCCTCATCAAAGCCCAGATCAAGGGCGGCGTGGATGGCATCGTCCCCGTCGGCACCACTGGCGAATCACCCACGCTCAATTATCAGGAACACATTGATGTCATCCTGCTCTCGGTAAAGTTCGCGGGCGGCAAGATCAAGGTGCTCGCCGGAACCGGCGGCAATTCCACCAGCGAAGCCATTTACCTGACGCAACAAGCCGAGAAAGCCGGCGTGGACGGTTCACTCCAGGTCGCGCCCTATTACAACAAGCCAACGCAGGAAGGTTTGTTCCAGCATTTCCATGCCATCTCGCGCGCCACCAAATTGCCGATCATGCTCTACAGCATCCCTGGCCGTTGCGGCATCGAGATCGCCGTGGATACCGTCAACCGCCTCGCCCACGATTGCGTCAACATCGTCGGCATCAAGGAAGCCGGCGGCAATTCCGACCGCGTCAGCCAGCTTCGTGCCGCGCTCGGCGTGAACTTCGCCATCATGAGCGGCGATGATTCGCTCACGCTGCCTTTCATGTCCGTCGGCGCGCAAGGCGTCATCAGCGTCGCGTCCAATATCATTCCCAAAGAAGTTTCCTACCTCGTCAAAGCCTTCTCGATGGGCAAGCCCGACGTCGCCTTGAAAATCCACGATAAATATTATCCGTTGTTCAAAGACTTGTTTATCGAAACCAATCCGCTGCCGGTAAAAGCCGCGCTGGCAATGATGGGCTTGATCCACGAGGAATTTCGCCTGCCGCTCGTGCCGATGACCACGAAAAATCGTCTCGTGCTGAAAAAGACGCTGAAAGTCTGCGGCGTCCTCCGCTAATCTCACCCGCCCAAAAATTATGCCGAACGTCATCATCACCGGCGCGAAAGGCCGCATGGGCCAGATGCTCATCGCCTGCGCCGCGCGCATCCCCGAATTGAAAGTCACCGGCCAGATTGATGCCGGCGACGACCTGCGCTCCGTCATCGCTCACGGCGATGTCGTTATTGATTTCAGTTCCCACGACGCCACGCTGAACCTCGCGACGATTTGCGCCGAGAACAAAAAGCCCATCGTCATCGGCACGACCGGCCATTCCGACGCCGAAAAAACCGCGATCAAAAATCTGCAATCGAAAATTCCCATCGTGTTCGCGTCGAATTATTCGACCGGCGTGAACACGCTTTTCTGGCTCGTCCGCAAAGCCGCGGAAATCCTCGGGCCCGGTTTCGATTTGGAAATCATCGAGATGCACCATCGTCTGAAAAAAGACGCGCCCAGCGGAACCGCCGCCACGCTCGCGGAAATCCTCGCCGACGTGCGCAAAGAGCAGTTGGAAAAAGTCATCCGCCACGGCCGCGAAGGCCTCGTCGGCGCGCGCACCGCGACGGAAATCGGCATGCACGCCCTCCGCGGCGGTGATGTCGTCGGCGACCACACTGTTATGTTCGCCACCAACGGCGAACGCGTCGAATTAACCCACAAAGCCTCCAGCCGCGAAACCTTCGCCAACGGCGCCCTCCGCGCCGCCCAATGGGTCATCCAGCAAAAGCCCGGCCTGTACGACATGCAGGACGTTCTCGGCTTAAAATAAATTTTCGCGCGCGAGTGGCGATGTTGCTCATCTTGACACCGTCCTTTCCAGTAGAGGTGATATTTATTCCCGGGGAGCGCACGCGCCCTCGCGTGCAGTGGTTGGCGCCCTCGCCAACCACATCGGAAATGACGCGGAAACTCCATTTCATGCCGATATGAAAACCCCAATCGCATTCGTCGCCCTCGGTTCCAACCTCGGAGACTCGCGGCAAATTCTGAAGGGCGCCGTCGGGCATCTGCAAAATCTTTCCACACGGTCCCTGTTGCAATCCTCATGGTGGCAGACCACCCCGGTTGACTGCCCACCCGATTCGTCACCCTTTTTAAACGCGGTCATCGGCCTGCAACCGCTTCTCGGTGAAACGCCCGAGTCCTTGTTGATAAAACTTCAGAAGCTGGAAAAAGGATTCGGCCGCCAGCCAAAGAAAGTAATGAACGAAGCCCGCCCGCTGGACTTGGATTTAATCGCCTGGGGCGACGAAGTGAGAAACTCCGCCTCCCTCATCCTCCCGCACCCGCGCGCACGCGACCGCCGTTTCGTTCTCGAACCCCTAAGCGAAATCGCCCCCTCGCTAATCCTTCCCGGCGAAACCAAAACCGTAGCCCAACTCCTCGCCACCCTCCCACCCGACCCCGCCATGCGCCGCCTCACCGGCTAGGCCCAAGTACGCCAAACAATTTTATGACACGGCAAGTCACCGCCGCCGCTACGCCGCAGTCCCGCAGGGACGACCGAACTTAGCCCAGCCATTTATGGCTGGGTTTTAGTTCGCCTCCGATTCAAGTCCCGCCAGCAACGAAAGAATTTGATGAAAATCAATGCGGCGTACGCACGGATGATTTCAGAAATAGTTCTTTCGTCCTCGCGGGACTGCACGAAGCGGGATCCTTCTTACCATTTGGGGGCAGTGCGCGGATGCGCTCCTTCCCAATATTTATTGAAAATATTTGTTGCGTCGCAACATCTTTCAACGTAATTTCCCTTTGTAGGTCTGACTGTTTGCGAACGGTTAAGCAGTTTTATCACTTCTTCGGCGCAACAGTTTCCCAAAATTCTAAATTCAATAGTTTTCGGGGAATAGTCCCCAGACCGTTCACAGCTAGCTAAATAAATATGAGTACAGCGTCAAGTCCGGCAAACGCCGGTTCGGACATCGGGTCGGGTTACCTCGAGATTTCCGAAAAAGGCTTTGGTTTTCTGCGCACCGCCCAGAACCATTTTCATCCCAAGCCCACCGATATTTTTGTCACACCCGATACCATCAAGCGCAACTTCCTTCGCGAAGGCTGCCTGGTCATCGGCCCTACGCAACCGCCCCATCGTGGCAACAGTCCCCAGCTTAAAGCCGTGGACTCGGTCAACCAAATGGCCTTCTCGGATTATACGAAATCCGTCCGTTTCGAGAATCTCACCACGATTGATCCCATCGAGAAATTCAATCTTGAAACCGCGCCCGACCTGCTCGAGACACGCATCATTGACCTCGTCACGCCCATCGGCAAAGGCACGCGCGGTTTGATCGTCGCGCCGCCACGCACCGGCAAGACCACCATCCTCAAGCAGATCGCCAACGCTGTCACCACGAACCATCCCGAAGTGCATGTGCTCGTGCTGTTGATTGACGAACGTCCCGAGGAAGTCACCGATTTTCAACGCTCCGTTAAAGCTGAAGTCGTCGCTTCGTCGAACGACCAGGACCTCGAAACCCACGTGCGCCTTTCGCGTTTCATGATCGAGCGCTGTCGCCGCATGGTTGAGTCCGGCAAAGACGTTTTCGTTCTCCTCGATTCCATCACCCGCGTCGCCCGCGCTTACAACAGCGTTCACGGCGGCAGCGGCCGTACGATGACCGGCGGTGTGGATGCCCGCGCCCTCGAAATTCCCCGCAAGATGTTCGCCTCCGCGCGCAAAATCGAAGAAGGCGGCTCGCTCACGATTCTCGCCACCGCGCTCGTGGACACCGGTTCGCGCATGGACGAACTGATCTTCCAGGAATTCAAAGGCACTGGTAACATGGAGTTGGTTCTCGACCGCAAACTTTCCGACCGCCGTTTGTTCCCCGCGATTGACATCCCCAAGAGCGGCACGCGCAAGGAAGAAAAACTTTTCCCGGCCAAGCAAATCGAAGCCGTGCGCAAATTGCGTCGCACGATGGTGGACCTCAATCCCATCGAAGCGATGGAGACGCTCCTCGCCGCGTTGAAGAAGCACAAGACCAACGACGAGTTGCTCGCGAAGCTTGCGGTTTAAGCGATGCGGCCTCGCGCTCGCATGAAACCCAAGGCCAAAACCGCCCACGTGCCGCTCTCGCGCCCGCCGCTGGAGCGCATGATGCGCATCCACACCGCGATTCAATCCGGCAAATATCCCAACGCCGCCACGCTCGCGCGCCAACTCGAAGTCAGCACCAAGTCCATCCATCGCGACATCGAATTCATGCGCGACCGCATGGAGTTGCCGCTGGAATACGACGGCTCGAAGTTCGGCTATTATTACACCGGAACCGTCAGTTCCTTTCCCACGCTGCAAATCACCGAAGGCGAACTCTTCGCGTTGCTGGTCGCGGAAAAAGCGCTGCAACAATATCGCGGCACCAATTTCGAGAAGCCGCTCATCAGTGCTTTCAAGAAAATGTCCGCGTCGCTTCCCGACACCATTTCCCTGAACCTCGCGGATTGGGAGCAAACTATTTCCTTTCGCACCCGCGCCGAGCCGATTCTCAATCTCGAAATCTTTTCCGCCCTCGGCAAAGCCACTGCGCAACGCCAGCAGCTTGAATTGACCTATCGCAAGCCCGGCCAGCGCGAAGCCGAAATCCGCATCGTTGACCCATATCATCTTGGCAACATCAACGGCGAATGGTTCATGTTCGGCTATGATCACTTGCGCAAGGACATCCGCACCTTCGCCCCTGCGCGCATCAAGGCGATGAAGTCCACGGGCAAAACTTTTCCGCGCCCGCATAAATTCTCGCTCGAAAAGAGACTGCGCGACAGCTTCGGCGTCCACTCCGCCCAGGGCGAATTTCAAATCATCATCCGCTTCAACGAACAAGTCGCCGACTACATCCGCGAAAAACGCTGGCACGATTCCCAGCAGTTGATTGAGTTGGTCGACGGCGGCGTGGAACTTCATTTAAAATTATCGAGTCTCCCGGAAATTGAGCGCTGGATTTTAAGTTGGGCAGGCAACGCAGTAGTCGTTCAACCCGCCGAACTCGCCGAGATGGTAAAAAAAGCCGCTGAGAATATTTTGAAAAGCCAGTCGGCGCCGCCGCAGTCCCGCAGGGACGACAGATCTTAGCCCAGCAATTTATTGCTGGGTTAAAGTCTCTTTAAGTCAAGTCCCGGAGGGACGAAAGAAGTTTCGATATTCTGCACCATTAAAAACCAAACTCACTCTTCCACCGGCAATTTAAACTTCGGACACTGGCTGAGAAATTGCAGCGGGTTCTGGTAAATCAATTTATCAATCGCCTCCGCGCGATGCCCGCGCTTGCGCATTTCAATCGCCGTTTTTGGCACCGCCAGCGGATCGCTGATGCCCCAGTCGCACGCGCAATTCATCCAGACCCGTTCGTTGCCATACATCTCCACCATGTCAATCGCGCGCGCGGGCGAACATTTTGATTCGGGGTAAAGCGTCATCCCCGCCCACATGCCCGCATCGAGCACCAGCTTCACCGTGTGCTCCTCCACATGATCAATAATCACCCGGTTCGGCCGGATGCGCCGGTCGTTCCTGATCAAATCCACGATCAGCCGCGTCCCCTTGAACTTGTCCTCGAGATGCGGTGTATGCACGAGAATCAACTGATTATGTTCCGCCGCCAGATTCACGTGCTTCTCCAGCACCTTCATTTCATTGCGGCTATTTTTGTTCAAACCGATTTCGCCGATGCCCAGCACATTCGGCTTGTCCAAAAATTTTGGAATGATCGCCAGCACATCATCCGCGAGCTTTAAATCTTCCGACTCCTTGGGATTGATGCACAACCACGAAAAATGCGGCAGTCCAAATTTCGCCGCGCGCTTCGGCTCATGCTCCGTAAGCTGGCAAAAATAATCGTAGAATCCGTCCGCCGAACTGCGATCAAACCCCGCCCAAAATGCCGGCTCACAAACCGCCTGGCATCCCGCCGTGATCATGTCCTGGTAATCGTTGGTGACGCGGCTCACCATGTGAGCATGTGGTTCGATGTAACGCATGATAAATTTGAAAATAAAATACTCAGCGCGGTCCCACCCACGCACCCACCGCGCCTTTGCCCGGCGCCTTCTCAATCGGCTCAGACGTCGTATCGCTCAGCGACATCAATACCCGCCGCGCCTTGCCCGTTTCGGGATTGCTCAACTCCTCCATCGCCGCGCGCAAAGCATCCAGCCGAAAATCCGCCTCGCCCTCGGCCCGTTCCACGCGATCCAAAAACGCTGCCAAATCAATCAGCTTCGACCGCGCATCCATAAAATAAATATCCAATATTTGCTGTCGTGTCATAACTTCACCAACCATTTGACGTTCACCAACGGAACCATTATTCGACTGCGCATTTTTTGTAACAGCACATCCAGGCAGCCCGTCACTTCATTAACTCTCGGTTTCAGCCGAGGGACACCGCAAGCGAATAAACAGAAAACCGTTTCAACGGTTTTCAATCGGGCAGCTTCAAAAACACAAGCTGCTTTCTACGATTCAAAGATAACATCACTTCTCCTACAACATCCTTTTTTTCGCGTTTCCATCCACGCGACTACCGTATCGGCTGTTCCCGCCGCCGCCGTCGCTAAAACATTATGATCCGCCAAAAATGTTTTTCCGCAACGGTACCCCGGACAGTTTAGACGCAGCCATCTGCGAACCAAAAACCACGGCACCAAAGGATCTACCAATCCAGCCAGATAATAGACAGGAAGCTTCGTTTGGCAGGCTATCGGACGAGGATCATAATCATCCAGTGAGGCCAATCGCCTCTCCATTGCCTGCAAATCCAAATCTGTCCGGCGATCACGAAACTCGTCAATCAGTTTCAATGCGTCAGGCGAATGGCGATGCCGAAAACGGGAATACGCTTCATAGATTTTCCATAACCATCTTCCGATAATTTTTGGAGTATGGCGGACGAGCCAGCGAACTAGTGGAGGTCCCCACTTCCAGGGATGTTTTACAAACCCTCCGGCTAAAACCAATCCCTCAACCAAAAAAAATTTATTACTCTTTGACAGTATCGCCCACGCGACTTGTGATCCGAAAGATTCCGCCAGAAGCCATCCGGTTTTGATTCCGCTTCTTTGCAACATCAGATCAACCGCATCCGCATAATCGTTCGGTGACCACGTAAGTGAACGCGGATACGTTACGACAACAAACCGGACTCTGCCTTTTAACGCCACTTGAAATGCTCCAATCAAAGTCCAGTCTCCGTGCAAGCCGGGCAAATAAACCAACGTCGGAAGAGAGCTATCACCGCAAATCCTTATCTGAAGCTCTTCGGTCACAGCTTTTTCTCTTCACCAAGTTTATCCAACTCCCGATAATCAATCTTCCCCGTTCCCAGCTTCGGAATTTCTTTCACCACTTTTATTTCTCGCGGCACGCTCAAGTTGCTCAGCCCTTTGCTTTTGATCGCATTGCGAATTTCATCCATCTGCAACTTGGGTTCATTCGTTACCGCAATCAACATTTCGCCCTTGCCTTCATCCGGACGCGTGATCACCGCGACCTGGCAGCGAAGTCCGTATTGTGGAAACGCTCCCGCCAGCGCGTCTTCGACCGCCGTCAAACTCACCATCTCGCCGCTGACCTTCGCAAACCGTTTCATGCGTCCGCGAATGAAAAAATATCCTTCCGGGTCCACACTCACGACATCGCCCGTATCATACCATCCATCCAGGCCCTTGGACTTCGCGTTGGCATCGGCGTTGAGATAACCCTGCATCACGTTCGGCCCGCGCACGAACAACCTTCCGCCCTCGGTCACGCCTTCGGTCGGCTCCAGCTTATATTGCATGCCCGGAAGCAATTTCCCCACCGAACCGTAACGCGGTCCCAACGGTGTATTCACCGTGATGCACGGTGCGCATTCCGTCGCGCCATAACCTTCCAGAATGCGCACGCCGAATTTCTGCGACCATGTTGTTGCGGTCGTCTCTTGGAGTTTCTCAGCGGCCGCAAATAAATATCGCATCGTCCGAAAATCATACGGATGCGCCTTGCGCGCGTAACCGTTGAGAAACGTATTCGTGCTCAAAAAAATCGTGCTGTCCGTGTCATAGAACGCGGCGGGAATCACGCGGTAATGCAACGGCGTCGGATAAATGAACGTATAAATTCCGCGCACCAACGGCAGCAACGTGCCGACTGTCAACCCAAAGCTATGAAATAACGGCAAACAATTAAACATGCGGTCATCGTCCTTGATGTCCGTCACCGCGAGCATTTGCCGCATATTTGAAAGTAAATTTGTATGGGTCAGCGCCACGCCTTTCGGCACGCCTTCCGAGCCGCTCGTGAAAAGCACCACGGCCGGCTGCGGATAGTCACTTGGCGGCGCGTGCGCGATTGTGCTCAACGAGTGCGGGTTGAAAGTCATCCGCAACAACGAGAAAAATTTTTGCGCTCCACCAATTCGTTCCCGCACGTCTTCGAGAAAAATAAATTTGATTCCCGCATCCGTCATCGCGTCCAGCTTCAATCGCGCGCGCTCCAGAAACGCCCGCGATGTGATAATTTGCTTGAGCCCCGCCAACTGGGAACAGGCAAGCATCGTCGCCGTGCCCGTTGAAAAATTTAAGATCGCCGGGACTTTTCCGAGATGCCACAGACTCAAAAGCAGGACGGGCAGAGCATTCACGTTCGGCATCAGGACACCGATATTTTTCTCGTCGTCCGTCAAAATATTCTTTAACGGTTGCGCCAGGGCATCCGCACCCACCAGCATCCGCCGATAAGTCAGCGGTTGCCGCGAAACATCTTCAAGAACACGCTGATGCGGACGCTGCGTCGCCATCTCCACCAATGCCGAGAGCACATCTTTGGGGCCGAATTCCATCTCCACCTTGAACTGCTGGCCCACCATCTGATCGCGCAGCCAGGTCGTTAATCGGACTCGCGCTTGTGCCACGCTGCTCACTTCCATTTTAGGCGGTGTCAGGACTTCGCCGTAATGCGCCGTGATTTTTGGAAACCATTTCTTGGGCGCGGGATTTGGTGAATACGGCAGCCGCGAAGCGCCACGCAACTGGCAGGTGATGACTTTCGCATGGGTTTTGAGCAACAAAAAGCCCGTGCCTTCAAAAAGTTTCATCAGCGTGCCGGTGCGCGACAGCCGGCCTTCCGCAAACAACACAAGCCGTCCATTGTTTTGCAGATGTTCGGCCATGCGTTTCACCGCGAAGGGAGAATTCGTATCAATCGGAAACGTGCGTTTGTTCAGCATGATTTTCCGATGCACCCAGCTCGTCTGCGCCGCCGTGCTAGACACGACAAATTTCCAATCCGAATCCACGCACACACTGATGAACAGCCAATCCAGCCATGACGTGTGATTCGGCACGAGCAGCACCGGGCCCGGTGTCTTCAACACTTCCTCGTTGTACGCGCGAAAGCGAAAAAAGAGGCGCAACAGCAATCGAATGAATGCGGTCATAGTGGGTTGGGATTTTCTAATGAAATTTTCCGCTTGCGAACGCAACTGAAAATAAACCACACACTCGCCGCTGCCGTCACGCCCACGCAAATGCGAGCCATAACCCGGTCAGGTGGAATCGTTCCGCTCCCCGGAAGCCGAAGCGTCGTGGAAAGCATCGCTCCCTCACCCGGTGTCGGCGCGGTTGTCAAAACTCGGCCATCCAGATTGACGGCTTGTGAAATTCCCGAACTCGCCAGCCGGAAAATGGGCAAGCCGTATTCCGCCGCGCGCGTCGGAGCGATTCGCGCGTGTAACTCATGCTGATGCCGTCCCCAATCCACGACATCCATCGTCGGCACGATGATGGCCTGCGCGCCCAGTCGCACCAATTCATCCGTGACGCGCGAATAACTCAAATCGTAGCAGATGCAAATTCCCAGTTTGCCCCACGGCGAATTCCACAGCTTTTGGCCGGTGGCGGGCAATCCGTCTTTGAAGAATTGAACCGGAATGCACTTTGCCTGCTTGAAAATAATCGTTCCGTCAGGCCCGATGACAAACGCGGTGTTATAGTAATTGGTTTTGTCTATCGCATCTTTTCCGCCAACGATCAAATAACGCTGATTTTTTCTACACCAGTTTTTGACGATCTCCGGCACGGGTCCGTCGAAAGTACATTCACTCAATACCAGCAATCGAACCTGGGGAAACGCCTGCACAAGTTTGTTCAGGCCATCCAGCGCTTCAAGTTCCGAAGGAAATTCCATTTGCACGCCCGCGACGCGCAAGTCTGAAGGCAGCGACGACGCATTGAGAATTCGCGGAGGAGTGAGATTGGTCAAGATGCCAAGATAAAGGAGCAGGCCGAGTGAGGTGTAAATCTGCGGCTTGCGCGAGAGCAGTGAGCACATCGAAATGCCAGTCATGATCACGAAGGCAATTCCATAGACGCCCACATATCTCATCGGCAACCAGGATAAAGTTTTTGCAAATGCCAGCCCGGGGCTAAGCCACGAAAATCTTAGGAAGTAAAGTTCACTGCGAAAATATTCGAGCCCAGTCCAAAGAAATGGCAACAATACAACTCCAACCAATGGCCCAAACTCCCGGCGGCTCAGCCGTCCGAGTGATACGAAGAGCGCAATCCAAAATGCCAGCACGCACCAAAGTCCAATTGCCGCCGGACCAAAGATTTCCCAGAAAAACATTGCCTGCGGCGCACAGGTGGCAAAGCCAACGCCCAAACCGAAATAGAATGCGTGGCGAGAGGTTGCGAGACGAGTCAGTTGAAATAGACTCCAGAGATAGACCGCGATTAAAAAACTGCACGATGCATACGTGTAAGCCAGTTGAAAAGCGACCATGCCCGCCAGCGCTATCCAAAGCGCCTCGCGCCACGACAAATCGCGTTGTATGGGATTTGATGCCTCCACAATTATTTTAATTTCGCCGCCGATTCTCCAATCAATCGCAGGGTCGCTATTAGTTCCTTGTTAAGCGCGGCGGGAATCTCACTCCAAAGCGCCTCTGCCGCGCGAAAATAACGCGGCTTGATTTCCCGGATAAGTTTTTTTCCTGCGGGCGTAAGCAACAGATTAAACGCGCGGCGATCCTGCGCGCTGTCCTGTCGCTGGACCAACCCACGCGATTCAAGCCGGTCAATGAGTCCGGTAACATTGGAGCGATGCATGATGAGCTGGCGGCTGAGTTCGATCTGGCTGAGCCCGCGCGGCTGGCTGTCGAGGAGATTGAGAACATTGAATTGGCTCGGGCTCAGGTCCCAGCGCGCGAAAAAAATGCGGCTGGCATTCCAGAGGGCTTCTGAAGCGCGCAATAATTCGATTAAAGCCTGATACCGGGGACTGGAGGCGCCGCCTGCTTTCATGCGGACAGGTTAGGCGTAGATTGTTGATATGTCAACAATATTGAGGCGAGGTATTACCGCTCAAAAAAAGTAATGAATTTAGAAATCAAATTGATCAATGTTGTCTTTGTTAAAGATGAAGGGTTTGCCGAGGAGAATATTGTCGCCTTTGATTTCCATGTCACCAAGGCGTCCGGCCTTGAAGGAAGTTGCGCCGGGTTTTAATTTTCCTTTTGCCAGAGCCGTCACAGCCTCCACGGTGAGGTAACCAAGGTCCACGGTTTTCCACAGGATGACGCTTTGCGTGACGCCGTCTTTAACGTAACGGCGATTTTCGCTCGGCAATCCCAGCCCAATCACTTTGACCTGGCCGGCCTTGCCCGCTTGCTTGACAGCTTCGGCCGCGCCCGGAACCGCTGGGGAACAAATCGCCATGACCAATTTCAAATTTGGATACGTGCTCAGCAAGGCGGTGGTTTCGCTTTGCGCTTTGTCCTTGAGGTCGTCGCAAGGACGCACGGTCACGAGTTTCATTTTTGGAAATTTTTCGGCCAGGCGCGCCTCGATGTATTTGCGCCACTCGTTCATGTTTGCCGCCGTCAACGAAGCTGTGATGATGGCGAATTCGCCTTCGCCGCCCGTCAGCCTTCCGGCTTCGTCCATGAGGGTGTAACCGATACCTTCGGGAGTCGCCTGGTTGACAAAAAACGAGCGCGCGTCCGGCTCGGCGTCGGAATCGTACGTCAACACCTTGATTCCTTTTTTCTGCGCCTTGCGCAACGCCGTCGAGATGCCTTCCTTGTTTTCGCACGCGACCGCGATGCCATCCACGCCAAGGGTGATCCAGTTGTCCACGATCTCATTTTGTTTCGCCGGATCGGGGTCGGTCGGACCGTCGAACAGCAACTCGATTCCAAGTTCCTTCGCCGCCTCGTCCGCGCCTTGCTTGCAGGAAATGAAATACGCGTTGCCTTTGCTTTTGGGCATCAGGGCGATCGTCAATTTTTTCCCCGCGTTCGCATTGGGGGTATTGCTGGTGGGCGCATTGTCCGGGGACTTGCTGCAACCGGCTACGAGAACAATCCCGAGGGCGGTGATCAATGAGATGAATTTTCGCATAATATAAATAAGTTTCGTTTGGATTCGGTTGTCAAAATGGTTTCGTCAAAACGATCATGGCGACTCGCGCAAAGGCTGAGTTTCTTTGCGTCGCGCCCGCAGGAAGGCGACCAGTTGGGGCAACGCCGAACTGGATAGCGCGACAATCAGTAGCGCGCCCGTGAGCATTCCGGCCACTTCACGCGGTTGCCGCGCATGCACGAGGCCGTTATCCAATATCGCGATGGCCGCCACGCCGAGCAGGGTTCCATGCACCGAACCGACGCCTCCAAAAATATTTGTTCCGCCCAGGACAACGGCGGTGATGGCGAATAGTTCATAGCCGGACCCGGCGTCAGCCTTCGCTTGCCCGAGGCGCGCGGTGTAAATGATCGCGGACAGTGCGGAAATCACGCCCGCCAGCACATATAAAAAACCGATGCGCCGATTCACGGGTATGGCGGCGTAACGCGCGCCTTCGGGCGCAAATCCGATCGCGCGAAATGACCGCCCCAAAACGGTTCGATGCACCATCAACCAGATTGCGATTGCGATCACCAAAAATATTGGCAACTGCGCAGGCACGCCCAGCCAGCGTTCCTGTCCGAAAAATAAAAATGAATCGGGAAAATTGGTGAAGGTATCCACTCCATGAGTGATGGCTTCAGCCAGCCCACGAAATAGCGAATAGGTTCCCAAAGTCACAATTAATGGCGGCAGTTTCAATCGCGTTATCAAGCCCGCGTTCAGGCCGCCGGCGCAACCACCGATGACCAGTGTGCAAAAGCCTGCGTTCAACGGAGAGAGGCCGCCGTCCCGCCAGAGTTTTCCAAACAAGATGGCGCAAAGCCCCAGCAGCGAGCCCACTGATAAATCAATGCCGCCCGTTAAAATGATCGGCGTCATGACCAACGCCAGCAATCCGATCTCCACCGAATGCCGCACAATCTCGAAGGTGTTGTCCACGGTGCCGAATCGTTGCCCAACCACATCGAAATAAATCCATTCGAGCGCCACCACGAGCAGTAAAATCGTTTCATGCCGCAGCAATAAAATTTGCCAGCGGCTGGCTCGTTGGGATTTTGCGTTCATCAACTTGCCTCCTTTCGGTTGCGCCAGCCATCAGCAACAATCGCGAGCAGAATGATCGCACCTTGAATCGCTTTTTCCCAATACGCTTCGATGTGCAGATGGGTGAGGGCGGGGTTGATGCACGCAAGCAGGAGCAGGCCCGTGAAGACGCCCCACAAATTGCCGCGCCCGCCGGAAATGGCGACGCCTCCGACGACGGCGGCGGCAATCGTTTTTAGTTCCAGGCCGGTACCTGAATTGGGATCCACCTGCGGAGATTGCACGATATTCATCATCGCGGCGAGTCCGGTGAGCGCGCCCATTAGCACAAACGTGCCAAATGTAATCAAGCGCGGACGGATGCCTGCGAGCCGCGCCGCTTCGGCATCCGATCCGACCGCATAAATAAATCGGCCAATCGCCAGATGACGCATTCCGGTGGCTGCCAGTATTAATAGCAAAAGTGCTGCACCGATTAGCGTCCATTGTCCCGTTTGCTGGCTTAGACCGAACCATTGGACGTTGTCCGGCAGATTGACGAATTGGCCTTGGCGCAGCCAGCGCAAGCCTTCGCGCCACGTGACCATTGTCGCCAGCGTGACGACGATGGATGGCAATTTCATTCCGGCGACCAATGCGCCGTTGATCGCGCCGAGCAACGCGCCCAGTGCGACACTCACCGGCAACACCAACGCCAGTGGCCATCGCGTCGCGAGCAATCCGGCACAAACGGAACACACGGCGAATTGTGATCCCACTGAAATATCAATTTGCCGCGTCATGATAACTAGCGCCATGCCGCACGCGACGACCAGGGTGGGGGACTCGCGCGCCGACAGCGAAAGCAGGGGTTGTCCCTGATAAAATGCCGGCGCAAAAATCGCGAGCACCAGCAGCAAAACTGTGAGCGCGGCGGCAACGGAAATTTCCCGAAAGTAGCGTTTCATCCGGCTTGCCCCAGTGCGGTGGTCATGACGTTGTGTGCTTCCGTTTTGCCGGGCAACATGGCCACGATGGTTCCACCGCGCATCACGCCGATGCGGTCGCTCATCCCAAGTATTTCCGGCAGGTCGCTGGAAATCATCAGCACCGCTAGGCCATCGCGCGCCAGCTGGCGGATGAGTTTGTGGATTTCACTTTTTGCGCCCACGTCCACGCCTTGCGTCGGCTCATCGAGAATGAGCAGTTTGGGTTTCGTCGCCAGCCAGCGCGCGAGCGCAACTTTTTGCTGGTTGCCACCGCTGAGTGAACCGCCCGGCGCTTCTGGTCCCCACGCTTTGATGCCCAGATCGCGCATATAATTTCCGGCCAATTCGCGCTCGGCTTTTGGCCGCAACCAGCCGCCAGGAAAAATCCGCCGGTGAATTGCCAGGGTCATGTTTGCGGCAATGGGCATTTCGAGAATCACTCCGTGGCGGCGGCGATCTTCGGGGACATAAGCAATCCCGTGGGCAACCGCTTCCGGCGGTGAAGAAATGCTGACGCGTTCGCCGTGCAGAAAAATTTCGCCTGCATCAGCCGGCGTGAGGCCGAAGAGAATTCGCGCAAGTTCCGTCCGGCCCGCGCCGACAAGTCCCGCGAGTCCAACAATTTCTCCCGCTCGAACTTCCAGTGTGACATTTTTAATGCCAGTCAATGTGCAACCGACATTCTTCAACGATAGCAAAACGCCGCCGGGCGTGCCTTCTGCCGGTGGATATAAATGCGAAACTTCGCGGCCGACCATCAATTTGATCAGCGCAGCTTCATTGATTTCAGTAATCGGCCGTGTGCCGACACTCTCGCCGTCGCGCAATACCGTGACGCGGTCGGCGAGTGAAAAAATTTCTTCGAGGCGATGCGTTATATAAATAACACCCACGCCGCTGGCTCGCAGTTTGCGCACGACGCCGTATAAAAGTTGTTGCTCCTTTTGCGTGAGCGATGCGGTAGGCTCATCCATGACGACGATGCGCGCACCCGCGCCAAGTGCGCACGCAATCTCGACCAACTGCTGTTCAGGCATGGACAGCGTGCGCACCTCAGAATCGGGATCAATCTCAGCGCCGATCTGCTGCAATAAATTGCGGGTATTCGTTTCGCGGGCGTTCCAATCAATGCGCCGCAAACTTCGGCTGCCTTCGAGCCGCAACGCGATATTTTCCGCAACGGTCAAATCGGGAAAAAGCGCGGGTTGCTGGTAGATACAGGCGATTCCGAGCGCGTGCGCACGGGCGGGTGTCAAATGGCCAACTGATTCGCCATTGATCTCGATGCTTCCCGAATCGCGGTTATGCGCGCCGGTGATAATTTTTATCAGCGTGGATTTGCCCGCGCCATTTTCGCCGAGCAACGCATGGACTTCGCCAGCGTGCAAATTGAACGAGACACCTTTCAACGCGCGCACCGCGCCGAACGATTTGGCCACCGCCGTTAATTGAAGGAGAGATTTCAATTTGCGAAACGCTTCGTCATCGTTTTAGCAGAACCTGGCGTTCATGGCGCTTGATTTCGGTGAGCCAGTTTTCACCCACTGGCACTCCGGCTTTGGCACAATAGAAATCCCACACGGCGCCAAATGGCAAGGTTTTCAATTCCTCGATCAACGCAAGACGGCTGGTGTAATCGCCCGCGGTTTCCAGTGCGCGCAGTTCTCCCGTGGGTTCGAGCAGTGCGATCAGAAGCGCCTTTAAAACCGAGCGCGCGCCAATCACCCAGGCGGCCACGCGATTGATGCTCGCGTCGAAATAATCCATGCCGATATGGACGCGTTTCAGGTAATCACCGCGCACGAGTTCTTGCGCGATGGCGAGAAGTTCGTCGGTCAGGATAACAACATGATCGCTGTCCCAACGCACTCCCCGGCTAACGTGCAATAAAATCTGATCGAGCGAACTCAGTACCGCGGAAATTTTGTCGGCGACGGTTTCAGTAGGATGAAAGTGCCCGGTGTCGAGACAAAGTAATTTGCGGTTCCGAATCGCGTAACCAAGATAAAATTCATGCGAGCCCGCGACATAACTTTCCGAGCCGATGCCGAACAATTTTGATTCGACCGCGTCGAGATTATATTTTGAGTTTATGGACGTGGCGAAAATTGCGTCGAGCGATTCCGTCAGGCGTTCACGGGGCGCGCGACGGTCCACCGGAGTGTCCTTGTAGCCATCAGGTATCCAGAGATTCGTCACGCAAGTATTTTTGAGGGCTTTGCCAATCGCGACGCCGATTTTTCGGCAGGCGATTCCATGCGCGATCCAGAATTTTCTGATCGCGGGATCGCGATGGGTCAGGGTGAAACCATCTGCGGCTTTTGGGTGGGCGAAAAAAGTGGGATTAAAATCCAGGCCCAATCCATTTTCGCGCGCCCAGTCAATCCAGTTACGGAAATGCGCGGGTTCCAGTTCGTCGCGGCCAACCGATTTGCCATTCGTCTCCGCATAACAAGCATGAATGTTCACGCGATGCTTTCCGGGAATCAGAGATAAAGCCTTGTCGAGGTCGGCACGTAATTGTTCGGGGGTGGTTGCCTTGCCGGGAAAATTTCCCGTCACGGCGAGGCCGCCGCCCAGTTCGCTGCCGGAATGTTCGAAGCCCTGGACATCGTCGCCCTGCCAGCATTGCAGGGAGATGGGAATTTCGGCGAGCCGTTCGAGGGCGCGGCGAACATTGACGCCAAATTCTTCATAGCGTTCCTCGGCCAATGCGTAGGCACATTCAATATGTTTTTGATTCATAAATCAGCTTCCCCGCTTAAATGGATCCGGGCTGTGGAATGAGGATGCCAGATAGCGCAAAAAATGCCTTCACTAAATCGCCATCGGCTAGCATTATATTGCCAGTCACAAAACCGCCAAATTCAAGATGCTACGCACACTTAAAACGGAAGACTGGTTTAATAAGGACGGCTTTCCGATTGCCGTTGAGCGACGGCATCCACAAAAGCCATTTGGCCGCCACAAACACGATTTCACCGAGATTGTCATCATCACGGGCGGGCGCGGATTGCATGTGGCGGGCAAGGAATCATGGCCGCTGGTGGCGGGCGATGTCTTTGTCATTGGCGGACCGCTTTCGCACGATTATCAAAACCTGGAAAATCTCTGCCTCGTCAATGTGCTCTTTCGTCCGGACAAATTAAAGCTGAAGCTGCTCGACCTGGCCACCTTGCCGGGTTACCACGCACTCTTTAATCTCGAACCGATGTGGCGGCGGCGCCATCAATTCACAAGCCGGTTGCGGATTTCGCCCGGTGAATTGGCGGTAGCGATGGGGTTTGTCGAACAGCTTGACGAAGAACTGAAACGCCGTTCGGCTGGGTTTGGATTTATGGCGATGGCGCTGTTCATGCAGTTGGTGGCGTATCTTTCGCGGTGTTACGGACGTTCCAAAAATGCGAATTCGCGCGCCTTGTTAAAAATTGCCGAGGCCATTGCGCATATTGAATTGCACTCGGACCGTGATGTGCATCTCGACGAACTTGCGCAGATGGCTCGCATGTCTAAAAGGAGTTTCATCCGCGCGTTTCAAGCAGCGACGGGCAGTTCGCCAATTTCTCATTTGATCGAGCAGCGCATCCGCCGGGCCGCGGAACTTTTGCGCAAGGACGGGCAGAACATCACCGAGATCGCGTTTCAAGTTGGCTTTGGGGACAGCAATTATTTCAGCCGGCAATTTCGGAAAACCTTTGGCGAATCGCCGAGTGAATACCGGAAGCGTCAGAGTCTGCCGAACTGACACTTGACGGTTAAAGATTTTACCGAGTGAACTAGAATTTGTTCCGCCGATATGCGCCCATTTCCGGCGCCTCGGGATTTACTCCGGGGCCGAAGTAGCGTAATACCACCAAGGGTTCGACATTTGAGGCGTTTTCAAACATCACACCATTTTGCGCGGCGACTTCGGTGCAGAAAACTTCATCCTCGGTCAATTCGTGGAAGCGAATGAGCTTGGGACAATCCAGTCGCAACGAATTCATGCGGCCATTGCCCTGGACGGTAATAAGTCCATAAGCGCCGTTGTCTTTGATCGTGCACTTCACACCGGGATCAATGGTCAATTCCTTGGCGCTGAAATATTGCTGGCCGTGGACTTTGCCATAGACGATCCAGCGGTCAACAAAACCTTCGCTACGCGTATCCGCCACGGGCACCGGCTCCAGGTAATGGTTGTCCTTGAAATTCGGGTCCACATTCGCTTCCCAATCGAGTTGCTCGACGATGAAGTCCAGGTCGCGATGCTTGTTCTTCGGCATGTCTTTCACAAGCAACGCCCACGGCACTTCGCGTCCTTCCACGAGCGATTGATACATGCCGAAAACATCCGAACCCCATTGCGGTTCATACGTGCAAAGCGAACCGGGCGCGTGAAGAATAGACGGACCGATCAACCAGCCGCTGCCGGGTTTCAAGCGATAGGCGTGTGAAAGATCGAGGATGCCGTTGTCGCCCTTGTTCCAATTTTCCAGGCATTTGCGGACTTGCGCCTTGGTCGTGCCGGGCTCAAGTCCCATGAAGGTGTAGGGAAAATTATTTCCGACGTTGTTATGTTGCGGAGGAAAATAATAGGATTCCGGTTTGCCTTCCTGGCCGACGAGGCGCGCCTGTTTCGCCGATTGGTGCATGTGATGGGGAATCGGCCCCATGTTGTCAAAGAACTTGGAATAGACCGGCCAACGCTGATACTTCGCCCAGATTTTTTTTCCGACCAGCGTTTCGCCGCGTTCAGCCACGGCAGCTTGGAGGGTAAAACGATTTTTTCCGGCGACAACATAACTCAGACCTTCATCCGGCGTGCGATTGTCATTGGCGGCGGGCGTAGTCGAAGCAAACCAGCGTTCGTCAATGCCGCCGCGGTTCAAACCAAAAGCATACAAGTCGTCGGGATGCAACTTCAGGCGCTTGCCGGGCTGGAGAAAGGAGCGCGGAACCCAGCAGGGCGCGAGCCGCAAGAGGCCGCCATTTTCCGCAAGGGCGTCGTCAACGAGCGCGCCGATTTTTTTGGTGATGGTTTTAAGCTGAAGAACCGATTTCATGTTCGTGAATTACTATTTCTTTTCAAAGGCCGCCGCAGTCTCCTTGCCGCCGGATTCCAGATAGGCAATCAAATCGAGGATTTCGTCCTGAGTAAAATTGTTCATCAAGCCTTCGGGCATGGGCGAGACTTTGGATATTTGCCGCGATTGCACGTCGCTCTTTAGCACCGTGACTTTTGTTTGTTTCAACGGGTCGGTCAGCAAGACCAGATGCTGATCGTTTTCCTCGAGCAGGCGGCCGGTGACATCGTCGCCATCTTTTTTGAAGACGGTGGTATTGACGTATTGTTCGGAAATAACCTTCGACGGTTCGAGAATGGATTCGAGAATGTCGTGATGATTGAAGCGGCTGGCGATAGCCGTCAATTCTGGTCCGACCGCACCGCCCTGATTGTCGAACCGATGGCACTGAAAACATTGCGCGGCGGTGAACACTTCCTTGCCGCGCGCGAACGAGCGTCCATGCGTCACTTGATCAAGTTGCGGTTGCAGATCGGCCATGACCCATTGGCGGACAAATTTTCGGACAGCGACGGTCGGCTTTGGTTCCTCCGGTTTTTTCTCCGCGATGACGGAAGCCAGGCTGGTGCGCTCATCGGGCGTGAGAGAATCAATGGCGTCTTTGCGCATGTTCGCAATATATTTCGGGAAGCTTGAACCATCGGCGTAATCGCGGTCGGCATCGGCGAACCACTTGAGCATTGCGGCAGGATGATTCGTGCGCCCGTCGCGGTGGTCGAACCAGTTAAAATAATGTTCGTGCTGATCGAGCGTCCAATCGTTCGTCAGTTTGCGCAGGTGCAGGATATAATGGATTTGTTCCTCCTGAGTAGGAGCTTTGTCCAGCAAGGCGAGCGTTTTTTCGACGGCATCCGGCGCGTGCAGATAAATTAGCAACTCGCTCAACTCGCGATTGAGCCATTCATCATCAGCGGGATAATGCCGGTCAAGTTTGTCCATGACGAACTTCGTCATATCGGCGTCGGGATGGCCCTGGCGGATGAAACTAAGTTCGATGACGCGAAGCTTGGCGAGTTTTTGCGATTCGTCGAGGCCGTCGAGAGGGAATTTGGCGAGCGCCTGGAGAAGGGGAGTTTGTGTTTCTTTGCCACCACAACGCGCCAGCGCGAGGAGCGCGGTGAGTCCGGCGTTGGTGCGCGTCTCCGAAAGCGCGCGGTCCTGCCATTGCATGACCGGCTGGCTTTCGATGGCGATGCGCGCGGCATAACGGATGAAGCGATCGTCGCTATTCAAATAGGGCCAGGCGAATTTGATGGTCTTGGGATTTTGCTTTCCTTGAAAAGCTTCGAGCTTGTGGCGCAGTTCGCGCGCATGTTCGGCGGCTTTCAATTCGCGATGGCTTGGGACATTTTCCTCCGGCAACTTCGGACCGTCATACGTCACGCGATAGAGACCCGACTGCGTGCCGCGTCCGCCGGTGATGAAATACATCGCACCATCGTGGCCGAACTCGATGTCCGTCAAATTAAGCGGCTTGCCTTTTAAAAATGTGTCAAACGTCGCGTCGTAGGTGGCGCCTTTTGGCGTGAAATGGACTGCGAAGATTCTGCCGTAAGCCCAGTCGAGTCCGTAGAGGGCGGTTTTATATTTCTCGGGGAAGTTACTGTCCGTGCCGAATTTCAAGCCGGTCGGCGAACCGATTCCCACGTCCACCGCGCTTGGCAAACTGTCAGGATAATATTTTGGCCATTTGCCCGAGCCTTCGCGAAAACCATAATCGCCGCCGGAGACCAAATGGCAAAAACGAATCGGGCGATACCACGGCAAACCCCAGTCCCATTCCATGTCGCTGTCAAAACCAAACATTTCGCCATCGGGATTGAAAGCGAAGTCGTACGTATTGCGCATGCCGGCGCAGTAAAGTTCCCACTGTTTGCCATCTTTGTCCGTGCGCAGGATAAATCCGCCGGGAGGCTTGATGCCCACGCCGAAACCATTGCCGTCTTCCGCGCGTGGGAGAAGCTGATCTTCAGCAAAATTTTTATGCGGCGAAGTTGGCAGTATGTCGGTTGGCACCTTTGTGAAATTTCCGCTGACAATATATAGATGCTTGTCGGGGCCAAGCACGACGGCGTGGCTGCCGTGTTCGCCGCTGGCGTCCTTGATATTTTTCAGCAAAGTCACTTCATCGAATTTATCCAGATGATGATTATAATGCAGACGATACAAACCGAGCCCACTTGGTCCCTGGCCGTTCACGTAGAGGCTGTCAAAAGCGTAAAGCAATCCCATCGCGGAGCCGACCGGCAGATCAATGTTCTCAATCTTTTCGACCCGGCCTTGTTTTGAAAGAGTGACGCGCAGCAAATTTTTAACGCCTTGTTGTGGCGAGATGATCAATCGGCCTTTGGGATCAATCGTCATGCAAACCCACGAACCTTCCCAGGGCTGCGCGGAGTGGATCAGTTCCGCCTTGAAGCCGGGCAACAAAGTGAGTTGATCAGCGGGCGTCGCTTGCGGCGCGGCAAAGACATCGCCCCAAGGCTTGGTGCCGACATTTCCCAGGCTCACTACGGGAGTCCAATTTGCAGTGTCAAAATCCCGCTGCGTCCAGTTTTTTTCCTCGGTTGCCGAAGAGCGCCAGCTTGTGTCGGTGATGATCGTCTCGTGACTTCTTTTGGAAAAGGCCAGGTCGAGCGTGACGATCACGGCTGCAAGCTCGGTGTCGTTGACGCCGCGTATGGCAAGGACATTGGTGCCGCGGTGAATATCTTTGGTGACGTCCATGCTCACGGCCTTCGCCCAGCCAGACTCGTCCATTACTTTTTTGCCGTTGAGATAAATTTCCAAATGATCGTCCGCGGCGCACGAGAGGATGGCTTTTTCCACGTTGCTGCGCGCGTTGAATTCTTTGCGAAAATAGCGGACTTCGCCGGGAGCGGTTTTTGCGCCGTGATTATCGTGCCAGATCCATTGCGGCGTATCGGCGTGTGAAGTCAAAGCGAGAAACCAGAGGCCAAGCCAAAGCAGCGCGCGTTTGTATTGCAGGCGATGTGTCGTCATTGATTAAGCAGACGGGTTACAAGGTTTGTTTGTTCAAGATATTGTCGTGAGTGGAAAGAGAGCAAGCAGATTCAAGGCGTTCTTATTTGAATTCCGGTCGCGGAGCGGATGGTTTTGTTTAACCGCGCTTGCGGATTTTCTCGGCATAGGCAACGATTTGTCATGAGCAAAGATGAATTATCCGACGCGGCGCTGGTGCTGGTCGGGCATGGCTCGACGTTGAACGCGGATTCGAGCGCGCCGACTTATCAGCATGCGGATGAACTGCGGCGCGGGGAAATCTTCGGGCAGGTGATCGAATGTTTTTGGAAATTGGAACCGGGCATCACCGGGGTATTGCGTGGGGTTTTTGCGCCGCGAGTATTTGTCGTGCCACTTTTTATCAGCGAAGGCTATTTCACCGAGCAGGTGATTCCGCGCGAACTCGGGCTGTGCGAGAATGGCCAATCGGACTTTTCCCGCGTGCAACAACGCGGCGCTCAGCAGATATATTATTGCGGCCCGGTCGGCACGCACGCGAGCATGACGGAAGTTATCCTGAGCCGGGCGCGCGAGGTCGTGGAGAAGTATCCGTTTCCACGCGTGCCGAAGCCCAGGGAGACGACGTTGTTTATTGCCGGTCACGGCACGGGAAATAACGAGAATTCGCGCAAGGCCATCGAGCGGCAAGTCGAGTTGATCCGGGCGCGGGACATTTATGCGGACGTTCAGCCTTCATTCATGGAGGAGGATCCGCGCATCGGTGATTGCTATAAACTGGCGGCGACGCGGAATATCGTGATGGTACCGTTTTTTATCAGCGATGGGTTGCATTCGTTCGAGGACATTCCGCAGATGCTCGGCGAAGCTAAAAAAATTGTCGAAGAGCGGTTGAAGAATGGCCAGCCGACTTGGCGAAATCCGACGGAGAAAAATTCCAAGCTGGTTTGGTATAGCCGCAGCGTGGGCAATGAGCCGCATATCGCGGATGTGATCCTCGAACGCGTTCGTGAGATGGCCCGTTCGGCGCCTGTGGCTGCATGATATACGAGTTACTCGTTGGTTATAGTTTGCGTCCATTAATTCCGTAACAGGACGATGAAAACCATTTTCCAGTAGGGCATTATTTTCTATCTTTCCAGTTTCCAAAGCTCCCCCTATCTTACGGCGTGCACTGGCAAAAAATCACATTGGTCGGCGTTGGTTTGTTGGGCGGCTCGCTGGGGCTGGCCATCAAACAGCGCAAACTTGCGGCCAAAGTGGATGGTTATGTGCGGCGCACGGTGAGCATCGGCGAGGCGGAAAGCCTGGGCGCGGTGGATCATGCCACGCGAGATTTATTGCGCGCGGTGGAGAATGCGGATTTGGTGATACTTTGCACTCCGCTGGGGCAGTTGCGCGAGGTGGTGGAAAAGATGCTGCCAGCATTAAAAGTTGGCGCGATTGTCACGGACGTGGGGAGCGTCAAGGGCAGTGTGGTGGATGAACTGGAACCGATCGTCGCGCGGGCGGGAGCTTATTTTGTGGGAAGCCATCCGATGGCAGGCGGGGAAAAGACCGGTGTCTCGGCGGCGCGCGCGGATTTATTTGCCAACGCGGTGTGCATCGTTACGCCGACCCTTCAATCCAACAAAGACGCGGTGGGACAGGTGGAAGAATTGTGGAAGGCGCTCGGCGGGCGTGTGCTCAAGATCTCGCCTTCGCTGCATGACGACCTCGTGAGCCGGTCGAGTCATCTGCCGCATGTGGTGGCGGCGGAACTGGCGAATTATGTTTTGAGCCCGGCGCATCCAGCGGAACAGGCGACGGTTTGTGCGGCGGGTTTTCGCGACACCACGCGCATCGCTTCGGGTTCGCCGGAGATGTGGCGCGACATCGCGATTGCGAACCGCAAAAATCTAGCGCGCGTGCTCGGTGTGTTCATCGAGGACATGCAGGAATTCTGCCTGGCGCTGGAAAAATGCGATGTCAAGGCGATCGAGGAATTTTTCGAGCAAGCGAAACATCGCCGTGATCAATGGCGCGGTTCTAATTCACCTGAGTGACCCAGCGTCTTCGCGCATTTCCGCATGCCACTACCTGAACTTATTGAGATTGTGCCGTTGAACAAACCGGTGAAAGCGGAGATCACTGTGCCGGGGTCGAAGAGTATCACCAATCGCGCGCTAATTCTTGCCGCGTTGAGCCATCGGAAAACGATTCTGAAAGGCGCGCTGTGGAGCGAAGACACGCAGGTCATGGTGGATTGTTTGCGGAAGCTTGGCTTTGAAATTGAGGTCGCGCCGGATCCAAATGAATTTTGCAATCGGATCATCACGATTCAGGGCACAGCCGGGAAGATTCCCAATGGCGGCACGATTGAAAACCCGCTTGAGCTTTATGTCGGCAATGCCGGGACGGCGGCAAGATTTTTGTCCGCGCTGGTTTGCCTGGGGTGTGGAGTTTACCGGTTGTTCGGTGTGCCGCGCATGCACGAGCGCCCGCAGGCGGCTCTGTTCAATGCGTTGCGAGAGTTGAATTATAGAATTGATTCGCCGAATGATAAGTTGCCGGCGGTCATTCACGGCGCGTTCCGGTTGAAAGGCAAATGCCGGGTGAGCATTGAGGAGAGTTCGCAGTTCGCATCGGCATTGCTGCTGTGTGCGAACATCAGCGGTTGGGAAGTGGAGATCATTGGCGAGAATGCGGAAGAATCGCCATACATTGCCATGACCAGTAAATTGATTGCTGAGTTTGAAAATGTGCTGGAAGAATTTCAGATCGAACCGGACGCTTCCAGCGCGAGTTATTTTGTGGGGGCGGATCGGATTGCTCCGGGCTCGGAGTGGGCGGATGCACCGAAAGTTGATAGCCTGCTTGGCTGCCTGCAACTGCTGGGATCGGTTCCAGAAATCAAGGAAGGCGGATGGCAAGGCGAACCGCGCGAGAGCGAATTGCGCGAGAAATTAGTGAAGCAGGGCGACTCGGCAAAAGTGAAAGCGTTCGATGCTCTGCGAAATTGGAAGGGCTATTCCAATATTGAACTGCGTGGAATGGACAGTTCGTCGGGTTATCAGATAGACGCGCGCTTTCACGAATTCTGGCCGTGGCGCGAAAAGATCTCCCGGTTGACGGATCTCGGTGACAGCATCATGACCGGCATCACGCTGACTTCGCTGGGCGATAAAAGCATCCAGTTCACTGACCTTGGCCGGTTGCGCGTACAGGAATGCGAGCGTGTCCATGCGTTGCGAACCGAGTTGACGCGCTGCGGTGGCAAGGTGAATGAGGAAGGGGACACGCTGACGGTTTATCCGGCGAGACTGCACGGCGCGGAAGTCGAAACATATGGTGATCATCGCATGGCAATGTGTTTTGCCATTCTGGGATTAAAAGTACCGGGCATCAAAATCAAAGACCCGGCGTGCGTCAAAAAAACTTTTCCGAATTTTTTTCAGAAACTCGCGTCGGCTCCGCCAGCGGGTTTGGGCGCGACCATTTTGGATGCGTTGACGCGAAGGCCATTGACGATGGACGAATTGTTTGCCGATTGAATATTGAACTTTAAACTTTGAACCTTAAACTCCCCGCGTTGAATAAAAATCCGATAGTAGTAGCGATTGATGGAACGAGCGCCAGCGGCAAAAGTACCAATGCCAAGGTGGTCGCGAAGGCGCTCGGTTATGTGTATGTGGACACGGGCGCGATGTATCGTACGCTGGCGTGGTATTGCCTTCAGAAACAGATTGACCCACACGACGAAAAGGCGGTGGGCGCGCTTTGCCGCAAATGGAAGACTTCGCTGGAGTGCGTCAATAACCAGGTGCATCTGCTGGTGGATGGCTATTATCCGGCGCGCGAAATTCGCACGGCGGAAGCGAGCGCGGCGGTGTCGCACGTGGCCGCCGTACCGAAGGTGCGCGAATGGATGAAGAAGAAACAGCAGGAGTGCATCCAGTTCGGCAATCTCGTGATGGAAGGCCGCGACATCGGCACGAATGTTTTTCCGGAGACGGATTTCAAATTTTATCTCGACGCGGAATTGCACGAACGCGCGAAGCGCCGCGCCGCCGAGGGCGTGAATGAAAATCTGGCGGCTCGCGACCAGCGCGACAGCCAGCGGGCGAGCGCGCCCTTAATGATCGCGCTCGGCGCCAAGGTCATCAACAATTCGCACATGACCACCGAACAGACCAGCAACATCATCATCGAGGAAGTCCGCAAACGCCTGACGGAAAAAAATGGCGCCGGCGTTTGATTCCCGGGCGATGATCCCATGAATCCGGTTTACTTCATCGGTTGGAGTTTTTATCGCACAATTTTCGCCACGTATTTCCGCTGGCGCGTTTATCATGATGAGCGCGTGCCATTGAAGGGGTCGGTCATTCTCGCGGCAAACCACGCGAGCTTTCTCGATCCGCCGCTGGTTGGCTCGGGACTCAAGCGCGACATCAATTATCTGGCGCGAAAATCATTGTTTCGGTTTCCCGTGCTCGGATGGATTTTGCGCACCGTCAATGCCGTGCCGGTAGATCGCGATGGCGGTGGCGCGGCGGGCCTCAAAGCCATCATGGATCGCCTGCACGACGGCGGCGCGATCATTCTTTTTCCCGAAGGCACGCGCACGACGAATGGTGAATTGCAACCGGCGCGCTCCGGCGTGGGGCTCACGGTCATCAAGTCCGATGCGCCGGTGGTTCCGGTGCGGGTGTTTGGAACCTACGAGGCCTGGGGCAAGGGCGTGCGATTTCCCAAGCCGCATCGGGTCGCGGTAAAATACGGCCGGCCGATGGATTTCTCGAAACTGCGCGCGGAAGCGAAGGCGTGTTCCAAGCCGCGGCTCAAGGAAATTTACCAGGAAGTCGCCAATAAAATCATGGCGGCCATTGCCAATCTCAAGCCGGGCGAAGACGAATGATTTGTTTCGCGCCGGTCAATCGAACCCAAGATTCGCAAGGGTGGTGCTGATGGCGTTGACGATCTTCACCAGCTTGGGATGCGACTTCTCGAATTCTTCAACCGACGAGGTCATGCCCGTGAGCGACAATTTTAAAAGCTGCGGGTTTTGTTGGTCGCGAGTGGCTTCGTGGGTGGAAAGTTCGGTGAAACCGGCGATGCTTTCGGCCTGCTCGGCGTGGGTTTGAGAAAGGTTGGCGACTTCCGCTTTGAGGGTCGCAACCAACTCCTGAAGTTCGCGGCGCTTGCCGTCACTGAGGGCGTCGGTGCTTTGCAGGCGAGCTTCAATTTTTGCGAGAGTATCTTCGATCATGTGCGTAAGAAAGATAAGCGGAACCGGCGAAAATGAAAGCGGTGTTTTCAGCGGCGCCAGGGCGAGGGCGGCAATAGCGGCTCGATGTGCTCCCAGATTTGCGCGCTGACAATTTCAAGCGAGCCCACGGCATCAATTAATTTGATGCGTCCCGGTTCTTCGGCGGCGAGGGCGAGATAGCCTTTTCTCACGCGCTCAAAAAATGCCTGGTCGGCTTCTTCCATGCGGTCGCGCATGAAGGGCAGGGTGCTTTGCCGCGAGGCCAGGCGTTCCTGGCTGACTTCGAGCGGGACTTGAAATAGCAGCGTCAACGCGGGCCGAGTATCGCCCACGGCAAAATCAATCACGGTTTTGACGTGATGCAAATCGAGGCCGCGACCGTAGCCTTGATAAGCGGTCGTCGAATCATAAAACCGGTCACACAAAACGATTTCACCGGCGGCGAGGGCGGGGCGGATGGCTTCGCGCACCAACTGGGCGCGGCTCGCGTTCATCAGCAGCAACTCCGCCTCGGGAGTCATGGCCTGATTTTGCAGGCTGTGTTTGAGCGTGTGGCGGATTTCCTCGCCGATGGGCGTGCCGCCGGGTTCGCGCAAAAGCTTCACGATGTGCCCGAGCGCGCGAAGATGATTTCCAAGCATCGCGATCTGCGTGGATTTTCCGCAGCCTTCTGAACCTTCAAATGAAACCAGTAGCCCTTTCATTCTTTTGTGCGTGCGAAAGTAATCAACTGCGCTACTTCGCGGAAGCAGAAACGTCAGATTTTTTTAGGGGACGCGGAAACGCCTTGGTGAGATATTTGACGAGCGAATTGATTTGCGCATCGCTGAGCGGGCCGCCCTGGGTGGCGGTGAACGCAGGCATGAGTGTGCCGGGCTTGCCGTTGGTGATCCATTCGCGCCAATAGTTGGTGCCGATTTCCGTGTGAAGCGAGCTGAGGTCGGGAACCATCGTCGCGCGATGCTCGGCTTCGTGGCAGATGCCGCAGGTGGCGTGAAACAGCGGTTCGCCCGATTTGCCGAACGCGGGGGTGAGATGGCAGAGGACGCAGTTTTTCTTGAACACCGCCTGCCGGTCCACCGCGGCGAGTTGCTGGCCCCAAAGGCGATTTTGCATTTCCGTCGAGAGCGTGTTTGTGCCCAGCGCGATGTCCACTTCCAAATTCAGCTTGGCCGGCGCATTGGTGGAGATGACGTCTATTTCCTTGAACAAATCGCCATACTTGCCGCGCAAATCCACAATCGCCTCAAACTGCGTGGATTCCTTCGGCGCGATTCGCCAGGGATGAGTCGGTAACTGCGCGATCGTGCAGCCACAGGACGTTTTGAGGTCTTCTATGACGACTTCGTGTTTGGAAATATTGCGGACTTTGAAGACGAAGCGCGCGGTGACATCGTCCGCCTTCGCATGATTCGTTTGGCTTGGCGATTCCCATTCGAGCGGCCCGGTGGCGGCAGTCGCGATGGAAATCGAGGCCGCGAAAATGAGGACGACTTTCAAAAACATACAAATTTGCTCGGGCTCAAACTAAAGCGGAACTTTCGTTTTGACGAGAAATAGTTTTGTGCTTCGGGGATGTTTATGCTCGCTTGAGGCGTGCACCTTTAGGGGTGTCTTCGATGACCCAACCCTTGGCCTTGAGTTCATCGCGAATGGCGTCGGCGCGCTTGAAATCCTTTGCCTTGCGCGCGGCAATGCGTTGTTCGAGGAGTGCCGTCAGCTCCGCCGGAATTTCCGCTTCGGCTGGCTTGCCGATGCCCAAAACCGAATCAACCGCATTCCACGCTGCCAATGCCGAGGCGGCTTGCACGGTGGTCAATTTTTGCTCGGCGAGTTTGCGATTGGTTTCGCGCACCCATTCAAAAATCACACCCCACGCGCCGGAAATGTTCAGGTCTTCGTCCAGAGTTTCCGCAAACGCTTTCAACAATTCCGGCTCGGCATCTCCGTGTGCGCCGGTCGCGATGTCGCGCAACTTGGCAAGGCATTCGTCAATCCGCGCCAGCGACGTGCGCGCGCCTTGCAGACCTTCGAGCGTAAAATTAAAGGTCTCGCGGTAATGCGCCTGCAAAAGCAGGCAGCGGATTTCGCGCCCGGTAAAACCCTTGGCCGTCAGGTCGCCCAGCACGTAGAAATTGCCGAGCGACTTGCTCATTTTTTTGCCTTCGACCAGCAAGTGCGCGCCGTGCATCCAATGTTTCACGAACGGCTGGCCGGGCGGTTGCACCCCCGCGCCTTCGCTTTGCGCGATCTCATCTTCGTGATGCGGAAAAATCAGGTCTTCGCCGCCGAGATGCAGATCGAAGCTCGGCCCGAGCAATTTCATGCTCATCGCGCTGCACTCGATGTGCCAGCCGGGGCGGCCTTCGCCCCACGGGCTTGGCCAGAAGACATCGCCATCATCGGGCACGCGCGCTTTCCACAAGGCAAAATCCGCGACGGACTCCTTGGCGTATTCATCGCTCTTGACGCGTTCGCCGACGCGCATTTCGTCAAAATTTAATTTGAGCAACTGGCCATATTTGCAGCCGCAGCCGCGATATTTCTCGATGCTGAAATAAACCGAACCGTCCGAGGCTTTATAAGCGATGCCGCGCGTGATCAATTTTTCCACAAGCGAAATAATCTCAGGAATGAATTCCGTGGCGCGCGGGGTTTCCTTGGGCGGCAGGCAGTTGAGAGCCTTCAAATCGTCAAAGAACGCTTTTTCATATTTGGCCGTGTATTCGCGGAGGGAAGTTTTCGCGGCGCGCACGCGGGCGATGATTTTGTCTTCCACGTCGGTGATGTTCAGGACGTGGCGCACGTCGAATTTTTTAAATTCCAGGTAACGCCGCACTAGGTCGGCAAATACGAACGTGCGAAAATTTCCGATGTGCGCCGAGTCGTGGACGGTTGGGCCGCAGCAATACATTCCGACTTGCGGACCAGATGAGACGAATTCTTCCACCGTGCGCGATAGCGTGTTAAACAATCTCAAAGCCATATAATATTTGGATGCGAGAATCGTCGCGAATTCGCAAAAAATCAAGTTCATCTGGTGAGGCGCCCGCTGGCTTCGCCTGGATATTTATTGAGATGAGGGGTGGAGTACATTGGTTTCTATTGGGCTTAGGTGGGAGTGTTCGACGCTGGCTAATCTCGCCCCTACAAAACCCAGTTAATTTTCCGGCGTTGACAATTCGCCAGCCGATTGCTCTTATTCCACCCGTCTCCAAAACCAAACACATCGGCAACGTACTCAGCCGGGGGCATAATAAAATTAAGGTGGCCGGGAACCAGTTGCCGTAATGAAAAAAAGCTAATCTACAAGGTAAGTATTGCCGTCTTCACGATGACCCGATAATATCCGCCCATTCTTCGACCAGCGTGCCAGACTCCTCAAGGGGTGTGCCTTTTAACGCACATTGTGAGCACGAAAGCCGGAGTATAAAACAGAAAGCCAAATAATCAGTATGAGAACCAATAAATCCCTTCTGTCGTATTTCGCCATTGTCCTCGCGATCGTTTGTTTCGGCGTTCAACTCGCTCAGGCGACCGTCAGCGTCGTCGTTCAGCCTCAAAATCCAACCATTGATGCGGGCACGAACATCACTTTTCTCGCGCAAACTTCCGTGACCGGCGGCGAGACCATCACCGGCTATGCGTGGCGCATGTCGCCCGATGATCTTCCTCCGTTTAATTCCATTCCCGGCGCGACCAATGCGACTTTCACGATCAATAGCGCGCAAGCCACGAATTCCGGCTATTATTTTGTGGCCGTGACCTACAGTTCTGGCGGCACGAATGGATTGCAGGCGGTCAGCACGGTTTCGCAACTCATCGTTCGCGACATTGCGCACGTCATCGTCCAGCCGGTCGCCAACACGATCGCCATCACGGGCACGAATGTGGTATTGAGCATCACGGCGAGCGGCGCGACGCCGATTAATTATCAATGGCGGTTGAATTCCGGCAATTTGTCGGATAACGGACGCATCACCGGTTCCACGGCGAATGTATTGTCCATCGCCAATGCACTGACAACCGATTCCGGCAATTATGATGTGGTGGTGGCCAATGCGTTCGGTTCGAGCACGAGTCATGTCGCCGTGGTAAATGTGTATGCGCCGCCGTTCGTGAGTGTTCCGCCGGTGGATACGGCGGTGATCGTCAGCAATACCGCCGTCCTCTCCGTGGTTCCCGGCGGTTCCGCGCCGTTCACATTTCAATGGTTCGATGGCAATACGCCGCTGACCGACGGCAGCCGTATTTCCGGCTCCACAAACAGCACGCTCACCATCCAGAATGCACGGACGAATGACGACGGCAATTATAGCGTGGTCTTCTCCAATCCGGTTGGCACCGCCACGAGCGCACCGGTGACTTTGACGGTTTTGATTCCTCCCTTGATCACCAGCGCGACGAATGTCCAGGGACAGCAAGGCGTCGCGTTCAATTTCACACTGACGGCCACGGGCTCGGCGCCGATTACGTTTGGCGTGGACAGTTTGCCGGATGGACTAACCTTGGGAACGAACGGTCTCATCTCCGGCGTGCCGACGGTATCGGGTGTTTTTGACACGACCGTTTATGCCACGAACCCGGCGATCACGGTTTCGTCCAATCTCGAAATCACGCTGGTCAGCGGCGTGCCGGGCATCACCAGTTCGCTGACCAACAGCGGCCAGCAGGGAAAAGTTTTCACCTATAAAATCACCGCCAGCAATAATCCCATTTCCTTTAGCGCGGTGGGTTTGCCGCCGGGAATCAATCTCGACCCGGTCAGCGGAACCATTTCCGGGCCGTCACTTGTGAGCGGTATATATTTGGTCACGATCGGCGCGTCGAACCCCTACGGCGCCGACAGCAAAGTGCTCACGCTCAAACTGGCTTCGGACATTCCGGGCATCACCAGTGCGCTGACCGCCACCGGAGTGGAGAACGCGACCAATTTTACTTATACCATCAAGGGCAGTAACGCGCCCACGATGTTCAACGCCATCGGCCTGCCGCTCGGCTTGACCGTGAACACGAACACCGGCGTCATCAGCGGGCCGTTGTTTGAGGGCGGCACGAACAAAGTCCTGATCCTGGCGGCCAATGCCTACGGCGTCGGTTCCAACGTGCTCACGCTCGCGATTTCCTATGCGAAGATCTCGAATCTCACCATCGCCAACGTCACGGCGAATTATTCCGTGCCGTATCTGCTCGATTTCACTTTCTCGTTGCAGGACGGGACCAACGCCGTAGTGCGCCCGCCCGAACAACTCACCGTGCAATGTTTTGAAGGCGACATCATTCAAACCAACCCGGTGCCGATTCCGACGGAGACGGCGTTCATCGTCAATCGCTCCATCACCTCGAGTTCGAGCGTGAAGCAGTTGAAGACTATGTTCGTGCTGGATTACAGCTTCAGCATGTTCGTGAGCCCGGGCGCGATTTCCAACATGCAGGTATCGGTGGAAAATCTGATTGATGAAGAACCGCCTATGGCGCAATTCGGCGTGGTGGAATTCAGCGCCGATTATGTCGCGCCGATGCTCGTGACCAACTTCACGGCGGACAAAGCCGCGCTCGCGGAAGCCATCAACGGCATCCAAACCAATTTCGTGCAGGGTAATTACGGCGGCACTCGGTTCTACGATGCTCTCACGAATGCGCTCGCGCAGTTCACCGCCGCGACTCCGACAGAAGACCGTTACCTCATCACCATGTCGGACGGCAACGACGATTCGAGCCTGTTTGCTTCGCCGACGAACACCATGACGACCGGCCAGGTGATCGCCGCAATGGCGAAGAAGCTCGGCGTGAAAATTTATTGCGTCGGCTTCGGCCCGAATGCGAACACCAATGTGCTGATGGAATTGGCGTCGGACACGGGCGGCCATTATTACAGCGCGCTTTCCGGAGCGACTTTGTCGGCACAATTTGGCCTGCTGCTCAAGGACCTCAATTCGCAATACCTATTGCGTTGGGCGACGCTTCAACGCACCGGCGTCGGCTTCCAGCCCATGTTCACCGTTTCCATCGGCGGCTCTACGGCGGATTTCAATACCGATTTCAATTTCGTTCCGTTCTCGACCAACGTGGACACGAACATGATGCCGCCCGTCACCAACATCACCTTTACGAACATGAATGTGCCGCCGATTTCAAATTTCGTCGCGACGAGTTGGGCCGGGGATGTGAAGATGGGTTCGCTGTTGCTCGTGCCTGACGCGCTCACGAACGCTTCGCAATTTGTCTTGCACGCTTTCTACGTCCCGCGATTCGTGCGTGAATTGCAATTCCATTATCGCGCGAATTATCCCACCGTGCCGACGCTGCTTTCGACCAACATTGGAGACCCGCTAAACGGATGGAGTCTATCTCAAACCAACGACGGCGCGGGCGGCGAATGGCTGACCATCGCCAGCCCGAACACCAACGATCCCTCGACCAGCCTGCCGTACGGCATCATGGGCGATCTCGTATCGTTTCAATTCAATCCCGAGGCCGTCACCAATGCGAGCCTGGCGTTTTCTGAATTCGACGTGGACAACACGATTTACTCCAACCTGCCGCCCAACGGCCAGACCTTCAATCTCACCAATGGCATGAACTTCATCACGAATTATCCGCCGACGCCGCCGTTCGGCACCCCCGTGCCGTGGCTGCTCAGTTATTTCCCCGGCGCGACCAACCTCACGGATTTGGAAGTCACCAATGTTAATGGCAATGGCTTGCCCGTATGGCAGGACTATATCGCCGGCCTGAACCCGCTCGACCCGAACGCGAAGTTTTTCCTGTCGCCCATCGTCTCGCCGCAAGCGGGTGTTCCCATGCTTACGTTCCCGACGGCACTCGGGCGAACCTATCGCGTGGACAGTGCTGTGGTTCCCGGCGCGTGGACGCCGCTTCTGGACGGCATCATTGGCACCGGCGGATTGATAACTATTCCGGACAATCGAAACTTGAGCGGCGTCGGCTCGCTTTATTATCGAGTCGCGGTGTCATACCATCCTTGATTCTAGCCGGACGGTGCTGCCTTGCGGCGGCACCGTCACCAACCGGCGAGAAATTTTTTGACGCGCAAGAACGCGCGCGCGATTGTTGGCAAATAAAACGAGCTGAGAATCGCGATGATCGCGATGACGCACAGCAATTCCAACAAGCTCGCCCCGGCTTTGCGTTGAATGAATCGTTTCATGGAACGCCGAATCATTAATGATATTGCCCCGGCAACAGTTGAAAGACGGCGGCAAAGACAAACACAAAAATCAGCGAGGAAATCGCCAGGCCAATCGTCGCCAGAAGAATGCCTCGCATCAGCAATAGCCCACCCGGATTCCATTGGCCGCGGCTGATTGCGCGCGCCGAGCGAAAGTTCGAGAACGCGACGAATGCGAGCACGAAACCAATCACCGGAATCAAGCTCGCCAGCCCGAAGGAAAAACAACGCATCGAATGTTCAATGGCCTTGATGCCTTCCTTCGCGCTGAGTCCAATGGGGTTGTCATTCATGGGTTGAAGGAGTTGCCCCCGCAGGATTAGCGGGCGCAGTTTTTGGCAAAGCCGCGCTATCCAAACGCCGCACTTGCTTTTTCTCAAGCAACTTGAGTTCGCGAGAAACCGTCCGGATGGTAACAGTATTTACGGCAACGAAAATTGTCATGATGCCCAGCATGATCAGCACCAGCATCACCGCCGAACCGCTTTCTGCGCGCGATGTGCCTGATGGATTGGAAAAAAGTTTCATGGTGATTTGGGTGTTTGCGGCACAGCTTCAAAAGTAAAATCAGGAATGACCGTCGCGCCTTTCCGCCGGGCGCCCAATTCCAATTGCCAGCGCCACGCCGTGATTTGGTTTCGCGGGTCTGCCTCCATGCGCGAAGATTTTATTTTTGACAGCAATGGAATCCATTCGCTGCTGCCATCGCGCCGCCAAACGGCATTCTCAGAAAACCGGTAATCCACCTCGCCGGATTTTCTCGGAATGCGCAGCGTCGTGCCCTCTGGCGAAACCTCAGTCCGCGGCATCCCCGCCGCCGCGCGCACATCCGCTCGCCAGCGTTCGCCGGCCTTTAGCGTCTCAACGATGTCATCGCCGTTTCCCCGGAACGCCTTGGAATTATCCCAGCACGTGAAAAAGACCTTGAACGCAATGGCCGAAATCAGGCCGAACATTCCGATATAAACCACGCACTCCATCAACAGCAGGCCGAGCTGCAAGCGCCGCCGCGTCACTCGTGAAAACTTTGGCAACGATGTTTTCATTTCGTATCCGCCTCCCGCACGACTTCACCACCCGACGATTTTTTGTCCGGCTGCCACTCAAGGCGTAAATGTTGGCCAGTGATGGTGAGCGTGGTTTTTCCTGGCGGAAGACTTTTTACCGCGTCGCCGTGGAGTTGATAAGTTTGTCTGCCGGGATTGAAATGATGCCATTCGCCGGCGAGCAGAATTTCCATTTCGCCATCCACCAGTTCGACGGCCACCGCGCGGCGATACGAATTGCGCATTAGCTTCTGTTCCTGCGCAAACGTAAATGCCAGCGGCATCATCGCCATGATCAGGATGGCCATCGCGACCATCAGTTCCGTGCTCAACATACCGCTTGTTTTGGATTTCACCATAACACCCCTGCATTGATGATTGAAATGAGGACGGAGAAAACACTCACCACAATGCAGCCGACAATCACGCCGTTGAGCATTACAATGCCCGTGGTGACCGCTTGCGCTGTTGCTTGCTCCTGTTGAAACGCCTTCGCATCTAGCGATTCATTCCAGCCCGCGATCGCTTTTAAAAATCCGTCATGCGCGTGCAAGGCATTCGTCAATCGCCAGCGGAATTCGCCGCTGTCATCCACCATTTGCACCGCGTCGGCAAGCGTCGCCCCATTTTGCAATGCGTGGATGGCCCCTTGGGCGCGCTCCTGAAAAATCCGATTGGCCGTGCAATCCGCGGCAGCCGCGAGCGCTTCGGCTTCGGGCATTCCGGCATCCAGAAGGATCGCCAGCATCGAGGAAAAATCCCGCTGCAGCCGTTTTCTCCGCCAGGGAAGTGCGTAGATGATGCGATGCGTGATCGGCCCACACCATTTATTCAACCACGAAGCCATCCGCGCGCCATCTATATAGATCAGCACCGCGATCCAGACGAGCACGAACAACAATCCCTGGAGGATTCCAATCAATACCTTGTGAACAATGAACCATATCAAAACCGTCGGCGGCGTCCCGCCCATTTCTTGCAGGACATACACGAAAGGTGGCAGCACATAAATCTGGAGGATGGTCAGCAGCACAATGTTTACCGGGAATCCGACGAACCCCACCATCACCAGATAATTGATCGCGCCACGCGTTTGCGATACGGCATCCCTGGACAGTTGGCGGCACGCGGGAAAAACTTTCCTGACGTCGCCGATCTTCAATCCCGTTTGCAATATCTCCGCGATTTGTGGCGACAGAAGTTGCGGGACTCTTTTTAACGCTTCCCCAAGCGGCAATCCGTCCTTGAGATGGAACGCGAGCAAATGAAAATGAATGCCCATCGAATTATCCCGGCTTTCGGAGACGGAAATAATCGTTTGCTCGATCGCGCGCCCCTGCACCAGTCCCGTCTCGAGCAAACTCAAAAACAGCCGCGAACGCTCCTGGCGTTTCAATCGCGCGCTCACAAAGGTGTAGCCCATCCAGAGGACCAGGCAAAACGGCCCCAGCCCCAGGATCAGCCAGATTAAAAGCGCTAGCAGGTTATTCATAATGCGTGACGCAAATAAAAGTTGGCGGTGGTGCGCTCATTCAACTACTCAGCGCTCCAAGGATCACCAGAAAATTTCTAATCACCGGAAAAATTTGTAGGCAAATCATTCCACCCAATCCAAGAATGGCCGTGGGCAATGCCGCATAGAGAAACAAATCAATCCGATGCAGGGCTCGCGCATGATAAATTTCCGCAGCCCGGCGAAAACCCGCGCTGAGATCTTCGCCCGCGTTAGACACCATCCACAAAAACAACGGCGGGAACGCCGGGCCGGCCGCCGCCATTTCAGAAAATTGTCCGCGCCCATTCGCAAGTTGCGCATGCCAGCGCGCAAGCTCGCCACTGGCGATAGTGTTTCGCTCCATTTGCTCGACCAAGCCGAGAGCGTCGCCGAGATTGCCGCCGTTCTTGAGCATCAGTCCCATCGCGGTCGCGACCTGCGCGAGCTTTGCCTCCTTGAAACCGGGAAGCCGCCAGCGCAATTTGCGCCGCCACATCGGGACAGAAATCATGATGATTGCCGCCAGTAATAACGTCCCAATCACCATCGGTGGAATCCACATGCCGATGAAAATTCTCGGAGGCGTGGGCACTCCCATCATTCCGGAAAATCCCGAATCAATCAGGTGATAGGCGAAATAAGTAAAAAAGCACGAAAGCCCAAAGCTGGTGACGAGCACAATGAATGGATAAACCATCAATCCCTTGAGGCGCGTCCACGTCGAATCCACACGCTGATAATAATCCGCCAGCATCAACAACATTCCCGGCAGGTCATTGCCATCCACGCCCACCTTTACCATCTCCACATATAAATCCGGCAGCTTGCGCAACGCCAGCGCCTGTTTGATCGGTGTGCCGCTCTGCAAATCGGCTTGGAGACTTTCAACCTCGCGGCGCAATTCACCATCGCGCAGGTTCACGCACAGTTGCGCCAGCGCGCCCTCGAGCGGAATGCCTTCTCGCAACATCGCGGCCAGTTGCTGGTTGAAAAACGCAAATTCGTCGTATTTCATAATCCAAAAATTCTTTCGTACTCTGCTTCGTTGGTGGCCCCGGAACGCAGGAGTTCGCGCACCGACGATTCAAGGGATTGTTGTGGCGAAATCCGTTCAACTTCTTTCCGGCGGATCGCATCGCGCAAGGTTTGGTCCACTCGCAGCCATTCCACCAATGGAATCCGCCCTTGATAACCCGTCTTCAAACAAGCAATGCAACCCGCGCCCTTACAGGAATTGCAAACGCGCCGAACGAGCCGTTGATTCATGACCAATTCCACGGCGGACGCCGTTGCGGAATGGTCGGGGCAAAGAAGTTGAAGCCGTTCAAACACCCCGCGACAGGAACCCGCGTGCAGCGTGGCGATGACCAGATGCCCGGTGAGCGCCGCGCGGATGGAGATGTTCGCGGTTTCTTCGTCACGAATTTCGCCGATGACGAGAACCTGCGGGTCCTGCCGGAGTAGATGCCGCGCGGCGACCGCGAACGTCAGCCCGCGCGCTTCATTGACCTCGGTCTGCATGATGCCGGGAACGATTTGCTCCACCGGATCTTCAACCGTGATGACATGCCGTCCGCCGCTCTTTGCCAGGTGGCGCAGGCACGCGTAAATGGTCGTGGTCTTTCCGCTGCCCGCCGGCCCCGTCAGCAGCAACAGCCCGGACATCTGCCTGAGAAAGCGTTCGAGTTCCGCGCAAACGCCCGGCGGCATGCGCAAATCCGCAAACGATTTTTCACTCGAAGCCTCGAACAGGCGCAAAACGATCTTTTCCCCGGTGACAGTCGGATAAGTGGCGACGCGAATCTCATTACGAGAATTCAAGGCCGACTTGTCTATGCGGCCTTCCTGCGGCAGGGACTCCTGATAGGTTTTAAGCCGTGCGAGAAATTTGATCCGGCCAAAGACCCGGTCCGCCAGCGGCTCGGCCAGCGAACTTACCGGAACCATCACCCCATCGAGACGGAAGGACAACTGAGCGGTGCGGCCCATCATTTGCAAATGAATATCGCTGGCTGAGGCTTTTTCAGCCCGGCGGACGATGTCCTCCAAAACCTCCGGCGCGGATTCCCCCGTCGTTCCGCCATTGAACCCGTGATTAATTTGCTCCTGCATACTCCAGTTAATTACAACTGTAGTCAATATGACTTCATTTGTAGGCGATGGCAACTAAAATCTTCGGGAAAGTTTATAATGGTGAACGGTTGCCGGGCGGGTGGTGCTGCTGTAACGCCTCCGATGTTAAAACGAGCGCAGCGATGGTTTTTATCCGCCTTGCTTCTTAGATCGAAATCACTGCCCAAGAACCGCATTACGTTCTGCATCTGAGAGCAGTTTCCATTTTCCAACCGGCAGATCTTCCAGAATAAAATTCCCAATGCGAACCCGCAGCAGCCGCAGTGTGGGATGCCCAATGGCCGCCGTCATGCGCCGCACCTGTCGGTTTTTCCCTTCCACCAGTTCCATCGAAATCCACGCGGTTGGAATGGTCTTGCGCTCGCGAATCGGCGGGATGCGCGCAGGTATTTCCGGTTGCGGTTCGAGCAGGCGGGCGGTGCAGGGGAGGGTTTTATGGCCTTGGATGATTAATCCTTTTTGCAACTGCGCCAGGCTTTCGGGATTGGGAAGGTTTTCCACTTGAACCCAGTATTCACGCTCGTGCGCCTGAGTGGGATGAAGCAGCTTCTGATTCAACGCGGCCTCATCACTTAACAAAAGCAGGCCCTCGGAATCGGCGTCCAATCGCCCAATCGGATAAATATTTTTCGGAAAACCAAATTCCGCCAGCGGACGATTCGGTGAACCGTCGGGCGTAAACTGTGAGAGTACACCGTAAGGTTTATTAAATGCAATGAGCACAACTTAGGGAACGTCAAACCATGCGCGATGACAAGGCGTGAAAATTCTCGGTGTTGCTCCGCGAGGCGGCGTCGCTACACTCTTCGCGATGATTCGTAACATAATTTTTGATTGGTCGGGAACGCTCGTGGACGATTTGCCCGCGGTCTGGCGCGCGACCAATTATGTTTTGGAGCAGGCCCGACGCGAGCCGATGACGCTGGAACAATTTCGCGCGGAGTTTTGCCTGCCCTTCAAGATTTTTTACGATCGGCATGTGCCGGGCGTTCCGCTCCCGGAATTGGAAGTGTGGTTTCACGGTTCTTTCCGGCAGGCGCAGGAATCGGTCGTCGCGCTGCCGCACGCGCGGGAGTTTCTCGAGTTTTGCCGTCGAAACGGCTGGCGCACTTTTTTGCTAAGCACGGTGCATGAGGATCATTACCAAGTTCAAGCGGCGACGACGGGTTTTGGAGAATACCTTGAACGCGCTTATGTCGGGGTGTTGGACAAGACGAAGATGATTCATCGCATCCTGGAAGAAAATAATTTGCGCCCGGAAGAAACTGTATTTATCGGTGACATGCAGCATGATATTGACACGGCCAAACACGGCGGAATTGGTTCATGCGCCGTGCTGACCGGATACAATAACCTGGAACAACTGCGCGCCAGCGCCCCCGATTTGATTGTGGAACATCTGGGCGAATTGCAAACGATTCTTGAGCGCAACAACGGCAATTTGAAATCCGTGCATCCGAGTGGCGCGGATTTAATGCCCATCGTGACGGTGGGCGCGTTGATTTTAAACGAATCCGGACAAGTAATCCTGGTGCGGACGCATAAATGGTCGAACCTTTGGGGTATTCCCGGTGGAAAAATCAAATGGGGCGAGGATTCCCTTGCCGCTCTGCGTCGCGAGATCAAGGAAGAAACGAATCTCGAAATCACCGATATTCGTTTCGTGCTGGTGCAGGATTGCATCCATTCGCCGGAGTTTTATCGCGATGCCCATTTCGTGCTGCTCAATTACAGCGTAAAATGTGTCGGCCATCCTGATGTCAAATTGAACGACGAAGCCCGCGAGTTCAAATGGCTCACAGTCACGGATGCGTTAAAGATGCCGATCAACCAGCCGACGCGCATTTTGCTCGAAGCGTTTCAGAAAATGTCGTGACGAGCGCGCGTGAAATTTTTCCGCGCTTGAATTTCTCCGGCACTCACTCATTGTAATCCGATGTCCCGAATAAAAATCGTTGATCTTGAAGTTCACTACTGTGTCGGCATAAGCGACGCCGAGCGCGCGAAACCCCAGCGGCTGCTGATTACGGTGGACATGGAATTCGACTTCAACATGGCGGCGCAGGGTGACCGGCTGAACAAAACGATAGATTATTTTGCGGTGGCCCAGGAAATTTTGAAGTACGGCAATGGCAGAAACTGGAAGCTCGTCGAGAAGGTCGCCGTGTCGGTCGCCGAACTGGTGAAGTCGGAATTTCATCCTGAGAGTGTGACAATCGAAGTGAAAAAGTTTGTCCTGCCACAACCGGGTTACGTTTCGGTGAGTTGGACTCAAAGCTAACGCGGCATGAAAGCAGTCCGACTCGTTGCACCCGGCAGGCCGTTGGAGGAGCGGGAAATTCCCTTGCCACAAGTTGGCGCGCAAGACGTCCTCGTGCGCGTCAAAGCGGCGGGCATTTGCCATTCGGATGCGCATTATCGCGCGGGCCGATCCAGTGTTCAACCGTTGCCGCTCACTTTGGGTCACGAAGTCGCGGGTGTGGTCGAATGGGTCGGCGCGGGTGTCGCACGCTTCAAAGCGGGCGATCGCGTCTGCGTGCATTATCTCGTCACCTGCGGAGAATGCGCCTATTGCAACGAAGGCAACGAACAATTTTGCACGACTGGCCAAATGATCGGCAAACATCGCGACGGCGGCTACGCGGAATTCATCAGCGTCCCGGCGCGCAGTGTTTTTCGTTTGCCGGATGAAATTCCCTACGAACAGGGCGCGATTCTTATGTGTTCTTCGGCAACATCGTTGCACGCATTGAACAAGGCGCGTCTCAAGGCCGGCGAATCCGTCGCGATTTTTGGCGTGGGCGGCTTGGGAATTTCGGCATTGCAGTTGGCGCGAGCTTACGGAGCGTCATCCATCTACGCCGTAGACATCAAACCCGCGAAATTGGAAATCGCTAAAAAACTCGACGCCATTCCCGTGGACGCGTCGCGTGTTGATGCCGTGAATGAAATCAAACGGCTCACTAATGGTCGCGGTGTGGACGTGGCGCTGGAATTGATAGGCTTGCCCGTGACGATGCAACAGGCTGTGCGTTCGCTTGCGATCAAGGGACGCGCGTTGCTGGTGGGAATCACCGACCAGAAACTTGAAATCGCGCCCTATGGCGAAATTTTGAACAAGGAAGCAGAGATCATCGGTGTCTCGGACCATCTGGCGCAGGAGATTCCCCGGCTGATGGAATGGGTCACGCGCGGGCGATTGAACCTGTCCGGCGCCATCACGCAAACCGTCCCGCTGAGCGCCAAAGCCATCAACGACACGCTCGATCGCCTCGAACAGTTCGGTGACGCCGTGCGCGTTGTGATCACTCCTTGAGCGAGTGATCGTTCAGGAAATTTCGAGCAGTTCGACTTCAAAGACGAGCGTGGCATTCGGCGGAATCGCGCCCGGATAACCATCGGGGCCGTAGGCTTTTTCCGGAGGAATCGTCAGGCGGACTTTGTCGCCGATCTTCATCGTGGCCACACCTTCATCCCAGCCTTGAATAACCTGGCCGGTGCCGAGCACAAACGCGAACGGATCATTGCGATCCACCGAGCTGTCAAATTTCGAGCCGTCGGTAAGCCAGCCCGTATAATGAACTGTGACGGTATCGCCGATTTTGGGAGCGGCGCCGTTGCCGGTAGCAAGTTTTTCAATTTTCATAAATAATTTTGGATAAGTTTAGTGCGTCGCGACCCAATTATCAATGACGGGCAGTTCGCGTTTTTTGAGCATCGCCTTGAAACGGATTTCCTCGGCGGCCTCGCGCGCCTTCATGACTGCGTCCGCTGAGACGTGATGTTTGACGTAAGCCAGCAACTCTTCCGCCCGCGAATCATCCGAGAACGCGCCAAAAATAGATGGCACATAATTATCGCGATTAAACCCGTCCACCTTGGCCAGCAGCGCGGGCATGTGGTCGCGGGCGAAGTTCCAGGCCAGTTCTTTGTGTTCACCTTGCGTGGCGACCATGATGACAAAATATGTTGCCTCCTGCGGAATGGTTTCGTTTGTCAGGGACAATGCGAGAGTTTCACGCGCGAGTTCGGGGTCCAGGGCATTGCCCATCGCGCCATAATAAAGTTCGCGTTCCTCCGTCCCGGTGGCATTGCGGGCAAGCTCATGGAGATGATCATAAATGGGTTTGTCCGCGTAACGACCGCCGATGCGCAACACGGCGGGCCGCAGCGATGGCGGCAGCGAATCGGGGGTCGCGACAAATTGCGCAAACCGATTTTTGGCCTCGACGATCACCGGGGCATCGCCGAAGTGTCCCAACGCGCCGATCACTTTTCCGCGAAGCAGCGATTGATTGAAAGGCTCGCCCGTTTTTGGCATCCAGCCAATTTCCTGAAACGGCTGCCGCAGCAGCGAGCAAACAAATTGTTGGAACGCCTTGCGTCCCGGTTGTCCCTGTTCCAAATCATCAATCAGGTAACAAGTGGAAATAATTTCGTCCCAGATCGCAAAAGTTTGTTCATCACGCAATGCACCGACGAACGCAAAATAATCAGCGGAACTAGCTTTGCCTGCTTCTACCAGCGCCCAGGAATCATTCAAAAGATTGAGCCGATCCGCCGCCGAGAATGAATTGAGATTTTGCAAAAGCTTTTCGTTGAGCGCGGGCGAATATTGGACGCGGTAATAGCCGGTGTCGCCGGCGTTCGCTTTCACCAGCGCCAAACAATCACCGAGCGGCAGTTCGGCACTTTTATCTTTGAGAAGATATTTGTTCGTGGTGCCAGAGGAAACGAGAGTCATCGGAATTTCCCAACGCAGCGGATACGAATGTGGATCCTGAACAGTAAAACGGCGCTGCTCCAAAGAAACAACCTGGCGGCCATCGGAACATTTTGCTTTCACACTCACAAGCGGCAAGCCGGGTTGTTCCGTCCAGCCGGTGGAAATAGCGCGAATAGGTTTGCCGGAAATATTTTCGAGGGCATCCCAAAGGTCCGCCGTGGTGGCATTGGAATAAAGATGTCCGGAAAGATAATGTTGAATGCCGCGGCGAAATTCATCGGGACCGAGATACGCTTCGAGCATCCGCAGGAACGCCGAACCTTTTTCGTAAGTGATGCTGTCAAAGGCATCGTTCGCCTCGCTTTCATTTGCGACCGCCTGCTGGATGGGATGCGTCGTGCTGTGCGCGTCGCCGCTCATCACGGCGGTTTTATCCGAAGCAGCGGCGAGCCACATCTGCCAATCGGGATTGAAATGGTCGGTCGCCTTGTTTTCCATCCATGAAGCAAAACCTTCGTTGAGCCAGAGATCGTCCCACCACGCGGTTGTGACCAGATTGCCGAACCATTGATGCGCCATTTCATGAGCGACATCCACGAAGATGCCGCGCTGCGTTTCGGGTGAACTGGTTTTAGGATCGAAGAGCAAAACGCTTTCGTTGTAAGTGATCGCGCCCCAATTTTCCATCGCGCCATCGAAGCCGCCGGGAATAGCGATTTGGTCAAGCTTGGGCAGCGGATATTTGATGCCAAAGTAATCATTATAATAATGCAGCAATTTCTTTGTGGCATCGAGAGCGTAACGGCCTTGCTCCGATTTCCCTTCGGTGGTGACGACGCGAATCTTCACTCCATCCACTTCATCGCTGATGGATTCCAACTCACCGGCCACGAGCACGACCAGATAACTCGACATGGGCGGAGTGGTTGCAAAACGAGTTTCCTTCAAGCCGCTGGCAACCGGCGTTTCCTGTTCAATCGGGAGATTGGAAAACGCTTTGAATTTTTCCGGAAGCACAGCGGTGAGTTGATACGTGGCGCGAAATGCCGGTTCATCCCAGCACGGAAACATGCGCCGGGCATCCGTCGGTTCCATCTGCGTGCCGAGCATGATTTTTTTGCCGGAAGGCGCGTTGTATTTGACATAGAAAAGACCCTGAGCCTGTTCACCGATCCGACCAGTAAACTCAAGCGCGAGGCGGCTTTTTCCGGCGGCATGTTTCTGCGGAAGTTTGAGCGCTACGGTCTGGTTATTGGTATTGGCGTGAGGCAGGAGGTTGACCGGTTCCGGATCGAGCAAAGTGGCTTTAGTAATTTTAAGGTCGTTGACGTTGAAAACAATTTCCCTAGCCGGATGAAGGAATTCCAGATCCACGATCACAGAACCAGTAGTCGTGAGTTTGTCCAAATCCGGCTGGATACGAATCTCGTAACGGTGCGGCACAACCTCCTTGGGGAGTTTTCCGGGAGTGGACGCAAAAATAAAAGGGCTGTTCGCAAACGCGAGCGGCGCGGCGAGGAAGAGAAAAAACCATAGGCCGATTACCGTTTTAAGAACCAACCGCCGGTTGCCTTGATGTTCCATCGCCATCACATACTCAATGTCGCCCGGTTGGACAAGAGATTTGCGATTCAACGCCAAGCCAACAAAGTTATTCTACCGACACAATATGATACTTAACCTGTGCCGCGCCCATTTTTGCCGTCCAACGCTCGCCGCTGTGTTTCCCCATCAAGTTTTGGCCGAGCGGCGATTGTGGCGTGATGACCAGGATTTCCTTGCCTTGATATTCGATTTCCAAGCCGCCGCTTTTGGGGCCGATAAAATAGCTCGAACGCGACTTGTCCATTTCAAGCTCGACCAGAGCGGTCAAATCTATCGGTTCATCGGCGGCAAATTTTCTCGCTACCATATTCTCGTAAATTCTGATGGCATCGAGAATCTCGCGCGCCTGCCGCGCTTGGCCACCAGCAAGATAGGCGGCCTCCAGTCCGCGCGTGTCGTATTTATTCTCGGCTTTGCTGCTTTCATGAGTGGCTTCGGCATGCGAGGCGCGGGCGGCCTTTTCCAGCACATTGAGGTTATCGGTCAGGCTGGCGACAATGCGCTTGAGCAACTGGGCTTTGTTCATTCGTCGGTAGAATATTTGAGAACCTGCGGCGCGGTCAAAGGCAAAGGAAAATTCCCGCTTCCTATCGCTCGCGAAAATGGTTAGATGAATGACGGCATGAGGTTTGTCGGCAATGATTTGTTTTCCCGAGCGCGTCGGCTGGCTTCCATCCTTTGGCTGGCGGCCATCGTCATACTGGCGCTGTTTTCCCATTCGGCGCAGGGTGAGGAATCAACCAACACGAATGTCCAATACAGTTCGCGCGCGTGGCTGATGGAAGAAGGCCTGCCGCAAAATGCCGTGCAAGCCTTGACGCAAACCCGCGACGGCTATTTGTGGGTCGGCACATTAAAAGGTTTGTCTCGATTCGACGGCGCGCAGTTTACTGTCTTCAATCCGCAAAATACTCCCGGCCTGAAAAGCTCTTCCATTTCCGCGTTATGCGAGAGCAGTGACGGCTCGCTGTGGATCGGCACTTCGGGCGGCGGCTTGACGGTTTTTCGCGACGGCATTTTCACTTTTTTCGGGCCAAGCAACGAGACGCGCGGCAATACCGTGCGCACTATTTTGCAGACGCACGACGGCTCGCTTTGGGTCGGCACTCTCGACGGTTTGTTCCGCTGGCAAAATGGAAACTGGTCGCACTTCACGCAAAAGGACGGGCTATGCACCAATGTGGTGCGCTCGCTTTGTGAAGTGGACGGCGGCGTCATGATCGGCACGGCCGGGGGAGTGAACGTGTGGCGCAAGGGCGTCATCGCGATGGAAAATAGTTTTGCTGATAAATCCGTGCGTGTGATTTTTCAGGACAGCCAGAGCAATTTGTGGGTGGGATTATCGGAAGGTTTGTATTGCCTGAAGAATGGTGAATTGACGCTCTACCAAAAAAAGGACGGGCTGGCGGATAATTATATCACCACGCTTTTTGAAGATCGCCGCGGGCAATTATGGGTGGGAACCTACGGCGGGTTGAGCCGATGGGTGAATGGGAAATTCATTGTGGAGAAGGACAGCCAGGGAAGTTTTTACGATCAAGTCAATGCCATCACCGAGGATGCGGAGGGGGATATGTGGATCGGCGCGCGCGACGGGTTGCAGCAATTACGCATCAAGCGTTTCACTACTTACACCCGCCAGCAGGGTCTGGCGCATAATAATATCATGTCCGTGCTGGAAGATAAAAAAGGCAATGTGTGGATCAGCACGTGGGGCGGGGGATTGTCACAACTGCAGGGCGATAAAATCATCAATCACACCTCGGAAAATGGCGACTCGAATGGGTTGACGTCCAATTTGATTCTTGCGCTTTACGAAGACCGCGACGGCAGTCTTTTGATCGGCACGGATTACGAGGGCGGGACCTTTCGACTGGCGGACGGCGAGTTCTCTCGCGTCTGGAGCCAGGAACAGGCGCTGATGGATCGCGTCGTGCGTGTGATCTATCGCGACCGCGAGGGAGATCTTTGGTTCGGCGCGAGCCCGGGACTGATTCTTTGGAATAAGAACGAACGCCTGATGGAGACAAATGTCATTCGCTGCATCCTTGAAGATCACAGCGGAACTTTGTGGGTTGGCGCGAACGATGGATTGTATTATTGCACGAACGGCCAATTCGTTAATTGGACGGCGCAGCAAAACCTGTCGCACCGAACGATCATTTCACTCTACGAGGACGCGGAAAATAATCTGTGGATTGGCACCGGCGGCAGGGGCTTGAGCCGATATCGAGACGGCCAGCTTACAACTTACACTACGAAGCAAGGAATGTTCAGCGATGAGATGTTTGAAATTCTCGAGGACGACCACGGTTGGTTGTGGATCAGTTGTTCCCGGGGAATCTATCGCGTAAGCAAACAAAACCTCGAAGCGTGCGGCAAAAACGGAACTCCCATCACCTGCATCGCCTACGACAAAGCTGACGGCATGGAGACGGCACAATGCAACGGCATCGCGAAGCCGTCTGGTTGGAAAGGGCGTGATGGCCGTCTGTGGTTTGCCACCGCAAAGGGGCTGACGGTCACTGACCCCAGCCAAGACCTGACGGTCAACGACAAACCTCCCGCGGTCTTGATCGAAGAAGTGATTGCCGACAAACATTCCTTCGCAGTGCGGGCGGCGAACCGGCATGCGCGGATATCACCACAGAAGTTGCAAATTCCCCCGGGACACGGCGACTTGGAATTCCATTACACGGCGCTCAGCCTGCAAGCGCCGGAGAAAAATCTTTTCAAATACAAACTGGAAGGAGTTGATTCAGACTGGACTGAAGTGACGCGGCGCGTTGCGTATTATAACAATCTTGCGCCGGGCACTTATCAGTTCGACGTGGTGGCGTGCAACAATGACGGTGTATGGAACAAAACCGGCGCGGCGGTGGCTATTATTTTACTGCCACATTTTTGGCAAACGTGGTGGTTCAAGGGCGCCATCGTGTTTCTCGCGATTGCGGCGGCGGGCGGCACGGTGCAACAAATTACCCGGCGGAATTTGCAGCGCGAAGTGCAACGCCTGGAGAAGCAGCACGCCATTGAGGAGGAACGTATCCGCATTGCGCGCGATATGCACGATGAGATTGGCGCGAAGCTCACCAAGATTTCTTTTCTGGGCGCCGTGGCCAAACGCAAACTGGCTTTGCCAGAAGAAGCAGGTCCGCAGATTGATAAAATGTCGCAAACCGCCCGTGACGTGATCCGCGCCCTGGATGAAATCGTGTGGGCCGTGAATCCGGCGAACGATTCGCTGGAACATCTCGCCACGTATCTTTGCCGCAATGCCACCGAGTTTTTTGACAACAGCCCGATACTTTGCCAGTTCGACATTCCCGATGAACTGCCACCATGCCGCCTCGGAACTGACGTACGCCACAATATTCTTTTGGCGGCGAAGGAAGCTATGAACAACATTCTCAAGCATTCCGGCGCGTCAACCGTTGCCGTAAAAATCTCCGTTCAGCCTGAAGTTTTTGAGGTGACCATTTTGGATAATGGGCGCGGATTTGACCGCCAGGCAACGGCCGAACGAACTGCCCGCATCGGCAATGGCTTGACCAACATGGAGCACCGATTGAATTCCATTGGTGGACGTTGCGCGGTCGAAAGCGGAGCAGGGCGGGGGACGAAGATCACCTTTACCGTCTATCTGAAAGGCGGGGTGGAATCGTGAAACGAAAACAAATCGCCAGCTTGTCCCCAATCCATGTAGTTGCGTGCCGGGGCGCAGTTAATTAATTTCAATGGGCAATGAGCGAAACCAACATAACGGTCTGCGTCGTCGAGGACGATACGGAGCTGCGTGAAAGCGTGTTCAACTATTTGCAGGACGCGCCGGGATTCGCCTGCCTCGGCGCCTACGGGTCGGCCGAGGAAGCCTTGAAAGAAATCCCCGACCGCCAGCCTTCGGTGGTGCTCATGGACATCAACCTGCCCGCGATGAATGGAATCCAGTGCATGGGAAAATTGAAGGCGCTGCAACCGGGCATACTGGTCTTAATGTTTACAGTGTACGAGGACAGTGACCAGGTTTTTGAAGCGCTCGTGGCCGGCGCCTGCGGTTATATGGTAAAAAGCACGCCGCCGGAAAAAGTCCTCGAAGCCATCCGCGAGGTGCATACCGGCGGCTCGCCGATGTCGAGCCACATCGCGCGGAAGGTGGTAAAACATTTTCACCAACTGTCGCCAATGGACGAGATGGCAACGCTTTCCAAACGTGAAGAAGAGGTGTTGCACCATCTATCACAAGGCTGCCTTTACAAGGAAATCGCCGACCGGCTTTCCATCAGCATTGATACGGTGCGCAAGCATTTGAAGAATATTTACAGCAAGCTTCAGGTCCATTCCCGGACGGACGCAGTGGTAAAATATTTGCGCAAATAGCCTACAAAGGCGTGGCACAAAAAATGGTTTCATGAGGACAGGTAATGCGACGAGGGCCGCGGGGCGAACGTCCGAAGGACAAGCCGCATTTCATCTGAAAAATTATGAAAATTAGTCCTGAACCACTCCATCCGTTGCGCAACTGGCGCGAACTCTGGCAAGTTAACACCGTCACTCCCGGTCAGACCTTGCGTATGCAAGTCCATGCCCCGGCGAATGATTGGAAGCAATCCAAGCAACCGGCTTTCCACTGGCTTAACCAGTTGGTGAACCGCGATTCCAGCCGCTAAGGCAATTTGGCGCGCAGGCCAAAGCGGGCCGATGGTGTCCGTGGCAATCTGTTGCCGCGGCTGATGGCAACCATCGCTCAATTAAAGTCCGCCGTCTGCCTCAAAATGTTTCCAGTGACTGTCTCGTTCTGAGCCAGTTCCTTGGCCGCCAAAGATCAGCGCCGCCCGCCCGGGTTATGGCGCAGACTCGATAGATAACCCCACGCCATCCCGGCCAGCAGACCAGCCGCATGGCAGGTATTGGCAACCGAGCCAAGCAGTCCGGTGTAACAAGCCACAAACCAAATCAGCATCAAGGTCACCGTGCTTGGATGCAAAAAAAGTCCCGAACCGGGGTCCAATTTTCCTCTTATCCAAATATACCCGAGCAGTCCGTAAACGACCCCCGACATCCCGCCAAATCCGATTCCGCTGACGAAGTATTGCGCAAGATTGGAAAGAATCGCGATCCCCAAAACCAGCGCCACCAATACCAAACTGCTTTGCCGCCCTTCGACCATGCTGCCCAGATCGCGCAGCCAAAGCATGTTGAAAAAAATGTGCAGGATGCCGAAGTGAATAAAAATCGGTGTGACCAATCGCCAGATTTGTCCATGCCGGATTTCCGGCAGCACCACCGTGATTAATTGAAGCCGTTCGTGGAGCGCCGCCCAAATCCCAATGACGTGGGCATCAACGATGTCCTGTTCACTGATCGTCAGCGCATTCAAAACAAAACTGCCGCGAGTATAACTGGCAATCATCACGATCACGCACATGACGATAAGAATGAACGTCACCGGGCCAAATCCGTAAGCCGCCATGGGACGAAAAAGATCCCGGCGCTGTTTGAGACGCTTTTCCCACGCGGCTTGCTCCTTCTGTTTCTGATCGCGCAAACCCTTCGCGCCGCGGGCAACCGTCTGGAAGACTGGGTCGGAAGGTTGTTCGGTGAACCGCTGCAATAATTCGCGAGACTGGGCCAGTTGCTCCTCGGCGTGGATCCACACGGACCACGAATTTTCTTTTTCCGCTTCGATTTGATTCTCGATTCCCTGCGCGTACAGGTAATCGCTGAACGTGCGCGCCTTCGCTTCCCCGTCCACATGACCGATCATTCGCATATCGGCTCACACTAAACGCAAATTGAATCCGGCGAAACAATAAACACTTTCCGGCGGGAAATGTATCAGTTCAAACTGACATATTACTTATATGGCGGCTTGCTTTTGGCGGGATTCACGGTTAGCTATCTTAGGCGCTGGCATTGAGTCAGGCTACTATGGCAGGCGAAACAAACACGAGGGGAATTTCAGGGTGGCTGCTGGCCATCGTTATCGGCCGGCGCCCGGACCGGACCTTGATAAGGCTGGGCCTATTGATTGGTTTCGCGCTGGTGGCATTTTTAATTTTCAGCTTCGTGCTCTACCCGGTCCGCATCACCGGCCCGAGCATGTATCCGACCTATCGCAACGGCCAGATCAACTTCATCAATCGCCTTGCCTATCTTCGCAGCGAGCCAAAGCGGGGCGATGTCGTGGGCATCCGTTTTTCGGGAAATCACGTCATGTATGTGAAGCGCATCGTCGGGATGCCGGGTGAATCCATTGCTTTTTCCGGCGGCACTATCTACATTAATGGCAAGCCACTTGATGAACCGTATCTCAAATTTCCGAGCACCGATTGGGAGTCGCCGCCTAAGCAGCTTGGCCCCCGGGAATATTACGTCGTCGGCGATAATCGTTCCATGCCCTTCGAGTACCACGAAAAAGGCGCTGCGCAACGTGAACGCATCATTGGGAAAATTCTGTTGCCAGGAGCAACATAAATTGGGGATTGCCGCGGCAGCTTTGCTATGAAAAAAGTTTTTTCGCTCGTGGTGCTGCTGATTGCTGTCGGCGCCGGTTTCTGGCTTTACACGGTTCTCTTTCCCAATCCCCAACAAGCCGTCCGCAATCACCTTAATAAAGTCGCGCGGCTCGCTTCATTTTCGCCGAGTGACGGCAACCTCAGCCGCATGGCCAATGTGGAACGGCTCGGAACATTGTTCGCGCGGGACGTGCAAGTGGTCGTGGATATTCCCGGTTACGAATCCCACACTTTTAGCAATCGCGAAGAACTGATGCAGGCCGCGGCTCTGACCAAGCGTTTTGCCGGTGGTCTCAAGGCCGAGTTTTTGGACATGAACATTGAGATGGGCGCGGGAAATGACTCGGCGCTGGTGGACCTGACATTGAAGGCCAAAGTCTCCACTGAGAGTGACTTGATCGTGCAGGAACTTAAATTCACTTTGAAAAAAAGCGATGGCGGCTCGTGGCTCATCACGCGCGTGGAAACGATCAAAACTTTGAAGCCCTGAAAGTTTTCCGTGAGCGAAGCCGCCATCCAACATCTTTCCCAGGCCGACAAGGTTCTCGCGCGCCTGATAAAAAAAATCGGCCCCTGCCTGTGGAAACCCGACAAACGCCGCAGTCCTTTTGAAGCCCTTGTGCGTTCAGTGACGCATCAACAGCTCAACGGCACAGCCGCCGCGACGATTTTTGGCCGCGTGAAAGCGCTTTATCCCGGCAAACGCTTTCCGTCTCCCGAGGATTTGATCGCCACCTCCGATGAAAAATTGCGCGGAGCCGGATTGTCGCGCGCCAAGATTGCCGCGATCAAAGACATCGCCGCCAAAACTCTCGGCGGCGTGGTTCCCACCTCGCGCGCGATTGCACGGATGGAAGATGCCGCCATCATCGAGCGACTTACCACCATTCGCGGCGTTGGCCCGTGGACCGTTGAGATGCTGCTGATGTTCAAGCTGGGCCGGCAGGATATTTTGCCGGTGACGGATTACGGCGTGCGCAAGGGTTTTGCGGTTACGTACAATCTAAAAGATTTGCCCAGCGCTGCCGAACTATTGAAGCACGGCGAAAAATGGCGTCCGTATCGTTCGTTCGCCGCATGGTATTTGTGGCGTTCCCTGGATTGAGAGGATGTGGTTCAATTCTTTTGGCCCGACTTTAACATAAACATAAACTAAACCAGATCATGAGACCGAAAAAAATATGGGGCAATTTCGCCGTGAAGGATGTGAACATAACCCGGAAATTTTATGAGACACTGGGATTTAAGCCCAATAGAGGTTATGACCGTTCACCAGAGCTTACCAGTTTTCTGTTTGGCGATGATGAGTTTGTGATCAATTTCTTTTTAAATGAATCCTTAAAGCAAGCCCTTAAAGGCAACCTGGCTGACTTGAGCAAAGGAAATGAGATCATCTTTACTCTTTGGGCCGACAGCCGGGAAGAGGCAGACCAATGGGCCATGGAAGTGAAGCACGCCGGCGGCCGGATATTTGGCAAGCCGGAAGCATTTGGTGAAGGTTATTATGGCTTTGTGTTTGCCGACCCGGATGGGCACAAGTGGAATGTGTTTCATATGTAACTTCAGACAGGTCTTTGGCTTAACGACGCCGCTGAAATTTATCCCGGCGCGGTTTTGAAAAAGATTCCGTCGAAGCCCTCGCCGTTCCCGCGAGCCGGAAATCCACCTGCTTCTTGAAACGATCCACTTTGGCAACCTGCACTTCGACCTGGTCTCCGAGCTTGATAACGCGGCGCGTCCGCCGCCCGACCAACTGATTCCGGTTCGTGTCGAATTGAAAGAAATCGTCCGCCAGGGTCGAAAGCGGAACCAATCCGCTCATGGCCAGTCCGCTCACATCCACGAAAAAACCGAAATTGCGGACGTCCGTGACCAGCGCGGGATAACGCAGCGGCTGGCCGGATTCCAGTTGCTTGCTCAAAAAGGCAAACAACTTGACGTCTTTGCTGTCGCGCTCGGCATCGGCGGAATTGCGCTCAGTATCCGAAATGCGCGCCGTAACTTCCGCGAGCGATTGACTTGCAATCGGCTGTCCGGGCTTTTGAAAAAGTGCCCGATGCACCACCAGGTCCGCGTAACGGCGAATCGGTGAAGTGAAATGCGTATATTTCTTTTTCGCGAGACCGTAATGCCCGAGTGGTTCCACCGCATAGCGCGCCCGCATGAGCGATTTCAAAAACCCGATTTTCAAAGCCTGGCCGATAGGCAGTGTGGAAAGCTTTTGCAACAGTTTTTGGACTTCGAGCCGGTTGCTCAAATTTCCACAAGCAATGTGATGACTGAGCACGTCCTGGCGATATTCCTGAAGCCGTTTGTCATCGGGCGGTTCGTGGATGCGATAGACTGCCGGGCGATTCAGCGCCATCAAGCGTCCCGCGACCGCCTCATTAGCGAGGAGCATGTATTCCTCGATAAGTTGATGTGAAATATCATTCTCTATTTTTTCGATGCGGGTGACCTTTCCGCTTTCATCGAGGCGAATCTTGCTTTCAGGAAAATCCAGTTCCAACGAGCCGGCCTTCATGCGGGCGCGGCGGATGCGTTGCGCCATCTGATTGGCATCGTGAACCATTTTTTCGACGGGGCCAACCGGCGCGCGTTGTAGAACCGCCAGAACTTCGCGATAAGTAAAGCGGCATTGCGAGCGAATGACTGCCGGGTAAAAATTTGCCCGCAATACCTGGCCTTCGGCGGACAAAAGAAATTCGACGCACTTGGTCAGGCGATCCACGTTCGGCTTGAGCGAACAAAGTTCATTGCTCAAGGCTTCAGGCAGCATCGGAATGACGCGGTCAACAAGATACGTGGAATTGCCGCGTTTGAGGGCCTCCGCGTCGAGCGGCGTACCGGGTTTGACGTAATGAGAAACGTCGGCGATGTGCACCCAGAGTTTCCATTGCTGATTGGGCGCGGGCCGGAGGCAAATGGCATCGTCAAAATCCTTGGCGTCATCAGGATCAATCGTCACCACTTGATGCGTACGACAATCAGTGCGGCCAGTTAAATCCTGCGCGCTTACCTCTGTGCCATTCGCGCGTGCTTCCTGCAAAACTTTTTTCGGAAAATGCAGCGGCAGATTGTATTGACGCAGGACGGACAGCATGTCCACGCCTTCTTCATCCGGCGCGCCGAGCACTTCAATGATTTCACCTTCGGGATTTGTATTCGGCGATTTCCATTCATGCAATTCCACCACCACCTTGTCGCCCAAATTTGGCTGACGGCCAACATCCTTGGGTGTCGGCACGTAAATATCGTGCGGAAGGCGCGGGTCATCGGGGATCACGTAGAGAAATTGTGCGCCACGCTGCAACGTGCCGACAAGTTGGGTACGCTGGCGTTCAAGGATGCGAATCACCTTGCCCGTGACTTCTCCCGGTGGCTGCGATCCACGACCTTGCCGCGGCACATCTCGCCGCACGAGCACGCGGTCGCCGTTCATCGCCGTGGACGTGGCAAAACCGGGCACGACAATTTCCGGCGCCTTGGGATCATCGGCTTCCAAAAAACCTTTGCCCTGGCGATTGATGCGGATGCATCCGGGCACTAGATCGGCATCCGTGGCGCGCCCGAAGCGATTGCCTTTCATGCGGGCGATGCGTCCGGAGCGTTCGAGTGCGGCGAGAGTTTTTTGAAGGGCCTGCTGCTGATTGCGAGCCAACCCGAGTGCGCGCAATAACTCCGGCACGTTGAGTGGCGTGTATTGCGGCTGGCTGAGTAATTTCAAGACCTTGTCTTCCATGTCGCCATTACGCTAACCCGCGAACCGCGAAATCACACGATAAAAAGCATGCAGTAAATCGAAGCTCTCCTTGAACTCACGCCGCGTTCGCGATAAATTACCCGTCCTATGGGCGCACAATGGAAACAGGCCGGGCGGGTGGCAAACTCCACCAAGCGCGGCGCGATGATCGGCAAACTGGTCAAAGAAATTTTGGTCGCGGCGAAACTCGGGGATCCGCATCCCGAGAACAACGCGCGGCTTTGGGTGGCCGTTGAAGCCGCAAAAAAACATTCCGTGCCGCGGGATACCATCGAGCGCGCAATCAAAAAGGGCGCGGGATTGCTCGACGAGAAAGTGACTTACGAGACGGTGGCGTACGAGGGTTTTGCGCCGGGAAAAGTGCCGGTCATTGTCGAATGCCTGACGGACAACCGCAATCGCACCGCGCCGGAAATCCGGCAATTATTCAAGGCCGGACAATTCGGCGCTCCGGGAAGCGTCGCTTTCATGTTCGACCGCTGGGGAATCGTGGAAGCCAATCACGCTGACACGACGCAGGACATCGAAGCCGCCGCAATCGAGGCCGGCGCGGAGGAGGTTCAACCCTTGACTGGCGAAGACGTCCCCGAAGGCCGCATCGGCGCGCGTTTCCTTTGCCACCCCACGAGCCTCGATGCCGTCTCAAAATATTTGAAGGCCGCCCAATGGACCGTGACCGCTTCCGAAATGAGTTACCTTGCCAAAAACTACGTGGAACTCAACGAAGCTCAAAAGAAGGAAGTCGGGGACTTTCTGAACGCATTGGACGAACACGATGACGTTCATCGTGTGTACGCAGCAATCAAGTAATCGCGTCTGTTTAGGGTCTCAGTCCCAACTATAGCGGCGGTTTATGACCGCGGGCTATCATTTTTAAGCCGCCTTCGCCTTCACCAGCCGCGTATTCTTGACCAGCTTGGCCTGGTTATTTTTCAAATAATCCTGGACCATTTGAATGCGTCCCAGGCTCGTAGGCACGCGTTTTTGATTTTGAAATAACCGATAATGCGTGAGGGTTTTGCCGACTTCCATGATTTCCACATGGCCTTTTTCAGTTTTCCAGAGCTGGCCCTTGACCAGCGTCGTCAATGGTGTGGTGGTCTTTAACTTCATAGATTTAGAAATCCTGTTCGCGGCATTTTAGCCGCGCTTCTGTATATATGACACATTAATTGCAAAAATATTCAATGATGGCGCATTTTTACTGAAAAAGCTTACAATTCCCCGATGATCTCGTTTATGCCGCCGCTGGTTTTTCGTCCTGAATGAACGTCTTTCCCCGATAAGTCATCGCGATAAAAATGAAGGCAATCGCCGCGATAAACATCAATCCCGCGAAAAATAAATAGTAATTCGCCCCGGTCAGTTTGCTGCTGCCGTCGGGATTTTGGATGAAGTGATTCACCGCGGCAGTGAACAAATTCCCGGCCGTGTTGGTCGCTAAAAATAATGCCATGATCATGGATTTCATTTTCTTCGGCGCTTGCGTGTAGGAAAATTCCAGTCCGGTGGCATATACCATGACCTCCGACGCCATCAGAAACATGTAAGCAAGCACTTGCCAGCCAATCGTCGGCTTCTGTCCCGCGCTGATCAACATCTCGACGTAAGCGGGAACCACAAACGAACAAAAAGTAAAAAAGAAACCGATGGACATCTTGCGCAGCGGCGTCAGTTTGTAAAAACGATTCACCGTTGGATAAATGACCGACGAAAACAGCGGCACGTAAATCAGAACGAGAATCGGATTAAGAATCTGGAACTGGTCCGCCGTCCATTTGAGTCCAAAGAAATGCAAGTCCATGTGCTCGGCCTGCTGCACCCACGCTGAACTGCATTGGTCGTAGAGCGACCAAAATACCGCGATCACCACATAAATCGGCATCAAGCCAGCGAGCGCCTTTAGATTCTCCAAACTGAAAACTTCGCCGAGCTTCCTGATTCCCGCAGGAGGAACATGCACGAATTTTTTCCGTCCCATCCAAAAAATGATGGTTGCGATCAGCATCAAAATTCCCGGAATGCCAAAGGCGACATGCGAGCCGGCGGTCCGCAATTCAATCGGTACCCAATACATCGAGATCGCGGAACCGATATTGATCGCCAGATAAAACCACATGTAAACACGCGCCAGCAAATACCGGTTATGCTCACCAAATTGGTCTCCGACATTGGCGGAGACACACGGCTTGATGCCGCCGGAGCCAATGGCGATGAGTGAAAGGCCGATCATCAATCCCAGTCGAGTGTCGTTGAGCGAAAGCGCGAAATGCCCGAGGCAGTAAACAATCGAGAGCCAGAGAATCGTGAGATATTTTCCAAAGAAAACATCCGCAACGATGGAGCCAATCAGTGGGAAAAAATACACCGCCGCCACGAACAAGTGAAACCACTCGCGCGCCTGCGTGTCGGTCATGCGATCGGCGTGGCCCTGCGCGTCCACCAGATATTTCGTCATGAAAATGACGAGAATCGTGCGCATGCCGTAGAAGCTGAAACGCTCTGCGGCTTCGTTGCCGATGATGTACGGAATGCCCGGCGGCATTTTCGTAGTTGGAACCGGCGCGGTGAGATATTTGGATTTTGTGCCAGAGGGGACGGTTGATTCGGTTGTGCTCACGCGGCTTGTTGTTAGCAGGAAAGCTCGGCGACGTCAGCTATATTTGCGCACAACGAAGTCGCATGCCAAGGCAATCGGGCTTGAATTACTAACTGCGCGGGTCTAATAACATACGATGATGACCAATATTAAGGTTAAAACTCTCGCGCTGGGCGTGGCAACATTGATGGCAGCGGTGACGATTTCATTTGCCGATGAACCTGCGGCAAGTTCAACCACTCAAAGTAAAACTAACACCTCTGACAAAGCTGACAGCGCACCGAAGAAGCCCGCAAAGCCTACCCAGGCGGATGTGGCCTCAACCACCGCCAGTTTCGGCAAAATTGCGAAAACGGATGATCAATATAAATCGGCAGTTGACGCACATGCGCTGGCTGACGCTTTGAAAATGGTGGACAAGGACGGTGCGTTCAAAGGCATGGTGGCAAAAGTATTTGAGCCACGCGGGTTGGCGATTGTCGAGTTTGATGAGAACTATCGCACCGCGTTGACCGCTATTTTAAAGGGTGCGAATTTTACCAATTTTCCTGCACTCACAAATCTCGTTGGCAAAGAAGTCGTCGTGACGGGCAAATTCATTAAGTATCGCGACTCCGCCGAAATCGTTCTCGATAAACCTGAGCAGGTAAAAATCGTCCAGTAATCATTTGCTTCGAGCGGACGCCGATTTTGAGCGGTAGAACCAATAAATCGGCGTGCCGATCAGCACGAGCACGAGCCCGAAAGCGGAATTGATGATTGCGGGTTTGCCTGCAGCGACGGCGGCGTTGTAATTCGCCACGTCATTGATAACCGTGAAGATCAGATAGACCGTTGCGAAGATAATAAAAATCCACGGAACCCACGGGTAGCCCGGCACGCGATAGGGACGCGGGGTATTCGGCAGCTTGCGGCGCATGACAAAAACTCCGTATGCGCCCACCGCGTAGAAAATCCAACTCACAAAAATCAGCGTGTCCGTAAGGGTGTCAAACGTGCCGCTGAAAAGCAGCAGCACGCTCCAAACGCCCTGGATGACCAGCGACGCGGCGGGTGTGTGAAATTTCGGATGCGCATTGCCTAAAAATTTCGGGAAAACATTTCGCCGCGACATCGAAAAATAAACCCGCGCGCTGGCCAGGATGGTGGCGTTGGCGGTGCCAAAGGTCGAGACCATGACCGCCGCGGCAATCCAGCGTCCGCCGCTCACAAAACATTTTTCAGCGACGTCCGCCGCGACGAGTTTGGAATGCGCCATCACGTCAATGGGTAGCACATACGAATACGCGAGGTTGATCAACATGTAGATGCCCATGACGGCCAGCATGCCGATGCCCAGACTTAGCGGAATATTTCGTTGCGGTTGTTTCACTTCTCCGGCGATGTAGGTGATTTTATTCCAGCCGTCATAAGCCCAAAACGCTCCCTGCATCGCGGCGGCGATGGCGGCGGCCAATTCGACTCCGCGTGGATGAATGATGACGCTATTAGTGGTGAGGTTCGCGACGCTGCCGCCGGTGGGCAGCAGGAATGCGCCAAGAAAAAGCACGGCCATCGCGGCAACTTTCGCCACGGTAAAAATATTTTGTACCGCGCCGCCAAAACGCACGCCGATGTAATTGATTGCCGTAAGCCCAATGACGAGAGCAGCTGCGACGCCTTTGACGCCAATATCCGCGAGCGGCGCGACGTCACCGATAAACGGAAAATGAATCGAGAAAGCCGCGACCGCTGGCGTGAATTCGGGGAGTTTAACAAATTGAGTCGCATATTCCGCAAACACATAGGCGACCGCCGCGATGGAACCGGTTTGAATCACCGCGAAAACCGCCCACCCGTAAAGATACGCAAAGAACGAACCGAACATTCGCTCGAAATAAATATATTGGCCGCCGGTCTCGGGAATGATGCTCGCGATCTCGGCATTCGTCAGCGCGCCGAACAAAGTGATGATGCCCGCGATAAACCAGACGCCGAGCAACAGCGTCGGCGAGCCCACTTCGCCCGCCATGACACCCGCCTTGCGAAAAATCCCCGACCCAATGACGCCGCCGATGACCATCATCGTAGTGGTAAACAAACCGAGCGCGGGAACCAAACCGGCGTTGGCAGCGCGAGAATCGGCAGGGCTGCCGGACGGGTCGCTGGCTGGCAAATCCGTTTTCAATGCGCGGCAGCGTAACGAGCGAGGGAAGGGGAGGGCAAGGGGGATTATTCTAAGCTTCTATTATCAAACTGGATTAACTATCGTTCTCGAATTGCTGAGCAATAAATTCCAATCCAACTTGTGAATCTTTTTGACAAACTTCGGCAGCTTCGTCTGGGTGGTGTTGTGGGAGCCGTGTTGGCAGTGCTGTTTGGACTATTGTTCGAGCATTTTCAAATCGGACAGGGACTCAAAAATCGGAGTTACGATTTTCTCATTGCCTTGCGTCCATATATCGCAACGGACGAGATGCGCATGATTTACATGGATGATGAGTCTTACGCGAACTTAAAACAGCCAGAAAACGCGCCATGGAATCGCGCACTTCACGCAAAATTGCTCGATTACTTGAAAGCTGATCATGCGAAAGCGGTTACCTTTGACATTGTCTTTAGCGATCCGGGCCGGGATCCTGCGGCTGACCAAAGTTTTGCCGACGCGATTGAATCTAATGGCAAAGTTGTATTAGCCGCAGATTGTGTCATCACGGCAGTGGGCAGAAGTGTGTATGGAAGGAGTTATGTCCCGCCATACGACATGTTTTCTAAAACGAACTCGGCGATTGGGTCAGCAGAAATTCCGGCGGATGATGATCTGGTGGTTCGAAAGCATCTCCGGGTGGATCCTGATGAGCAAATTTTGGGAATAAGTTGGGTCACCGCCAATATGGCTGGAGCAGCGGTTACTAAAAAAGAAAAAGCTTCCGACCGGGATCGTTGGATCAATTATTACGGCCCACCATTGACAATTCCGAGCGTCAGCTATTTTCGTGTCCTCGACCCGCAAACACTTGATGACGCCGTGCCGAGAGGATATTTCAGCAATAAAGTCGTATTCGTCGGTTCGCGGGTTTCGACAAAATTTGGTGGTGATCGGAAAGATGAATACTCGACCCCGTATTCCTTTTGGTTAGCCAATAACCGTTTCATCCCAGGAGTTGAAATTCAAGCGACGGCTTGCTTAAACCTGATTCGTGGGGACTGGATTTCGACCGTTCCGTATCAGGAATGGTTAGTCATTATTCTAGGTCTTATAATTGGATTTGGACTTGCCCAGTATCGTCCTCTCCCGGCGGTTGGAATGGCCGCAGTAATTTCGGTAATTGTTCTCGCGATCAGTTATTTTTTATTTTCACGCCAACACCTGCTCGTTTTTTGGCTGGTCATCGTAGGCGTGCAAATCCCAATCGCTCTTTTATCTTCGGTTGTTTACAACTCCGTCCAACTCTACGTCCAGAACCGTCTCTTTGAGGAATCTCTCCGCATGTATCTCTCACCAAAGCTGGTGAAGAAATTTTCCAGCGAGAAGGACATTTTGAAACCGGGCGCGAAAAAGCAATTACTCACGGCCTTGTTTAGCGACATCGCGGGTTTTACTTCCATCTCGGAAGGGATGGATTCAGATGACCTTGCGGCGTTGATGAACCGGTATTTTGAATCGGCGGTTTCTGACTGCATTCACAAAACCGATGGGACGATTGTCAAATACATCGGCGACGCGATTTTTGCTTTTTGGAATGCGCCAGACTCGCAGGTGGATCACGCCATGCGCGCGTGCGAGGCGGCGTTGCGTTTTCGCGACCAGCCCAAGCAATACATCAAGGAACATCCGCTGATCACGCGCATCGGTTTGCATACGGGTGTCTCGAACGTCGGCAACTTCGGCAGCACGGCGCGCGTGGACTACACCGCTATTGGCGAAAACATCAATCTCGCTGCCCGCATGGAAGGCTTGAATAAATACCTGGGCACTGAGGTGTTGATTACCGCGGATACTCAAAGCGGAATTTCCGGGCGATTGCACACGCGGTTCCTCGGCGATTTTCAACTGAAGGGTTTCGAGAAAACGGTGGCCGTTTACGAATTGGTCGGGCAGGTCAGCGTGGCCGAAGCTCACAAAACGCTGGATGACGCGTTCGCGAAAGCGTTGGAACTATTTGTGAAAAAGGATTTCGTTGCGGCTGAAATGGCGTTTCATCGCGTGCTGGAAATCAACCCAAAGGACGGGCCATCGAAATTCTATTTGAAGTTTATCGCCGAAATTCGGGATCATCCGCTGCCGGATGATTGGAAGGGCGAAATCGAACTGAAGGAAAAATAATTACCGCCGAATCGCGCATCAGCGGAGCTTTGGAAAAAACTTTTGCGCCGTTGCGCACGTAGCCGCGCTTAATTCTTCCAGCGAACATCCTTTGGCCTTGGCCACGACTTCCGCGATTTCTTTCACGTAACCGGATTCACAGCGTTTGCCGCGATATGGCACGGGTGCAAGATAGGGCGCGTCGGTTTCCAGCATGAATTGATCGAGCGGCGTGACGGCGGCGGTATCGCGAACGCTCTGCGCATTTTTGAAAGTGATGATTCCCGTGAAACTCACCAGCGAACCCATCGCGACGATGCGCCGCATCGCCACCGCGTCATCCACGAAGCAGTGAAAAACTCCCCGCACGCGCCCGGCGAACGGCTGCATTTGTGAAAGCGTGTCTTCGAGCGCGCTGCGCTGATGCACGACGCAATTCAAACCGAACTCCGCAGCCACTTCGAGTTGTTGCTGAAAAATCGCGGCCTGCTTTTGTTTATAATGGGCGTCATTGGCAGTGGTGGCCTCGGGGTTTTCGCTGGGCAGATGATGATAGTCGAGCCCGGTTTCGCCGATGGCGACGACTCGCGGATGTTTCGCGTATTTGCGGAGCGCGGGCCGAATGTCGTCAGGAGCTTCGAGCACATTGGTCGGATGCCAGCCGACCGCCGCATAAATCGCGGGAAATTGTTCGGCAAGTTTGACCGCGCGCGCGCTGCTTTCAAGGTCCGTGCCGATGGCGATGATTTTGGTGATGCCAGCCGCCGCGGCGCGTTCAATCACCTGCGGCAAGTCTTCCGCATAATCGGGATAATCCAAGTGCGCGTGGGTATCGTAAAAAATTGCCATGTGTATATGATGTCCGGCGCCGGGCCGGCGCGATAATGTGATGTGGTTTGGCGAAATCCGCAATTCGTGATTTTAAGCGGGGCAAATAAACGGCTTGCCAGTGACCGCATGCTTTCAATAGATTTTGCGGAGACCAAGATCAACTAAACGCAATCTTAATTTTATGGCACGCCCCGTTACACTGTTCACTGGCCAATGGGCCGATTTAACGCTCGACACCGTCGCTCAAAAAGCCAAGTCCTTTGGTTACGACGGCGTGGAGCTTGCGTGCTGGGGAGATCATTTCGACGTCATCAAGGCGCAGGACAAAAAATATTGCGATGACCGCCACGCGTTGCTGGCCAAACACGGGCTGAAAACCTGGGCGATTTCGACGCATCTCGTCGGCCAGGCCGTGTGTGATAATATTGATGAACGCCATAAATCCATCCTCCCGCCGCACGTGTGGGGAAATGGCAAACCGGAAGACGTCCGCAAACGCGCGGCGGAAGAAGTCATCCGCGCGGCGCATGCGGCAAAAAATTTGGGCGTGAAAGTGGTCAATGGTTTTACTGGGTCGAAGATTTGGAGTTTGCTCTACAGTTTTCCGCCGGTCAGCGACGCGCAAATTCAGGACGGTTTTGCGGATTTTGCCGCGCGCTGGAATCCGATTCTGGACGAATTCAAAAAATGCAAGGTGAAATACGCGCTCGAGGTGCATCCGACGGAGATCGCTTTTGACATCGTCAGCGCCGAGCGTGCGCTTGCGGCCATTGGACGGCGGCCTGAGTTTGGTTTCAATTATGATCCCTCACACCTCGGTTATCAGGGGGTGGATTATGTGGGCTTCATCCGCAAGTTTGCCGACCGCATTTATCACGTTCACATGAAGGACGTTTATTGGTCGAACACTCCGACTGAAGCCGGCGTCTTTGGCGGTCACACAAAATTCGGCGACCCGCGCCGTTCTTGGGAATTCCGTTCGCTCGGCCGCGGCTCGATTAATTTCGAACGCATCATCCGTGCCCTTAACGATGCCAACTATCAAGGGCCGCTATCGGTCGAGTGGGAAGACATCGGAATGGACCGTGAACATGGAGCGACCGAAGCGGCGGCGTTCGTGAAACGGGTGGATTTCGCGCCCAGTAAAGTGGCGTTCGACGCGGCGTTCGATAAAAAATCGCAAGCGAAATAAATTTTCGCGCCGGTTCAAAACTTGCTGTTTAAATCCCGTGGCGTTGCGGCGCGCCCTTGGCGGCTGGCGGCGGGACGAAAGTTAAAACATCAATTTGATGCTGATACTTGGCGGCCGCTTCGCCGTGGTTCAACTTGTGGGCCAATTCGACGAGTGATTTATAGATGGCCAGCTGATCGGGATAATCAGGAATTTTTTGTAGAAATTGTTGATAGACTTCATACGCGTCCTGATCGCGCCCCAGCGGCTGTAATTGTTTGGCCAGATTCAGCATGAGGCGGACTCGCTGCTCCGGCGTGGGGTTAAGTTCAAGTGCCTTTTGCAACGCGAAGACCGAAGAGGAGGGCTTGCCTTGGTCGGTGTATAATTCGGCGAGTTTTTCCTGAAGCACCGCACTGGTTTTGAGCAAGTCCAACTGTTCCAGCGCGGCCACCAATTCCGCGACTGGTTTGCCGCGCAGGATGTCCACATTGATCGTGCGCAGATAAGACCATTCGACCAGCGGATCGTGCCGCCGTTCCAGATCTTTTTGCAAATCCAGCGGCGAGGTGCCGAACGGACGATAGAGCGGGTCGCCGACGACGGTCGTTTGCCACGAGACATAATTTTGGCAGGCGTAGGCGGCTTCGCCAAAACTAAACGCCGAGTAAATAAAACGCGCAAAGAAAATGCCAATATTAGGTGTGCCGCCGAGGTAAGGTTCATCCACACAGCCCATCGTCGCTGTGGCACCCAGCGCAAGCAGAGGGCCAACCCATTGACGCTTGGTCGTGCGCAAGGTGGCTGCGCTGAACGATTGCAAGTGATACGCAAAAGCGCCCGGCATGAATTCCACCGTTTGACGGGCAAATGGGCCCGTCGGATTTTCCTCATACCAGCCAGCGTAAAGCGCCGTCTGACTCATGGGAAAACCTGGCGGGAACGTGCTGTAATTGGAATCCACAATCGTGTCGTAGCCGGCCGCGTGGGCAACTTCCGCCGCGAGGTTTATCCAATCGTCGCCAAGCCGGTACGCACTTCCGACAGGCAATCCGCGCGTATCGAAATAAGCGCGGCCCCACAAGCCGTTGGTTTCTGCTTCCATGGCTTTGTCCACGAGCGCGCGCGCGATCGCCGCCGTCGGGCCATCCAAGCGCGCCACGAGTAAAATTCCGTTGGTCGGATTAAAAAGAGCGGCATTGGTGCATCCGTAAAAAAAATTCTGGCGCGGCCCCGCAAGCAGCATGTGATCAAGAACCGGTAGACAGGCAAGTTCACTGTCCACCGCAGCTTCGTTCCGGCGAAATGCGGGAGGCACTTGGCCATCGTCTTCCTTGAGGCTTGGATCTTTGACAATCGTCAGCGGCACGCCATAACAAAGCACGAGGTAACGGATGCTAGCCGAGATCACCGCGCGAACCACCTTGCGAGGCTGTCCGTTGGTGGCGGGGATGGTTATCGAACCGAAGCGCATGAAATTTCTGGCTTCGAGTTTCTTTTCCAGCGGCTTTTGCAACATGTCTTGAAATTCCGCGCGGCTGATGGTTTCGCGCTCGGGCAAGTCCATTCCGAATACCTGCCATCCCGGCACATGACGCATCGCGGCGTAATGTTCCGCGACGTCCCTGGATTCAGGAACGCGCGTATTGTAAATGACCACCACCTGGTCCCCTTGGCCGGCGGCATAAATGCGCATTCCCGGCATCAGCCACGTGAGCAGGCTTAAAAGAATCAGCAGTCGTTTCATTGCACTTTTCACACTAAAATTAGCCTTGCTCACGTTTTGCTAACAGTCAACTTTCAGTCCATCGTAGGCCAGCGTGACGCCCGGCGGCAATTCCGCTTGCGACATATCGTGGTCATAGTCCTGCGTCAGGTGCGTGAAATAAGTTCGCCCCGCTCCGATGCGCCGGGCGGCGGTCAACGCTTCATCGAGGCACATGTGAGTCGGGTGTGGCATTCGCCGCAGGGCATCCAGCACGACGACTTCCACTCCGGCGATCAGTTTGACGATTTCGGGCGGCACTTCCTTGCAATCGCTGAGATACGCGAGTCGTTTTATCCCGGCTTGAACGAACAAGTAACCATTCGTATGGATGCGCCCGTGAGGAACGGGCAGGGGAGTGATTTCCAGATCGCCCAAGGTGAAGGGCCCTTCGACAATGTGCGGTTCGGGAATGAAATATCCTTTGGGCCACGGGCCGTCGTGAAACGCGTAGTTGAAAACGCGTCGCAACGCATTCATCGTTTCGGCATTCGCATAGATCGGCAGGGCGCGCCCGTCGCGCAAGTCGCAGAACCGGCGGCAATCGTCCAGTCCCATGACATGGTCGGCATGGGGATGCGTGAAGACCACGGCATCCAGCCAGCGGATATTTTCGCGCAGCATTTGAGTGCGAAAATCCGGGGTGGTATCCACGGAGATTTTGACTTGGTCCGTTGCCACATAAATGGACGGGCGGGTCCGGTGGTTTTTTGGGTTGGCGAGAAATTCTGGCGGGTAATCCATCCCGATCATCGGGACGCCTTGCGACGTGCCCGAACCCAGAAAGATAAACGAGAATGACATTGCTAAACTTTTATTTTGCCGAACGATAACATAATCGCCAAATTGAACACGGCAAATTTAACATGTTGACGATACTTCGCATCAAAAACCTCGCGCTGGTGCCCGACCTGACGCTCGAGTTGCAGCCGGGCTACAACGCGATCACCGGCGAAACGGGCGCGGGCAAGTCCATCATCATCGGCGCGCTGAACCTCGTGCTGGGTGAACGCGCCGACCGGACGTTGATCCGCAGCGGCAGCGAGAGTTGCTCGGTCGAGGCGGTATTCGAGGTCACACATTTGCGCGTGCCGCTGAAAGATTTTCTCGAGGAGAACGGGCTTGAGCCTTGTGAAGAAAATCAAATTGTCCTTAAGCGCACTTTTACCGCGGCGGGCGCGAACCGGCAATTCATCAACGGTTCGCCGACGACGCTGGGCACGCTGGCCACGCTGGGCGAATGGCTGGTGGATATGCACGGCCCGCACGATCATCAATCGCTGCTTCACGCGGCACGGCAGCTTTCCATTCTCGATGCGTTCGGAAATTTGTCGGCGCGGCGAACTGCCTTTGGCGAATTAGTGAAACACCGGGCGATGCTCGAAGGTGAAAAAGCCAGCCTGATTGTTGACGAAAAAACCTATGCTCAACAACTCGATTTGCTGCACTTTCAGGTAAACGAAATCAATGCGGCGCGCTTGCATCCGGACGAAGAAGCGCAAGTCCAGCAGGACTACCAGCGTGCGAGCAACGCGCAAAAACTTCTCGAACTCAGCCAGGGCGCGCTCGACCTGCTCAGTGAAAATGAAACCTCGCTGCTCACCAGCGCGGGGCTGCTCGGCCGGCTTTTGCAGGAGCTTCAACGCATTGACGCGAGCGCCACTGATTTGCTGTCGGAGCACGAACAAATGGTAATCCATTTGCGCGAGCTTCAGGAGAGCCTTGGACATTACGCGGATAAAGTTGATCTCGACCCGGGGCGGTTGCAGGAATTGGAGGAGCGGTTGAACCTGATTCATTCGCTCAAGCGGAAATATGGCGGCTCGGTTGCAGAAGTCATCGCCTTCGGCGAAACCGCGCAAACGAAATTACAGCAGCTTGAGCAACGCGACGCCGAACTGGCGCGCATCAACGGTGAACTTAAAAAACTGGACGCCGAACTTTGGCGCGTTGGGCAGGAGCTTTCCATACAACGGCGTAAAGTGATTCCGCAACTTGCCAAGTCTGTTGTAAAACAACTCAAAGACCTGGGGTTTGCGCAGTGTCATTTCGACATTAGCATCAGCACGGCGGAACGTGGTTCGACCGCGGCAAAGCCGTTATCGGCGTGGGGGTTGGACACGATTGAATTTCAATTTGCGCCGAATGTCGGCGAACCGCCGCGTCCGCTGCGGGCGATTGCTTCGTCCGGCGAAATGGCGCGGGTGATGCTCGCGCTGAAAACGGTGCTGGCGCAGGTGGACGAAATTCCCGTGCTGGTGTTCGACGAAGTGGATGCGAATGTCGGCGGTGAGACGGCGGGCGCGGTCGGCGAAAAGATGCAGCAGATCGCGCGGCAGCGACAGGTTCTTTGCATCACGCACCTCGCGCCGGTTGCGGCGAGCGCGTCGGCTCATTATCTGGTCAGCAAACAACTCAAGGAAGGTCGCACCATTTCCGAAATCACGTTGCTCAATCGCAAGGACCGCGTTACTGAACTCGCGCGCATGCTGGGCGGCCAATCAGATGCCGCGCGCAAACATGCCGAGGAACTTTTGAAAAACTCCGCAGCCCACGCGGCGGCGTAGCGAAGGCAAGCGGCATCATCCATGATAATGAGGCGGCTTCGGATTCGTGGATTTTATCCGTTCCATTTCCATGCTCTCGACGGTTTGCGACACCTGCTGTTGGACAAGTTGCAACTTGGAAAGAGCGCGCGCCTGCTCCAAAACGACCTGGTTTAATTGATCATACTGGTGTTCGAGGTGCGCCAGATTCGATTCCAACTTTTCCAGGCGTTCAGCCAATTCTTTGTCCATGCCTGAACCTAATCGAAAAAAATGCGCGTTGGAAGCCAAGTATCACTTCCTGCTTTCCTTCCGTTTCGGCGCGCCGCACAATTTATTAAAACATGGCCGTCACAAAACTTCCCGCGACCGAACGCCTGCTGCAACAGCACGTTCAACGATTGCTTGCCTGTCGAAAATGCCCCGATATGCATCCGCCCGTGGTGAGCGGCGGCGCGGTAGTCAGCCGCGTGATTCTGGTGGGACAGGCGCCCGGTGATAAGGAACCGGTGCTGGGTCGTCCGTTTGCTTGGACGGCGGGGAAAACCTTGTTCCGCTGGTTCAACGAAGCGGCGGGCATGAGTGAGGAAACATTTCGAGCGGCGGTATATATGGCGGCGGTATGCCGTTGTTTTCCGGGCAAGAAAGCCACGGGCGGCGACCGCGTGCCAGCGCCCAATGAAATTCAAAATTGTTCAGTCTGGTTCAAGCGCGAGATAGAAATCCTTCAGCCGCACCTCGTCATTCCCGTCGGCAAACTCGCCATCGCGCAATTCATTCCGTTGCAAAAGCTCGACCACGTCATCGGCAATCAAATGTCCGTCACGTATTCGGGACACGCGTTTGACCTAATACCGTTGCCGCATCCGTCAGGTGCTTCGCCGTGGCATCGCATGGAGCCGGGCAAGACGCTACTGAATAAAGCGCTAGGATTGATCGCGCAGCACCCGGCGTTTCGGAAATTGCCGAGTGCGAACAAGGCGATGGTAAAATCCACAGCCGCAACCTAGCCCGAATGTCGCTCCGCAAAAAAATCATGATCGTCCTGGGCGTAGCGACCGCGGGTGCGATAATGTATGTCATTTGCTGTGTCATTTCGTTGATTTACACGATTCGCCGCATTCCCGAGGCGTATGCGGCATGGGACACAGGGACATTTCTCGTTGAATATATGAAAACCCATACCAACTCCTGGCCGGCTTCGTGGTCGGAGCTATCCACGCTTGCGAAAACAAATTCTGGAGGAGGTTTTGTGCTTAGAGGCGCAAACGGCCCTAACTATATATTCACACTTTCAAATAAAGTCGCGATTGATTGGAGCTTTAAGCCAACACCCGGGAATACGAATTGGCCCGTGACGCGAATGGATGGAAAAAGATTTCCTATTGTTTGGCAAGACGGGGAACCCAATGCGATGATCCACGATTATTTGAATGCGCCCAGGGAAACCAACAGAACACCGGTCATTTTCCAAAAAGGTTCCGCACAATCTTCAACTCTTCCTTGATCAACGTGATATTAATTCCAAATGCCCACATGGCGGCGATGAACATGATAGCGTACGAGCCAAGCAACAGGAAAATGTGCATCGCCGAATCCATCGGCCAGATGTGCCGCAACCACGCCGCGAGGATGATGCCCACAAACGGCGCGAGCCAGCCTTTCAATACCCACGGCAGCCACGCCATTTGAAGATGGCGGCAGACGTAGCGGCTTGCGAACAAGCTCAACAGCGATTGGGCAATGACCGTAGCCATCGCAATGCCGGTGAGCGAATCAAATCTCATCGCCACGAGCGACAAGCCGAAATTGATGAATCCGGTGCCGCCGATAACGAGGCCCATCGCGCGCAAACCGCCTTTGCCGGAGCGAATTGCCAGTTGAATTCCAGCGTCGCCACTCGTGGTCACCGCCATGTTCAAGGCAAATGCGAGTTGCAAAGGCAAGGTCGCCGGCGAAATCGGATGCGGGTGATGCGCCCACCAAACGTGCATGAATAAATTATTTCCGGCGAGATAGGCGAGAGCCGCGCCGCAGCCGAACAACGCCTGGAATTGATTGAGCTTGCGCATCTCCACCCGCACTCGTTCGTGGTCTTTGGGATCCTCGGAGGCCATCCAGCGCGTAATTTTTGGCAGCGCGACAAAACTTGCGGTCAAGGCGACGAACACGACGATCTCGCAGAATTTATAATTGAATTGATAATAGTCGAGCGTGCCCAGAACGAAGCCGGAATGCGCATTGATCAGCAGGCCGTCCGTGTTGCGGTAAATTGAATTTCCGAGAACCGAGAGATAAACCCAAACGCTGCTTTCAAAAAGCGAACCGGCCATGCGCCAGTCAAAACTGATCGGCCACAGCCGGCTTAGCACCGGATGAGATACGCGCACGTAAAATCTGAACAGGCAAAGGCCGGTGATGGAAGCCGCGAGGTAGGGCAGGTATTGGATCCAAAGCGGCTGACGGTGCGCCGCCAAAAGGTAGTGGCCCATCAGCGAAAGTTGCAACAGCACGAAGGCCGGCAGGATCGGCCAGGTGACGTTGCCGCACGCGTAATTGATGTTGCTGATGTAGCTGTTGAGCAACACTCCCGCCATCAGAAAGGCTCCGACGCGAAACACGGCCGAGAGTGACCCCGCGCCCGGCGTGTCGCGAAAGTGAAGCCACTGCGGCAGCCACGGTGAAGAGATGAGAACCGTTCCACCGACGAAAATGGCAAGAATCAAAAAAACCGTTCGCGCCGCTGCGAGGAATTTTTGCATCTCGGCTTCCTTCTCCTTGCCCATGCCGAGATATTGTCCAAGGCGCACGCCGACCGCGCCGCCCATGCCGAGATCTCCGAGCCCGCCGAACGAAAGCACATTTTGAAACGCGAGGAAAAGACTGTTCATCTGCTGGCCCATCGCGCCGACGAGGAGGCGGATCCAGATCAGGTTCGTCGCGCTGGTCAGCACGCGCGCGCTGATTTGCAGCAGCAACGCGAGCCGCGAGGCGCTGCGTTGCTTGATCAGCCATTGGCGCAAACCCAGTTTGGTGGACATATCGAAGTCAGCGCATCACCGGCGTCCCAGGGCGGCGGTGAATGCTTTTACAAAAAGCCATTTCGTGGGCCACGGTTTTCCCGCGGCGCGGCAGTAAATAGCGGACTGCTTCAGCACGAGCCACAACTCCAGCCAATGGTTGACCTTCGCGCCGCCGCTTTCGTTCAAACATTGTTTCGTAGGCGAACCGTGGGCGAGGATTTCATGGAGGTTTTCCAACCCGTAATGAAGCACCAGCAACAGGTGAAGATTCAGCGCGGCGTAGTGGGGCAATTCGGTGGAGTAACCGCCCATCGCCTGCCAGGCGGTTCGGTGGTACGCAAAATTAATTGGGCGTGAAAAAAAACTGAAACCGGCCGGAAAATAATTTGAGAATTCTGCAGCCGTCAAACTGTCGCGGGAAAAATTTGCGGTGATGGTCTCGGTTCCCCATTCGGTTTCGCGGGTCCAATCGCAGGAAATGATTCGCGCGTTTGGCCGTGCGGCAATGCGTTGTTTGAGACGGGCGGTGTAGCCGGGTTTTAACTGTTCGCCGGGAAAAAGCGGCTTGAGCCACGCAGCCTCGGATCGCGCGCAGGCCCAATTCAAATGCTCAATTTCGTTCATTTGAAATGGAGCTTTGATGCGGCGCGTGGAAATGCCTCCGGCGGAAAGCTGGCGTTGCGTTGCGTCAACGGAATTGCCATTCGTTCGAGAAAATTTATCAGCGAGCACGACGGCGAAATTGCGATCCGTCTGTGCCAGGAGCGAAGCCACTGTCTGTGACAATGCGGCCCCGCATTCGCGTACAGGCAGGATGATTTCCAATTCGTGTTCCATCGTCAGCGTCCTCGCAGGTAACTCCGCGTCTCACGCAGCAGCACACGCGCAAAGGAACTCCACGCAAATCCGGCGCGTTCCGCCCAGGCGCGATAAGCGATCATCGAATGATAGGTCAGGGTTTCGCGAAAAGTGTCCCGGCGTTTTTCCCCAAGGCCGGTTGAGAAACGCGCGCCGTGGATATTAAAATTACAAAGCGGTTCGGCCAGGCCCAGCGCGCCAAAATGCGACGCGATCGCGCAAAAAAGCAAACTATCGGCGCAGATGGGAAACGAAGTGGCGTAGCCGCCGCAAGTGACAAACACGGATTTTTCGTAAGCCGCCGCACTGGGCGGCCCGAATTGCATGCCATAACGCAGCACGACCTCTTGCATCTCGCGCGCCGAACGGAATCCGCCGGACCAAACGCTTTTGACCGTCAATGGCAGATAACCCACGCGATGCAAAACGTAACTCGAATAGACATAACGACAGGTGGGATTGGTCAAGCTCGCGAGACGAAGCTTTGCAATATAATCCGGTTCGAGCCAGTCACCGGCAAAGACGGGCTTGAGCCATTCGGCGTGCGCCTCGTGGTGCGCCCAGTTCCAATGCTCAACCCGGCCGATCTCGAAAGGCGGTCGAACGCGCCGGACGGAAATGCCTGCTGCTTCAAATTGTTTTTCAGCGCTGGAAAAGAATTCGCCGCCCGACGTGGAAAAATTATCGCTGAGCAAAACCGAGAACCGCCGGTCCGTTTGGGCCGCGAGCGATTTCACCGTTCCCTCGATGACCGCAGTGGGATTGCGCAGCGGCAAAATGATTTCGAGCGTGTTCAATGGCGGGTTAAGGGCGCGGCATGTTGCCGGAAAAATTCGGTCTTTTTAAAAAGCTCCATGTCTTCGGGCGTCCCGACGCCGTGCATCCCGGCGTATTCGCGGCCGGTTTTCATGGTGATGATTTTTGCGCCTTCGCCGATCAGTTGATTGTAGGTGGGCGCGACGTAAAATTCATTGTTCACGCGCAGGTTGGCGGCGATCATGGCATCGGCGGCGCGGACGTAATCGTGTCCCGCGCGAAAATTATAAATGCCCACGGTCGCTTCATTGCTCACGACTTTTTTTTCCACGACCTCGGTGACGGCCTCGTTTTTATCCAATCGGCAATACGACCACTTGGGATGATCCGACCAGAATGTCATGATCAATCCGCCGACGTTGGGAGCATCGGCAGCGGCGAGATAGTCGTTGACGTTGAGTTCCACGAGTTGATCGCTGTTCGCGATCATGAGCGGATCGGTCGAATCAATAAATTTGCGTGCGAGCAACACCGTGCAAGCCGCGCCTTCGGTGACTTGCGCGACAGGAACAATTTCGCAACCGGGACAGAGGCGGCGGAGTTCAGCAGGCACTTCGGGATAAGCCGTAAGATGCTCGGCGAGGCAGAGGAAAATAAAACGATGCGGCCGATTCGGGCGGATATTATCAATGACCCATTGAATCATCGGGCGGCCGCCCAGTGGGATGAGTGGTTTGGGAGTCGTGTAACCCGCATTGGCGAAGCGGGAGCCGCGTCCGGCCATCGGTATGACAATTTGTAATGTGCTCATCAAATCCGCGCCTATACTTGTGGATTCGGCGATTGGATGACAAGCCATAAACCTAACTGCTTAGGTTTTATGAAGTCTATTTGCGGCAACCGTGCGTATGAATTGCAACAGGACGAAGGCCACGCAACTCCAACCAAAAACGTCCCCGTGAGCGCGGTAAAAAGTCGCGGCCCGCTTCTCGCCAATAGCCAATGCGGGTATGTGCGCGACCAAAAATCCTTCGCCGTAAATACCGTGTTCTTTGCTTTCAAAAATCTGGCGGAGGCGGCCATTGGCATCTATCCAACAGGTGAGGCCATTGTTCGAGCAGCAGACGAGCGGCACGCCATTTTCCACGGCGCGAAAAATTCCGGCTGCGCCCTGCTGCCATTGGGCCGCGCCGTCGCCGAACCAGCCGTCATTGGTGAGGTTCACGAGGAAGTCGGTATCGTCATCCACGTATTCCCGCGCGAAATGAGGGAAGACATCCTCGAAACAGATGAGCACGGAAATTTTCACGTGCGGATCTTCGAGTTGAAAAGGAGTGATGCGGTCGCCCGGCGTGAAGAAACCATCAATCGGCGTGAAATATTTTAAAAACGGCATCCATCCACTGAAGGGAACGTATTCGCCGAATATAACGAGGTTGCGCTTTTTATAACGCTCCACGAGCCGGCCGTCGGGGCTGATGAGAAAGCTGGCGTTGAAATGATCGGCATCGCGCGGCGAGGTGGCGTGCGGTTTGGGCTCTTCATCATCGGAACCGATAATCATCCAAGCGTGATTGGAGCGTGCGAGACCGGTAGTGGCTTCATAAATTTCGCGATCGTAGCGGAGCATGCGCGGCAACGCGGCTTCAGGCCAGAGGATGATGTCGGGTTTTTCTTTTGCCGCCGTCGTGGAAAGTTGCAGCAATTCGTTGAAGCGATGCGAATCCTCCAGCGGGTCCCAAATCAAGCTTTGCGGAATGCTCGGCTGGATGAGCGCGACGGTGACTTCGGGCGAATTTGTTTTTGAACGCAACAATTTTTGAGAGCCGGTGAAGCAAAGGGCCGCGACCGCGAACATCGGCAAAATAATTTCGGCGACCCAAGCCGAGCGTTTGGCCGGGCGGCGAACCACGATAGCCGCTGCGCACAAAATCGAAAGCGCACTCCACACGACAAGGAAGGACAGGCCGTAGATGCCAGTGATCGAAGCAATTTGGATCAGCGGGACGAGTTTGTATTGCGAGCTACCCAGGATGTTCCAGGGAAATCCACCGAGAAAACGGGCGGCGATCATTTCCAGTGCCACCCAGGAGGCGGCACCGGTGATTGTCCAGAGCATGCGGCTCGCCCAGGGCACGGTGAAGAATTGTTCGGCCAGGTTTTCGACAGATGATGCGGAACCTTTGCCGTCCATTTTCGCCGGGAATAATTTCCAGCAAAGCCACGTCCAGGTGGCGGGATAGAGCGCCATAAATGCACTCAGAGCCGCCCAGCCAAGAATAGGAAATCCGCGCACGGGAATCAGCAGCAGCCAATAGAGCGATGCGAGATAGTGCGCCAGACCGGCGGCGTAACCGATGCGGAAAGTTTGCCGGCCATTAGTGCCAACGGCGGCGAGCAGGATCAATCCCGGCGCGACCCACGCCAACCCGGCGACGCTTATTTTCGGCAGCGACGCAGCAAGCAGCAGGCCGGCGAGAATCGCCCACGGATAGCGGCTTCGGATGCAGGACAGCAATTTCAATCGTGGCAGCTTGCCCAAAATTTTCACAAACGCAAGCGGGTCTTGCCTTTTACGGAGTGTCGGGCCAATCTAACGCAAGGTTTGAAAGCGGAAATATGAAAATAAAAAACTTCTATATTTTTTTGCTGATTGTAATCGCCGGCTGCGCTGCGCCACAAAAACAAGCCGAGCAAAAAATCAAGGTGCTCATCCTCACGGGCGGCCACGCGTTTAAAGCGGAGCCTTTTTTCAAGATGTTCGATGATAATCCCGAGATCACATGGACGACCGACAAGGACATCAAAACGGCCGAGCCCTATGATCGCGCAGACTTGTTTAGTTATGATGTGGTGGTGCTTTATGATTCCCCGGTGAACATGACCGATGCGCAGCGCGCGCGATTTCTCGCTTTGTTCGACCACGGCATAGGTGTGATCGTGCTGCATCATGCGTATCTGTCATATCCGATGTGGCCCGAGTTCGAGCGCATCACGGGTGGCCGTTATATTTATCAAAAAGAACAGATGACGAATGGAATCCAGTCATCCACTTATAAAGGCGACGTAGATATTCCCATCACGGTGGTGGACAAAGACAATCCCATCACTGCCGGGCTGTCCGATTTCACGCTGCACGACGAGCGCTATTTCAATATGCACATGCGGGATAATTTCACGCCGCTGCTCAAAAGCGGAGACCAGGTCGTCGCGTGGTCGCGCAAAGAAATCAATTCACGCCTGGTCGGAATCATCGTCGGTCATGGCTGCTACGAAGACCCGAATTTCCGAAAGTTGCTTCAACAAAGCATCCACTGGGCAGCCAAGCGGTAACCTGGATTACGGAAAGACCAGGCTTACTTCAGCGATGCGGCGCGCGCGGGCCACGAGACTTTCGTCGGCATTGACGACGATGGCGCAACGCGACTGTTCCCACACCGGAAGGTCAACTGTGGAATTTCCCGCGTAATCAAAATTTTTCCTGCCAAATTTTGCGGAGAGCGTGTGGCCTTTATTTCGCCCGCGCTGGTTGGTTTTGCCATCGCTGGCGACGACTTCGTCAAAGAGGCCGACATGATCCGCAACTGTTTTCGCGAGTCGAAAATCCGCAGCGGTCGCCAGCACGAGCATGCGTCCCTGGCTTTTTTCCGATTTTAAATATTCGAAAAACGGCTGATGATAGGGAAGCAATGCGGCATTTAATTCGACGCGTTCGGCAATTTTCATTTTCATCAAAGCCCGGCCGCGCAGGAACCAACCGCCGATCAAAAACAGATAAAACGGATTGCGTTTGAGCAGCAGTCGCATGGAGACCCACAGGACATCCGTGCGAATCAACGTGCCGTCGAGGTCCACGCAGAGCGGGACCGTAGAGGCTTGCGAGTTGGCGGGCGCGGAGGGCATGTAATTAATTTAGGCCGGCCAACTTAGCCGGGAGGGTTGGCGATTGACAAGACGGAACGCATTTTATAGCGTGCGCCGTGCATTTCCTTTTCCATAGCCAACCTGCCTTCGCACTGATTTTTCTGCGCTTTCCGCAATTCCGCCGAGTGTCATGATGCGTAAACGGTTTTGGCTGGTGTTTTCGCTGGTCTTCACGTGGAAGATTGCGCTTTATATTTTCACGGCCCAACCCGTTCCGGCAAACGACTCTTTTTTTTATGACGGAGCGGTAATTCATCATTTGCTGCACGGCGGATATTACAATCCCTGCATTGCGCTGGCATTTCCGATTTCGGGCGCCGAAATTTTCAGCGCCTATCCGCCAGGGTATCAGTTGCCATTACTATTATGGATGTCCGTATTTGGAACGTCGGCGCTTTCGGCAATGGCCCTGCAATTAACTTTCTTCGGACTTTATTTGGTGGCGCTGCTTTTGATTTTGCGGCGTCTGCAAATACCGCCGTGGTGTGTGAATGTAGCTGGTGTGTTCCTGTTGTCGCTGTCATTCCATGATCGTCCGGATGGTTGCGCGCATGTGCTGGGAATGTTCGCGGTTTATTGCTGTATTCGTTCGCGAAAAATATTTGGCGGAACCGGGGCAACGGGGTTGTGGACGTGGTTGATGCTATTGTTGATCGTGCTCGCGATTTGCACCAGTTTGCAAATCGGCACCACGTATTTCGGTTTGATATTCATCGCGACACTTGCCGCCAGTTATTTTGGAAAGGAACCGGTTCCGCTGATTTCACTAGCGCTGATGGTGGTGATTCCTGTAATGCTGGTATTACTGGTGAAGGCGGCGTTGCCACAAGCGTGGGCGGGCTTCATGGAAAATGTGCATCAGACACCGTTTATCATCGGATTTCACAAACCGCGTTTTGGCGAAGTGGCAAAAATCCTGCGCTCGGTTCCGGGATTGCTGCTGGTGGCGGCACTGCTCGTGATGTCGTGGTTCAAACAGCATTATGATTTTGAGTCAGATACTGGCCGGCGCGAAGAAATAATTCTGCTGGCGGCGTTGCTGCCGGCGTTGGGCATTGTGGTCGCGAGCGTATCGGTGATTTCGCCGAACACGGTCGGCATCCCAAACTATCTGCAACCGCTGATCGTGGCGTGTTACCTGGCACTGACGGTATCATTGCGCGTCAGTGAAACATGGAGGCGCTGGCAGGTTATCCTGCTGATACCGGCGATGCTGCTGGTTTCAGCGCGAAGCTTCGGCATGACGACGTGGGGCGTGGTTTGTGCGCGCGACTTTGGCTATCGGGATTCATTGCGGCGTGTTGAAACTGAATTGGCAGGCCAGCCGCACGGCGCAAAAGTGGTGATGTCGGCTGCATTTCTCTACGGCGCAGCCGCGCACGACGACGTACAGTTTATCCATTCAGATTGGATGGCGCGGGCGGACGGGGATTCGCTTTATTCGGATACGGCGGCGCTCGTGGCGTTGAAGCCGAAGAAAATTATTTTAACGCAATACGATTATTTCCGGCGTTATCAGGAAGTTCTTAAAAAGGCAAAAATGGACCCAAGCCTAAAGAACATAGAAATAGAAAACGCGGCGCGCGTGCGCTCGCCGGATTCCTATGAGGCGCTTCAGAAAGTTGTGCAACACATTTCGTGGGCGCCTGTGATCGTCACGCTTACCTGGCAGGACGTGAAATAAATTTGCGTCAGGCGCGCGCGGCTTCAGAGAGAAACCAGGTGCGCCGCTCCGTCTGGTCCACCCACACTTCGATCAAGCTCGCAGTCGCGATGTCTTTGTGTTCCTCGCAAACTTCGTGGGCAAAACGGAAATATTTGATCAATGAAAGATTGTCATCGCGAAGTTCGGCGAGCATGTCGGACGGAGCAACGAATTCAGCGTTGTTATCTTTGAGGCGCTGGTATTTCGCAATGTCGCTGATGGAATGAAGCGTATTGCCGCCGATCTTGCGAGCGCGTTCGGCGATGTCGTCGGTCATGGCAAAAATTTGGTCGGAATGCTCATCGAGCAGCAAATGGTAATCGCGGAAATGCGGGCCGCTCATGTGCCAATGGAAATTTTTTGTCTTCATATAAAGCGCGAAAACATCGGCGAGGAGCTGGCGCAAAACGCCGCAGATTTCGGCGACACCGGATTCGCTGAGGTCAGTGGGCGTGGCGAGGGCTTTAGAGACGCGCGCGGCGGTTTGGGTTCCGTTATTTCTTTTCATGGTTTTGATTCCGTTGGTTAAATTTTTAGATCACTTCCGCAGTCCGGAATATTGTCATCGTTCTTTAATGGCAAAGAAGCAAGGCGAAATTTTAACGGGGAAAGTGACATTTGCCTTTTGCCGTGCAGGTAACGAATGAAAGCGAACGCCAGGACCAATATTTAATTGCGTGGCCCGCGTTCTGGTTTAATCTGCGGCGTATGATGCGAACGATTGTTTTGGGAAATAGCCCGTTGGTCAGCAGCCGACTGGCTTATGGCTGCTGGCGATTGGCGGGAACGTGGAATCCGGCGGAGGTGACAGCCGAGGCGGTGGTGCAGGGGCGGCGCGCGGTGGTTGCCGCATACGAGGCGGGATACACGCTGTTCGACCACGCCGATATTTATTGCCGCGGCGAGGCGGAGCGGATTTTTGGCGAGGCGCTAAAGGACATGCCGGGCGTGCGCGAAAAGATTTTGATCGCGACGAAATGCGGAATCCGTTTCCCCGGCGAGCCGGAGCCGGCGAGTCCGCATCGTTATGATTTTTCGGAAGAACATATCATCAAGTCTTGCGAAGGCTCTTTGAAGCGGCTGCGGATCGAGACGATTGATCTCTATCAGTTGCATCGGCCGGACTTTTTGGCGGACCCGGAGGAAATCGCGTCGGCGTTCGTGAAATTAGAAAAAGCGGGCAAGGCGCGGTTTTTCGGCGTAAGTAATTTCCGGCCTTCTTTGGTCACGGCGTTGCAAGCAGCATGCCCGATGCGGCTGGTGGTAAATCAAGTCGAGATCAGTTTAGGAAAATTGGATTGTTTCACAGACGGAACGCTTGACCAGTGTCTGGCCGAAAAGATAACGCCGCTGGCGTGGAGTCCGCTGGCGCGAGGAATATTGGGCGACGGCGGCGGAAGCGTGACGCCTAATCTCAAGCCGGTCGAAGGGCAGGAAAAAATTCTGGCGGTGCTGGACGCGACGGCGTCTGCCCACGGGGTGAGCCGAACGGTGATTGCGTTGTCGTGGTTGCTGAAACATCCGAGCGGCATCGTTCCGATTGTGGGCTCGATCAATCCGGAGAGAATTCGCGAAGCGGCGCGCGCGGTGGAGGTAGAACTTTCGCGCGAAGAATGGTATCAGCTGCTGGTCGCGGCGCGGGGAGTACCTTTGCCGTAGGTTTGAAAAATAATTTAATTTCGAAATCACTTTGCAATCTCCCAAAGAACTTGGATATCGCATGCCCGCGGAATGGGAACCGCACACGGGGACATGGTTCACCTGGCCGCGTCCCGAAGGCATCAGCTTTCCCGATAAATACGACACTGTGCCGCCCGTGTATGCGGAGTTGATCCGGCATCTGGTTCAGGTTGAGGACGTGAACATCAACGTGTGGGACGCGAAGATGGAAGCGTGGGTGCGGGATTTGTTGCGCGAAAATAAAACGCCGCTGGAGCGTGTGCGCTTCCATCATTTTCCGGCGTATGAACCGTGGTGCCGCGATCACGGGCCAATTTTTTTGGTGCGCGAGAAAAATGGGCAGCGTGAGCGCGCGGTGGTGGATTGGGATTATAATGCGTGGGGTGGAAAATATCCGCCGTTTGATTTGGACGACGCAATTCCGCAACACGTCGCGAAGCTGCGCGAGTTGCCGCTGTTCTCGCCTGACATCGTCATGGAAGGCGGCTCGATTGAAGTGAACGGCTGCGGCACGGTTTTGACGACGGAAGCATGTTTGCTGAATCCAAATCGCAATCCGCAGCTTACCAAAACGCAGATCGAGAAATATCTTTGCGATTACCTGGGGGTTTCAAATGTGCTTTGGCTGGGCGAGGGGATCGTGGGCGACGATACCGACGGGCACATTGATGATATTTCGCGTTTCGTGAATCCGACGACGATTGTCACGGTGGTGGAGGAAGACCCGGCGGATGAGAATTACGAACTGTTGCAGGAAAATTTGCGGCGCTTGCGCGAGTTGCGCGACCAGGATGGGAAATTATTTCGCATCGTGGAATTGCCGATGCCCGGGGTGGTGGAATACGACGGGCAGCGTCTGGCCGCGAGCTACGCGAATTTTTATATCGCGAACGAAATGGTGCTTGTGCCAACCTACCGCCATGCGAACGACGTGAAGACGCTGGAGATTTTGCAAAAGGAATTTCCCGGGCGGCGCATGGTGGGCGTGGATTCGACGGAATTGATTTGGGGACTGGGATCGTTTCATTGCATCAGCCAGCAGGAGCCGAGGTAAAATCTTGTAACGCTCCAGACTTTATTTCATTTTAACGCATGCCAAATCCCTGGACTGGAAAAGGAAATCCTTACACGCGCAAGGAAGTCATCGCCCGGCTGCGGGCGACGTTGAAGCGAGGCGAACCGGTGATCGCGGCGGGCGCGGGCACGGGCATCAGCGCCAAATTCATCGAGCGCGGCGGGGCGGACCTGATCATCATTTATAATTCCGGGCGCTTCCGCATGGCGGGCCACGGTTCGACGGCGGGCTTGATGGCTTATGGCGATGCAAATGCCGTCGCGATGGAAATCGGCGAACACGAAGTGCTGCCGGTGGTGGAAGAAATTCCGGTGATTTGCGGCGTGCATGCCACCGACCCGCGCCGCCGGATGTGGCATTGGCTGTTGCAGGTGAAAGCGATGGGATTTTCCGGCGTGAATAATTTTCCGACGCACACGATTGTGGATGGGCATTTTCGCCAAGTGCTTGAAGAAACCGGCATGAGCGTGGAGAAGGAATTTGAGATGGTTGCGCTCGCGCGAAAGATGGATTTGTTCAGCATCGTTTATGTGGCGACGCCGGACGAGGCGAAGGAGATGGCGAAGGCGGGCGCGGATGCGATCATTGCGCACGTGGGGACGACGGTTGGCGGCTCGATTGGCGTGCGTGGGGCGACTTGCACGATGGACGACGCGGTGGACCGGACGCAGAGCATCATCGAAGGCGCGCGCAAGGTTCGCAAAGATATTATTTTTCTGTCGCACGGCGGGCCGATCAGCACCCCGGCGAATGCGGCTTATATCAATGAACACACGGATTGCGTTGGCTTCGTCGGCGCGTCGAGTTTGGAAAGATTGGCCGTGGAAAAATCGCTGACGGACCTGACGCGGGAGTTCAAAAAAATCCCGGTGCAAAAAAAATCACTGAGGGCGTTTGGAAAAAGCTAATGCGCTTTTGCGGCGGCGATATTTTTTAGCAGGGCGCCGGCGCAGGCTTCGGCAAAGGCGGGATCATTTATCGCACAATCCATTTCAATGACTTCGATGTCCGGCCGGAGTCCGCGCTTGAGGGCACCGAATAATTTTTGATCGGCATCGGTGTCCGCAAACGGCTGACTCGGCTGACTGATCACGCTGATGCCGCCGTGGGGCAACAATACAGTCACGGGGCCGGTGGAGATGTTTAATTTATTTGCGATGATCAAGCCGAGTTGAGCGCATTCGTCGGCGGTGGTGCGCATTAGGGTGACTTGCGGGTTGTGCGGATAAAATTTGCGGCCTTTGAATTTGGCGGGAATGGTTTCGGGCCCGTGAAAATTCACCATGTCGAGGCAGCCGGGCGCGACGACAGCAGGCACGCCATTTTTTGCAGCGGCTTCGAGGCGTTGCGAGCCCGCGCTCAATACGCCGCCGACCAATTCATCCGCCCATTCAGTCGTCGTGACATCGAGCACGCCCGCGACGAGTCCGGTTTCAATGAGCGATTCCATCGTGCGACCACCAGTTCCCGTGGCGTGGAAAACGAGCACTTCATATCCGGCTTGCTCGAGAATTTTTCGCGCGGCCTGGACGCAGTCGGTGGTGTTGCCGAACATGCTGGCGGCGATAATGGGTTTGTCGGCGGTGGAAGCATCGTCCGAATGAACCGACTCAACCATCCCACAAATCGCCCCGGCAGCGCGGGTCAGGATCTGGCGCGAAATGCGATTGAGTCCCGCGATGTCCACGATGCTGGGAAACATCACGATGTCTTTGACGCCGACATATTGCGCGGTGTTGCCGCACGCGAGGGTGGACACCATGACTTTGGGAAAACCGATGGGCAGGGCGCGCATCGCGGCGGTCCCGATGGCCGTGCCGCCACCGCCGCCGAGAGAAATGACACCGGAGATTTTTTTTTCAGCGGCAAGGCGCGCGAGGATGATCGGCGCACCTTCAACCATGATTTGCACGGCCGCGCCGCGGTCGCGGGTTTGAATGGCGGCGGCGAGGTCGTGACCGGCGGCGGCGGCGACTTCCTCGCGCGCAACGTCAGGCCGCAAAGAGGGTTCGTCTAAAATGCCGGTGTCAATGACCAGCACATCATGGCCGCGTGCGCGAATTTGCCGGGCGACAAAGGCGTGTTCGTCGCCCTTGGTATCCATTGTGCCGAGAAGTGCGATGGTGGCCATAGGTGGTGAGGCGAGTTTAAACACGCTGGCGAAGAGTTTAAAAGGTTTTCCGAATCGCGACCGGCAAATGCCATTTAAATCAAGCTTCGCAGAAAAGAGGAATGGCATTGAAACATTGGGACGCCTGGGTTAGGTTCATCGTCCGTTCTGCCCGCGGGGCGGAAAACACGAATTGTAACGAAATAAATATCTGGCTTATGGCACTGCGTTTAGGCGATGAAGCGCCGAATTTTTCGGCGGAGACGACGGAAGGCAAATTTGATTTTCACCAATGGCTCGGCACTGGATGGGGGATTCTTTTTTCCCATCCGCGCGATTATACGCCGGTTTGCACGACGGAATTGGGCGCGGTCGCGAAGATGAAAGGCGAATTCGACAAGCGCAACGTGAAGGTCGTCGCCATCAGCGTGGACCCGCTGGATTCGCACAAGGGCTGGATCAATGACATCAACGAAACGCAGCATACGACGATGAATTTCCCGATCATCGCCGACCCGGACAAAAAAGTCGCGGGTTTGTATGACATGATTCATCCGAATGCCGACGATACGTTCACGGTGCGCTCGGTGTTCATCATTGGGCCCGATAAAAAGATCAAGCTCACGCTGACTTATCCGGCTTCGACGGGACGCAATTTTCTCGAATTGCTGCGCGTGGTTGATTCGTTGCAGTTGACGGCGAAGCATAAGGTCGCGACGCCAGCGAATTGGGAAGACGGCCAGGATTGCATCATCTCGCCCGCGGTGAAAGACGAGGATATTCCCGCGAATTTTCCGAAGGGGCACCGCCGAGTGAAGCCGTATTTGCGTTATACGCCGCAGCCGAATAAATAATTTGGCGGGCTAAGTCAGTTCGCCGGGGCGTCAGTAATGGTGTGCGGCTTTGCTTTTGGCAATAGCAGAGAGAGCATTGCCGCGATCAACATGCCCGCTCCGAGGACGCAAAATGGGACGGTGACGTTCCCGTAGAGGTCTTTCAACATGCCGGTGATTTTTGGCCCGGCGTATCCACCAATATTTCCGACGGCATTGACGATGCCTACGATAGGGCCAAGGACGTTGCGAGGCAAAGTCTCGCTGGGAATGGACCAGAAGGGGGCCATCGCGGCAAAGGGACCGGGAATTGCCAGGCACATCAGCGCGTAGGAAAGCCAGAAGTGTTGCGTCAATAACACGCTCGCGATGAGGCAGACGCCGCTCAAGGTATAGACAGCGGCGACGTGGAAACGGCGCTCGTGGGTTTTGTCCGAGTGCCAGGAATTGATGACCATGATGATGGCGGTGACGGCATAAGGGATGGAAAAAAGAAATCCGTATTCGACAGCGTTGAAACCGTGTCCGCCGAGGCGCGAGGTAAAGAAAGTCATGCAACCGTACGCGGCGGCGTTATGGAAAAAATAGATGGCGATCATCACGGCGACTTCGACACGGATGAAGCGCCGCCAAAGCGCGATTTTTTTCGGCGGTTCGAGATGGGTCACTTCGCGGAGCAGGGTAGTTTCCAAATATTCTTTTTCGTCGGGCAAAATCCATTTGGCGTCGCGCGGATGATCGCTGATGAAGAACCACCAGAGGGGAAGCCAGATGAAGGGGAGCGCGCCTTCCATGATGAGCATTTGCTTCCAGCCATAGGCACCGAGCAGATAGCCGGTGAACGGCGCGGAGGCGACGACGGCAAGCGGTTGGCAGAGATTCCAAAAGGCATTGGCGCGGGCGCGTTCGTGGCGGGGAAACCAATTCGCAAGAAGCACGGTGGTTGCGGGGAAGACGCCGCTTTCCGCGACGCCGAGAAAGAAACGCATGACTTCGAATTGCTTGAAGGTGTGGGTGAGGCCGCAGCCGATGGCGCACGCGCCCCACGCGACGAGGAGGATGCTGATAAGTTTTTTGGCGCTCCAATGGCTTGCGAGGTAACCGCCGGGAATTTGCAGGAGCACGTAACCAAGAAAGAAAATTCCGGCGGCCTGGCCTTTGAGTTCATCGTTCATCGCCAAGTCGCGCATCATGTTCGAGATTTTCGGATCGAGCGCGAGGGAGATGTTGGTGCGGTCCACGTACGAAATCGTGTACATGATGAGCGCGACGGGAATGATGCGCAGCCAGCGTTGAGACGTCATAGTTTGGGCTGCGCGAATGTCTAACAAGGGCCGTGCGAAGCGTCCATGTTATTTTGCGAATGAAGCGGAAATTGCGAACGCCGATTAATTTGCCGACGCCACGTTTGCGGGAGTTTGTTTCGCGGCTTTATCCAAGGCATCGAGCACAATGGTTGGTGTGAGGAAACCGTCGGGCAAAACTTCGGGCGCGGCGGCTGGATTGCCGGGATAAACCAAAACCAGCGGCACCGCACCGCGGCCGAAGCGGCCTAACTCAACGGTGATGTCTTCGGGCAGGCGAGTGTAATCACCTTTCAACGCGACGGCGTGGATGTCTTTCAATTTTTTGCGCACGCTGGCGATTTTAATGCTCGTGCGGCTGTTGATCTGGCAGACCGTACACCATTGCGCGGTGAAATCCACGAGGACGGGATGGCCGGCGGCGGTGGCATCGGCGACGGCTTTGGCACTCCACGGTTGCCAGACGATAGCGTCGGGATCAGTGGATAGTGAAGTGGTGGCGGCGGTTTCGATGATGGGCGTGCGCCATTTTAAATTATCTTCGAGCGCATAAAAATAGCCGCTGGTGAGGATGACCACGATGACGATCGCCGCAAGACCTTTGCGCGAGCGACCACGCTGGATGAACTCACCGTAAATCCACGCACACAAGGCGACCATTACGAGAAAAAATGCGAGCCACAAAACGCGGTCGCCGTAATGCACGGTCGTGAGGTCATAAAGCCAGAAGGCGGTCGCGAGCATCGGGAAGCCCATGGCGATCTTGAATTTTTCCATCCACGCGCCGGGCTTGGGCAGCAATTTCAACAGCGCGGGATTGAAACTGAGTATGACATATGGCGCGGACAATCCGACGCCGATGGTGAGGAATATCAAAATGATGATCGCGGCGGGTTGGGTAAAAGCGAAACCGAGCGCGATGCCGAGGAACGGGGCGGAGCAGGGGGTCGCCAAAATCGTGGCGAGCACGCCGTTGAAGAAGGCGCCGGCGTTGCCTTCGCGCGCGCTGAGATCGCCCGCCGCGCCCATGACGCGTCCGCTGAGATTCACTTCAAACAAGCCGAACAAGTTCAACGCGACCAGCGTGACGAGCACGGTCATTATGACGAGGAATACGGGGTTGCCAAATTGCAAACCCCAACCGGCTTGATGACCGGCGAGCTTGATGCCGATGACGAGCGCGGCGAGAACGAGAAACGAAAACAGCACGCCGCAGGCGTAAATCAAGCCGAGCTTGCGGACTTGTCCGGGATGGTCGCGGCCCTGGTTCACGAAGCCTAGAATCTTGAGCGCGATCACCGGCAGGACGCAGGGAAAAATATTCAGGATAAGGCCGCCGAGAAAGGCGTAGAGCAACATCAAGCCGAGCGATTTGACGGGTGGTTGGGCGGCGCTGTTGTTCGCAGATGCCGGCGTCGCGGATACAGTGGATAGATTTGCATCAGCGGCGATGGGCAAAGTCACTTCGTAAGCAAGGAGGCCATCGCCGGTTTGTTGCAGCAGCACACCGGAGATTTGCGAGGGCCAATCGCCCTCGAATTTTTTGACCATTTTGCGCAGACGAATTTTATTGGTGTTCGTAGTGAGAAATTCGTTCGTGGCTTGCACTTCAAATTTATCGCTGGTGTAAGGGAGGAAATCAGCATCGTGCCCGTTGGTGACGGATGGCCATTCGAGAACGACCGGGCGCAAATCATCTTTCGCGGGTTTTTCCCACCACGCACGCGCCGCGAGTCCCGGCTGATTCAACGGCAACTTCGCCTGCCACATCGCAATGGTTCCGGCATCAGCGGAAGGCTTTAATTCGCTGCCGATGGTAACGAGACCTTGCACCTTGCCGCTGCCGAGGACGCATTCGGTACTGCATTCTAGCCAACTGACTTTGGCTTTGAGATCGAGCGGGCCGGCGGGAGCGTTGGTGGCTATTTTTAAGGGGACGAGCAGCACGACTTCATTTTCGTAAACGTAAGTCGTCAAATCTGCGGCGGGCAATTTTTCGGGGACGGGCCATTCGACTGCGCCGGCGGTGATGCCTGTGGGAAGTTGCCAGGCGATGGTGGTGGCCATGCCGGAGCCGCCGGGGTTTCGCCAATAGGTGTGCCAGCCCGGCTTCATCTTCAAGTGAATGCCCGCTGTGATGGTATCGCCGGGACGCGCGGTATCGGCGGACAGCAATAACGAAACGTCCGTCGCGGCGGCGTGCGCGGATGGCGCCAGCCACGTTATCAAAATTGCCGCGAGAAGAAACCTAAGCCATTTCACAAGATAAACATGCCCTGTCCGGTTCGATTTTAAAATGCAATTCGCGACGCCACATGTTCGCCAAATATAGTCCACACCGGTTAGTCGCGCAAAACGGCGATTCATTGCAAAATTGTTTCATTCATTCTAAGCTGTGGCGAATGCCACGTTCGCAGAAAACAAATGGGTATCGCTGGTTGTCGAGCGGGGTGGAGATTTTTCCCGCGCTCTTCGCCGCGATGGAAAATGCGCAAAAGACGATCCGCCTCGAAATTTATATTTTCGCGAATGACGAATTGGGCCGGAAATTTCGCGATGCCCTCATTGCGGCGCGCGTTCGCGGCGTGCGGGTGCAGGTATTGATTGATGCCTTTGGTTCGACCACTTTGCCGGATAGTTTCTGGGAACCTTTGCGCGCGGTGGAAGGCGAGGTGCGGGTTTTCAATCCAGTTTTCTATCGCCGCCTGGGTTTTCGTGATCACCGCAAAATGCTCGTGTGCGATGAAGACATCGCCTACATCGGCGGCTTCAACGTGGCGGAAGAATATAATGGCGATGGGATCACCAAAGGCTGGTACGACGTGGGGTTGGAAATTTCCAGTCCGCTTGCGGTGCAACTGGCGGCGGCTTTTGACGAAATGTTTTCGCACGCGGATTCGCCGCATCAACTTTTCCTGCGCACGACGCATTCCTCAGTCAAGCGCGATGTCACGACGGACGCGGGTAAACTGCTGTTGAGCGGACCGAGCCGCGGGCGCAGCCTCTTTCTGCGATATTTTCGCCGCGACCTGTCACAGGCGCAAAACGTGCAAATCATCTGCGCGTATTTTTTGCCGGGGCGGCGCATCCGGCGGCATCTCAACCGCATCGCGCGCAAGGGCGGCAAGGTACAAGTGCTTTTCCCCGGCAAGTCAGACGTGTTCGTCTCGCGGCTGGCGGCACAGAGTCTTTACCGGCGAATGCTCAAGGCGGGCGTGGAGATTTATGAATATGAACCGCAGGTGCTTCACGCGAAGCTGATGCTGGTGGATGATCTGGTGTATGCGGGTTCGTCGAATCTCGACCCGCGCAGCCTGTATCTCAATTACGAATTGATGGTGCGCGTGAAGAACCCGAAGCTGGTAGCGGAAGCGCGGGAGATGTTTGCGCGCGACTTGAAATACGCCAAACGGGTCGAACGAGCGGAGTGGAAAAAATCGCGGACGTGGTGGAACCGGATGAAGGAACGCTGGGCCTATTTTATCATCGCGCGGATTGATCCGCTGATTGCGCGATGGGATTACCGGCGCGCGCGGCGATAGGGCTCACGATTTGGCGAGCGCGATCAGGTAGCGTTGCAGGCGGGTGGCGTCCTCGGTGAGGTCGAGGTGCTGATAGATTTGGTGCAGGTTGCTGCAAATGCGGAGAAGCATTTTGCGGGCACTGACGGGCGCGAGATAATCGTCCTGCACGGTGTAATTGCGCGAGAGGAGATATTGGATGCAGTTCGCCTTGGTCCAAAGTTTTCCGCGGTTGAAGACATCAATGTAATATTCCTCGGTGGAGGATTGAAAGCGGCAGATGAAATGGCCGGGCAGGCCGATGCCGGAGATGGGCAGCCGCAAACGGCGCGCGAGCAAAAGATAGACGAGGCAAAGATTGATGGGATTGCCGGTGCGGCGGTCCACGACGCGATTGAGGTAACTGTTCTCGGGATCGTAATAATTTTGCTCGTTGCCCTTGAAACCCAAGACGTCGAAAATGTATTCGTTGAACGCGGCGAGAATCTGTTGCGCGTCGGCGCGGAGATCAATGCGTTCGAGGAGTTCACCCGCGTAGCTGTCAAGGATGGCCTGATAGGCTTCGACGCTGATGTCGGGATATTGAGTCTGGGCGAGCAGCCAGCAGGCTTGTTCGAGGTTCAATTCGTGCCCTTCGGTAAGGCAATAGGCGAGAAAGCGGTCGTCGGCATTGCGGCGGGAAAAATACTGGATGATTTCCTGGGCGCGACGGCGCAAGGCGGGTTCGCGGCTGCGGGCGTGCGGGCGAAGCCATTCGATGGCGGATTGGCCGGAGGAAATAATTTTGTCGCGAACGGCGTGATAAACGCCGGGACTTTCGTCACTGAGGAGGGTGATTAACGCGGCCTTCTCGCCCTCGGAGAGCGTACCGGGAGTCTTGATGGCGCCGCTGGAATCCATAGTTGACGCCAAAAAGGTGGCATAAAATTTGGTGAATTACAATCAGAATCGGAAGGACGAAATCTTAGCCACGGATGGAACACGGACTAAACACTGAGCAGGATTTTTTTTCAGTGTTCAATCTGTATTTCGTACATGGCTTCGAGTTTTTGTTTTCTCTGCATCAAATTGAAATCGGCTGACGCGTGAAAAAACCAGGGGCCAAATTATTCTTCCAATTTTTCTTTTTCGCCGCGGGCGAATTCGCGGAGGACGGTTCGGACCAGTTCGGTTTCTTCCTGTTGCGAGCGGCGGCGGACGGCGCGCAGGTCGAGCAGGGCGACTATCATGGTCAGGCCGGTGAAAAGTGTACAGGAGAGCCAATAATAAACGAAGACTTCGCCTTGCAACTGGGACTTCAGCACGGTCATTCCGAGGGCGAGCATTAGTGTGGCGGTGGTGAGGCAGATGGCGCCGAACAAGCGACGCCGGGCATCAGCAGATTGTTCCATTGTCTAACGTAACAGAGATTCCGCGATGCGCAATGATGTCCACCCCGCCAAAAAAGTGTGCGCCGCATCCTCGCTTGCCCGGCGAGTTGTGCTACCCTTAACATCAGCCATGCGGAAGTTGTTATTGTTTGTTCTCGCCGCGCTCGCGGCCGGAGGTTGTGCCACGAGGCCGGTTGCTAAACCCATCGCCGCGCAGCCGCTGGCACCGCCCGCGCCTTACACGCGCGTGGCTAATCCCGATACCAATACCGTGCAACTTCAAATTGCCCTGCGCAAATTTGTGCCGGCGCATCAACGCGGCCCGGCGATCTGGCTGGCGGGAACCATGCACGTCGGTGAACCGGCTTATTACCATGAGGTACAGAAATTTCTCGATAAGCAAACGGTGGTGCTTTACGAGGGCGTCAATACGGGATCGCACAAAAATCATGTGCCGGGCGCGAAGGTTGACATCAAAACGGAGTCTTCGCCGCCGCCGGAAATGTCCAGCACGAACGCGGGTTTTTCAATGCAATCGCAACTGGCGCGCTCGCTGGGTTTGGTGTTTCAGTTGGATGTGATTGACTATGACCGCACGAATTTTCTCAACAGCGATCTTTCGATTTTGCAAATCCAGCGGTTGATGCTGGACGATCCGACGGCGGAATTAGCACAGCCGGGCGAACCGACGCGGAGCAATCCGACGTTCGATGCGCTGTTGCAGATCATGGATGGAAGTTCGTTTCTAGGTTCTATGTTCAAGATGGGAATCCAATTCATCGGCGCGAATCCAAAGTTGCAGGCGTTGACGAAACTCACGCTGATTGAGGCGGTGGGACAGTTGAAGGGAGATTTTTCTTCGTTGCGCGGTGTGCCGCCGGATTTGAAAAAATTGCTCGATGTGTTGATTCAGGCGCGCAATGAAAATGTCATCAAGGATTTGAAGACCGAAGTTAAATTGGTGCCGAAGAAGGGTTCGATTGCGGTGTTTTACGGCACGGGACACATGGACGATATGGAGAAGCGGTTGACGAGCGAATTGGATTATCGGCCCACGGATGATATTTGGCTGACGGCGTTTGCGGTGGACATGCGAACGGCGGATGTGTCGCCGGGGGAAGTTCAGATGATGCGGAATCTGGTGAAGTGGCAGATGGGTGAGATGCAGCAGTGAGAATTGAAATTAACCGCGGAGGACGGAGAGAGGGGATTAATTTTAACTCCAGCCGAGGAGGCGGCCGCCTTGATAGGTGATGAAGGCGAGGCCCCAGGCGAGGGCGGCCATGTAGAGCCATTGGAAGATCGGCCATTTCCACGAGTTGGTTTCGCGGCGGACGATGGCCACGGTGCTGACGCATTGGAGCGCGAACACGTAGAAGACCATCAGCGAAATGGCGGTGAGAGGAGTGTAAACGAGAGTGCCGTCGGCGCGTTTTTGCTGGCGCAAAGTTTTCGCGAGGCTGGGGGTGATGGCTTCGGAATCCTGGCCTTCGCCGAGATTATAAACGGTGGACATGGTGCTCACGAACACTTCGCGGGCGGCGAATGAAGTGATGACGCCGATGCCGATTTTCCAATCGTAGCCGAGTGGACGGATGACGGGTTCGATCAGGCGACCCATGTGCCCGGCGAAACTGTAGCGAAGCTGTTCACCGGCGCGTTCCTTGTCAATTTCGCGGAGGCGCTGGTCGAGCGCGAATTCGGCGGGGGAGTTGGTTTCCGCGCCAGGTTTGGCCAGCGCGGCGGCGAGTTTGGAATCAATCTCGGCGTCGGCAGCGGGAGTTGTGCCGGCATTGTGATAGTAACTGGCGATGGCATCGTGACGTTCGGCGATGAATTGTTTTTCCTGGGTGGAATTTTTTGGATACGTCGCGACGAACCAGAGGAGAATGTTGATACCCAAAATCACCGTGCCCGCGCGCCGGAGAAAAAGGCGCGAGCGGTCCCACATGTGGCGAAGGACAATGCGAACGAGCGGGCGTTTGTAAGGCGGCAGTTCCATGATGAGCATGGGAGTTTCGCCCTTGAGCAAAGTTTTTTTGAAGAGCCACGCCATCAGCAGCGCGACGATGATGCCGAGGAGATACATGATGAGCATCATGATTCCGGCGAGTTTGAAAATGCCGAGCACGCGAATATCGGGAATGCACGCGGCGATGAGGAGCGTGTAAACCGGCAGGCGCGCGGAGCAACTCATCAGCGGCGCGACGAGGATGGTCACGAGGCGATCCTTGGGGCTTTCAATCGTGCGGGTGGCCATGATGCCGGGAATCGCGCAGGCGAACGAACTGAGCATGGGAATAAAACTTTTTCCGTGCAGGCCGACTTTGCTCATCAAACGGTCCATCAGGAACGCGGCGCGCGCCATGTAGCCGGTGTCTTCGAGCAGTCCGATGAAAAAGAAGAGCAACAAAATTTGCGGGAGAAAAACCACCACCGCGCCGACACCGGCAATCACGCCGCCGACGAGCAAGCTGTTCAATTCGCCGGGAGGAATCGCGCCGCCGACAAAATCGCCGAAGGCGGCGACGGTATTTTGCAGAGCGTCCATCGGCCATTTTGCAAAGCTGAAAATGCTTTGGAACATGAGCGCCATGATGGCGACGAAAATCAGCGTGCCCCAAATTTTGTGTGTCACCAGGCGGTCCACTTTGTCGCTGAAACTTTCCTCGTGAGAATGTGTTTCGGTGACGGCGTTTTCGTGGATGGCAGTTACGCTGGCGTAACGCGCCTCGATGGCAGCGCTCGACCACTCCACCCCGGCGGTTTCGAGCCGTTTGCGCGCGGCTTCGACGGCGAGCAGGATCGCGGCGGGATAATGTTGCGCGCTGGAAGCGACGGCTTTTTCGTTGCTCAGGATTAATTGCGCTTCCGCGGTGGCCTGCTGGCGGCGTTCGTGAAATTGTTTGGCGAGAAGCTCGGAGATGGCGGCAACTTCCGTGGAAAAAGTGGCGGGCAACTCGCAAAATTGCCGCGGATTTGCGGGGCTGGTTTTGTTTTTAAGCGATTCAAAGATTTGTTGACGCAGCGCAGGCACGCCCTGGCCGCTGCTGGCGACGATGGGCAAAACCGGCACGCCCAAGGCGCGCGCGAGTTTTTCGACATCAATATCGTGGCCGTTGGCTTCGGCGACATCCACCATGTTCAGCGCTACGACAGTGAGGTAGCCCAATTCGATGATCTGAGTAGCGTAGTAAAGATTGCGCTGAAGATTCGAGGCGTCCGCGACGACGACGACCAGCGAGGGCGCGGGCAATTCGGTGAGGCGATTCAACAAAACGTCGCGGGAGATTTGTTCGTCGAGCGATTGAGGGCTGAGGCTGTAAGTGCCGGGCAGGTCGAGGACTTTGATTTCCGAACCGGCAGCCGCACCGAGGAGACGGCCTTCCTTGCGTTCGACAGTTACGCCGGCGTAATTGCCGACCTTGGCGCGCAAGCCTGTGAGGGCGTTGAACAAAGTGGTTTTGCCGCAATTCGGATTGCCCGTGAGGACGACGTAGGGCGCGGTCGTGCGAGTGGCGGGAGTCGTCTCGGGCGATTGCGACACACCCGCTTCCGTATGAGGAGTTCCGGGACTCATTTGCGGCTCGGCGGCTAAGGCGCGTCGGGGACGGTAGGCCGCACCCAAATTTGTTCGGCCTCCTGGCGGCGCAGAGTGAGATTGTAACCGCGGACTTTGATTTCGACGGGGTCGCCCATTGGGGCGAAACGCACAAGTTCGACCGAGGTGCCGACGAGCAAACCCATTTCCATGAGGCGCGGGCGGCTGGCGGGCGGCAGTTTGATTTCGGTGACGGTGGCGGTGGCTCCGAGAGAAACCGAAGTGAGCGGCAGCGTTTCGGCGGCCATAATCAGGCCACCTTTAAGCGGTTGGGCAGGGGAGTGACGAGAATGGTCTCGGCGAGTTGGGCGCTGATGCCGAGCCGGGCATTGCAGACGAGGCAAATGAGATTGCCTTCGCGACTGAGGAGCTTGATTTGCTGTTCTTCGCAGAAGCCCATTTCGCGGAGGCGGTCGGTCATCTCGGCGGAAGCGGCGAGTTGCTTGATGCAAACGACGGTTCCGGCGCGCACTTTGCTCAACGGACAGACGGTGGGCTGGGCGCATTCGCCTTCGCGCACGACATCCGATGAAACTCGTTTATTCACTGGCGGCAAGGTAGGCTAATTGAGACTTAGTTGCAAGAAGCAATTTTGCGGACATCTTGAAATTGGGATTTTGACGCAGAGGCGCAGACACGCAGAGGGGGAAAATGAGTCACAGATGGACACGGGCTGGGTTGCCGGTTCAGATGCCAGGGAGACAGCAAAACATTGTGGATAAGTGAAGAATGAAAATAAATGTCCAATTTCCACGGTCGGCTGGGATAATAAACAAATGGCCGATGTGAGCGACATGGATTTGGTGCGCGAATATGCCGACCGTAATTCGGAACCGGCCTTTGCCGAAATGGTTCGCCGGCACATCAATCTTGTCTATTCGGTTGCGCTGCGGTTCACCAGCCATACGCAGGACGCGCAGGACGTGACGCAGGCGGTCTTCGTCATTCTGGCCCAAAAGGCCGGGGGCTTGCGGGCAACGACCATTCTTACCGGCTGGCTTTACGAAACCACTCGGTTTACGGCCATGAAATTTATGCGAACCAGGGCCAGCCGCCAACTTCGCGAACAGGAGGCGTATATGTCCACTGTAAACGATTCCAATTCCGAAAGTGTCTGGCGACGGCTCGCACCGCTTTTGGAGGAAGCCATGGCGCGATTGAGCGAGAAGGAACGCACCCTGGTGGCTTTGCGCTACTTTGAAAACAAAAGCGCGGCAGAAACCGCGACCCTGCTGGGCATTCAAGAGTGGGCGGCGCGCAAACGGGTTGAACGCGCGATGGAAAAGCTGCGGCAGTTTTTTATGAAACGCGGCGTGGCCATTTCCGGCGCGGCGATTGCGGAAGCGGTGTCGGCAAATTCCATTCAAGCCGCGCCCGCCGGATTGGCCGCGACTATTTCTGCCAGCTTATTTTCAGGAACAGCTTTCACCACAACGGCAGTTATTACCGCAACCAAAACCCTGGCCATGACGACACTCCAAAAAACAATCATCACCGCCGCGCTGGCCGTAATCGCCGGCGCGGGAATTTTTGAGGCGCAGCAAAATTCCGAATCGCAAAAACAAATTCAAAGTTTGCAGCAGCAGCAAAATTCATTGAACGGCCAGCTTGAACAATCGCAGCGCGAGCGGGATAACGCGACCAACCTGGTGGGTGGATTGATCGCGGAAAATGCGCGATTGAAATCAAATGCGAATGAACATGAGCTTTTGAAATTGCGCGGCGAAGTGACGCATTTAAGAACTGCGAACGCTCAAAGTGATTCAAATGACCCAGCAGACCAAGCCGCCAAAGTTGCTGCGACAAAAGTGAAACAGTTGAAACAATGGCTGGAGCAAAATCCCAATAACAAAATTCCAGAACTTCAATATCTAACCGCCCAAGAGTGGCTGCGAAGCGCGAATTACACCGCTGATTTGAAAACAGACGATGATTTTGACCGGGCTACAAGCCAATTAAGACGCGATGCCAAACGAAAGTCTGCCAATGCGATCGGCGAAGCTTTGGCAAATTATATCGCGGGCAATAACGGGCAATTACCCGGGGACATTTCACAACTGGAACCTTACGCGAATCCGCCGATTGATGGAGCCATGCTTCAGCGATACCAACTTTTACAGACGGGAAATTTGAGCGACATTCCGGCCAATGCGCCGTTGATTGGAGAAAAGGCGCCGGTGGACGATCAATACGACTCGCTTTTCACCATCAGCGCGACCGGCTTTTCTTATCAAGGCACGGGAACAGCCTACGTGAATGGGAATGGCAAAGGTAATTTTGGAACCAATATAACGGCAAAAATAAAGCCGTTTGAACAGCGATGAATTAAAATAACGTCCGGGTTCCATCCGTGGCTTGATCATTTTATCCAACTCCCTGGCGTCTGCTGCCGGTTTACTTGATGAACACCACGGGGCGGAGAATTTGTATAATTTATTTGGAAATTTTTTTGATGACGGGAATGGAGGATTTAAAAAAGATTCGGGCAGCAGACGCCAAGGAGGTGGGGATGGGGAATCCCGCTGAAGAAACGTACTGCCACCCGAATCCAAAATCTAAAGTATTTATACAAATTTCTGTAACAAAGTCAAAGCGCGTTTTTAAACATTAATTGTTTTTAATACGGACGCATGGTTTAAAGCGTTCAGGGCCGGATTTCGATGCGGTCGCCGGCGAGCAAGGGGAGGTCGAAGCCGTTCAATAATTGCTTGGGGCTGACGAAAACCGTGGGCTGGCCGGTGCGCAAGAGGACGATTTGGCTGGGGTCGCCCGCGCCCAGATATTCGGCGGCGATGAGGGCTTTGGTGAGGGTAAGGTCTTCGGTCCAGGGAATGAGCGGCGTGCGGACGTTGCCGACGATCCAGACGGAATTGGAGGTGTTTTGCATCGCGGCGCCTTGTTTCTGGCCGGCGAAGAAGGCGGCGCGCGCTTTGGCGTTCGACTTGGATTTGCTGACGCAACCCGAGAGCGCGACGGAAAATAGCAAAGCGATCAGGATGAAATTTTTCATGCCTGGAGATTTTTTAACATGAGGGGGAGAGTTTCCAAGTTTCAAGTTTTCAATTCGAAGAATGTGGGGCTTGAGCATAGGGGAATATGGACGCTCGCGTGGAGATGCACGGGCTTGCCTCGCGCTCGGGATAGTTTTTTTGATGGAGTTGCGGTTCCTCCGACTGAAGTCGGGGGTTAATGAGAAGCGTGGGACGAGTGTGTTAGTTTTGGTTTTGCTTTATAGAAATCAGGGTGACATCAGAAATAAATACGGAAAATGTGTTTGGCGGGATGCCAAACACTGCACGCGGGACGCGCGCGCTCCCCAAAACCCACTTCTGTTTCAAGCCCGGACGAATTGAGGGTTCCATGTTTTCTACAGAGCATCTTGGTTTAAAAACTCGGAATTTTTTTACGGTCAGCAACTGGTTGGGACTTCTTGCAAGACTTCGAGGCAATGGGGAATCGCGCCGATGACGAAGCTGAGGCACTCGACGGCGCCGCTGGGTTTGCCGGGCAAACATATTACGAGAGACTTGTCCACGACGACGGCGAGGTTGCGGGAGAGGATGGCGTTTTTGGTGATCTTCATGGATTCGCTGCGCATGACTTCGCCGAAGCCGGGCAGTTCGCGGAGAGCGATTTCGCGGACGGCTTCGGGAGTGATGTCACGCAAGGCGACGCCGGTGCCGCCGGTGGTGAGGACGAGCTGGCAGCCGCGCGCGATGTGCTCGCGAATGGCGCGCTGGATGTCGCGCTTTTCGTCGGGGACGAGGGCGTCGGCCAGGACTTGCCAGCCGTAGCTTGCGGCGGCTTTTTTCAATGCGGGGCCGCCAAGGTCGTCGTAAAGGCCGCGGGATGCACGGTCGGAAATGGTGATGATGCCAGCTTGAATTTGCATGGGAGAATTATCGGTGAACGAGTCGAAAACGAAAGCTTGAATTGAAGAGCGGGAAGTTGCCACGGCGAATTTCGGAGAGTAGTATGGCGGCAAGCTTTAACACATTATGAGAAAACAAATTTGGGCGGTACTTTTTGTGGCGATGATTTTGGGCGTCGCTTCGGCGATGGCGGCGCCAACTGGCGACGGGCGGCCGCCGGATGAGGATATCCGCAAGAAGATCGTTGGCGAATGGCACGCGGATATCACGAAAACGAATTTTTCGGCGCATGCGTCAGATAAATTTGAGGCGGAAGGGAAATATTCGTCCACGGCGGAATTGGAAATCGGCGTGCGGCATGTGACGATCAGTGTGGAGGGAAAATGGGAAGTGAAAGACGGGATGCTGAAGGAGACGATCACGAAATCGAGCAACCCGGAATATCCGCCGATTGGGCTGGTGACGAATGACAAAGTGGTGCGGATTGATGACAAGGAATTCGTTTATCAGGATGACCGAAACGAGATGGTCACTTGCAAGCGGGTAAAGTGAGCGCGTTGGAGATACGGCGAAAATTTTTATGACTACGAATGATACGTGTTGCACGATTGTGCCTTATTTCAAGGTGAAGGCGGGGCAGCTTCCGGCGTTTAAAAATTTATGCGAACGGTTTGTGGAGAAGTCGCAAACGGAAGCGGGGTGTCTTTATTATGGGTTTTCTTTTGACGGGGAGGTTGTGCATTGCCGCGAAGGTTATGTGAATGCGGAGGCGGCGCTGGCGCATTTAAAAAATGTGGGGACGTTGCTGGAGGAATCGGGCGCGCTCGCGGATATCACGCGGCTGGAGATTCACGGGCCGGAGGGGGAATTGGCGAAGTTGCGTGGGCCGTTGAGTGCGCTGAAGGTGCAATATTTTACGCTCGAAGTAGGGTTTCGGCGTTAAGGCTGAAGCGGGGTTTTGGTTTTGGAGAGGAGACGGATGTTGGTGATGCGCATTTTTTTGTCCACGGCTTTGCACATATCGTAGATGGTCAAAGCGGCAATGCTGACGGCGGTGAGGGCTTCCATCTCGACGCCGGTTTGGGCGGCGATTTTTGCGCTCGCGGTGATGAGGATGCGGTCGTTGCTTTTGGGAAATTCAAAATCCACTTCGCAATGGTTGATCGGCAGCGGGTGGCAGAGGGGGATGAGTTCGCCGGTTTTTTTGGCGGCGAGAATCCCGGCGAGGCGCGCGGTGGCGAGGACATTTCCCTTGGCGATGGCGTGTGATTGGATTTGCTTGAGGGTCGCGGGTTGCAGACGGATTTCGCCGGTGGCGATGGCGTGGCGGAGGACGATGGGTTTGGTGGAAACGTCAACCATGCGGGCTTCGCCACGAGGGGTGAGGTGGGTGAGGGGTTTCATAAAGAGGAGGGTTTACATCAGTCCAAAATCACGGGGAAAAAGATTTCGTGTTTGTATGGAGGACGAAGTCAGGTTCGTGGGAGTTGGTTCCAGGGAGCGGGCTTGCCTCGCTGCGCTCGGGATAGATTTTTTTGAGATGCGCGGTTCCCCCGGCTGAAGCCGGGGGTTAATGAGAAGCGTTGGACGAGCGGGAGGGCGTTCGGTCCATGTGAGGATTTCTTTCGTCCCTGGCGGGACTTGGTTTGAAGGGCGATAAAAACCCAGCAATAAATTGCTGGGCAAATTTCTGTCGTCCCTGCGGGACTTCGGACGGCGGAGCGGCAGCTCCGCCCTACCATGCGATGGGATATAAGTTATTCCTGTGGGACTTCGGACGGAGCAGCAGATCCGCCCCGCCATGCCTAGATGGTTAGTCGTTGTTGGGGGACTTGGAGGGTGCGATTTAAACTGCGTGGTTGTTTGAGATAGGACGCCCCTCTCTCCGGCTCTCTCCCCACGTTGTCGTGGAGAGAGAGGGACAGAGTGCGTTGGGGTGGCGATTGCAGGTGACGAGGATGACGTTTTGTTAAATCGCTGATTTCTTTTGTCCCTGGCGGGACTTGGATTGAAGGAGAATCCAACCCAGCAATAAATTGCTGGGCAAATTTCTGTCGTCCCTGCGGGACTGCGGACGGCGGAGCGGCAGCTCCGCCCTACCATGTTTAGATTGTTGGTCGTTGTTGCGGGACTTGGAGGGTGCGATTTAGACTTTGTGGTTATTTGAGATAGGACGCCCCTCTCTCCGGCTCTCTCCCCGCGCGGTCGCGGGGCGAGAGGGACGGAGTGCGTTTGGCTGGCGATTGCATTTGGCGGCAGTTTGACTTTATGGACATGGCTGCGGGTCGCAGACGCGCGATCCGTTGGGAGCAGGAAAATATTTTTTAGATGGATTTGCGCCATTCGACGATGACTTTGCGCATTTGCTCGGCGGCGTTGAGTTTGGGTTTCACGAATTTGGGGGTGAACCAGGGAAAGGTGCCGAGCAGGTCGGGGGTGACGAGGATTTGGCCGTCGCAATCGGGGCCGGAGCCGATGCCGATGGTGGGGATGGAAATTTTTTTGGTGAGTTCGGCGGCGACGGGCGGGGTGACGAGTTCGAGAACGACGGCGAAGGCGCCGGCTTCGGCGAGGGCCTGGGCATCGGCGAGGAGGGCCTGGTGTTCGGTTTCGTCCCGGCCTTTGACGTGGTAGCCGCCTTCTTCACGGACGCTTTGGGGGAGCATGCCGAGGTGGCCGAGAAAGGGAATGCCGGCTTCGATGATCGCGCGGACTTGCGGGATGATGGAGCGGCCGCCTTCGGCTTTGACGGCTTCGGCACCAGCGGCGACGAGGCGGCGGGCGTTTTCCAAGGCGTCGTTCACATTTTGATAAGTGTGATAGGGCAGGTCGGCGACGAGGAGGGCGCTGGGTTTGGCGCGCGCGGCGGCGCGGACGTGGTGTTCCATCTCGGCCATGGTGACGAGAGTGGTATCGCTGTAGCCGAGCACGACCATGCCGACGGAATCGCCGACGAGGATGAGCGGCACGCCGACTTCATCAAGCAGGCGGGTCATGGGAAAATCGTAGGCGGTGAGCGCGGGGATTTTTTCCTGGCGCCCTTTCATCGCAAGGATGGCGGGGGCGGTGATTTTTACGGAGGGCATGGACGTCATGAATTTTGAAAGCTCTCGATCAACTCGGCGGGGGTGACGATGGCGGTGCCGACTTTGCCGACGACAATTCCGGCGGCGTGGTTGGAAAGGATGGCGGCTTCGACGGGCGAGGCTCCGGCCGCGATGGCGAGGGTGAAGGACGCGATGACGGTATCGCCCGCGCCGGAGACATCGAAAACTTCCTTGGCGCGCGTGGGGATGTGAAAGGGTTTTTGGCCGGAGCGGCAGAGGAGCATGCCGAGTTCGCCGAGGGTGATGAGGAGGAGAACGGGTTTGAGTTCGCGCAATAATTTTTCGACGACTTGCATCAAATTATGGTCGGCGAGGGGATTGGCGTGGCGCGTTTCGTCGGGGATATCGGCGAGTTCAAAGGCTTCGCGGCGGTTGGGTGTGATTAGGGAGAGGCCGCTCAAAGTGAGATGATGGACGGGCTTGGGATCGAGGCTGAGCCAAACGCCGCGGTCGTGGCAGAGTTGCTTGAGTTCGTCGAGCAGGACCTGGGAGACGACGCCTTTGCCGTAATCGCCGACGATGACGGCGGCAGCGCCATCGAGTTTGGCGGCGAGAGAATTTAAGAGGCGGTCGGTGGCTTTATCGTCGAGGGTCACTTTGGTTTCGCGGTCGAGGCGGACGACTTGTTGCTGATGCGCGACGATGCGGGTCTTGAGACTGGTGAAGCGTGAGGCATCGGCGATCAGGCCGTCACAGCCGATGTGTTGTTCTTTCAGAAGTTGGGTGAGCTGGCGGGCGGCGGAATCGCGGCCGACGGCACCGAACAGATCGGTGGGCACGTGCAGGGCGGTGAGGTTGCGCGCGACGTTGGCGGCGCCGCCGGGAATGTAATTTTCGCGATCAAAATCCACGACGGGCACGGGCGCTTCCGGCGAGATACGGCCGACCTGGCCCCAAATGAAATGGTCGAGCATGACATCGCCGATGACGAGGGCGCGGGTTTTGGCGGCGGCAGCAAGGATGCTGCGGACGCGCGCGGGGGTGAGGGTGGCGGGTTTCATTTTCGTCAGGTCAGATTGATTTTATTATAAAAAAAATCAAGCACAGGGTGGCCGGCAACATAGTCAGCAGAATTGAAAATAGTATACCGAGGGCAAAAGAAATTTGGCCAAAATCGTGTCCGCGCCGTTCCCATATTTTGACCGCGGCTATCTCTGCAACCCATCCGCCACTGTAACAGATATTAGCCATCACGCCGTAAATAAAAATTCCGACGAGGGGAAGCCCGGGAAAGCCGCGGGCGAACCCGTTGGTTTGCGCGGCGGGAAATAGAATAAGCATTCCAAAGATGCAGGCGCAGTTGAAGATGCCGACCAATCCAACGATTAAATTGTAGGGAATGCGCCGGAGTTCCCACCACCGGACGATCTGCAGAGCAGTTTCGCAATCGGCAGGTCTTTGAAACAACGGATCTTGCAATAACGACCGAATCGAATTGATCATCAGCGTTTGGTTAACTTAAAAATGCAGTTAGCGGACTGGTGGCGCTGGCGGTTTCGTGCTGGGCGGCGAGGCCGATTTCGTAGGCGGAGCGGCCGGCTTCGACGGCTTGTTTGAAGGCGATGGCCATGCGGTTGGGATCGCCGGCGATGGCGATGGCGGTGTTGACGAGGACGGCGTCGGCTCCGAGTTCCAAGGCTTCGGCGGCGTGGCTGGGCGCGCCGATGCCGGCATCCACGATGACGGGAACGGTGGCTTGCTCGATGATGATGCGAATCTGGTCGCGGGTCTGGATGCCGCGATTGGAACCAATGGGCGAGCCGAGGGGCATGACGGTGGCGGTTCCCACATCCTGAAGGCGTTTGGCGAGGACGGGGTCGGCATTGATATATGGCAAGACGGTGAAGCCTTCCTTGACGAGGATTTCGGCGGCTTTGAGGGTCTCGATGGGGTCGGGCAGAAGATAGCGCGGGTCGGGATGGATCTCGAGTTTCACCCATTTGGGCAGTCCGGCGGCGACGGCAAGGCGCGCGAGGCGGACGGCTTCTTCGGCGTTCATGGCACCGCTGGTGTTGGGCAGGAGCAGGTATTTTTGCGGGTCAATGTATTCGAGGATGTTGGCAAAAGGATCGCGCTTGCCGGAAAGGTCGGCGCGGCGCAGGGCGACGGTGACGATGCCGGTGCCGCTGGCGGCGAGGGCGTCGCGCATGGCTTCGGGCGCGGAGAATTTTCCGGTCCCAAGGATGAGACGGGAGGCGAATTCGCGACCGGCAATGACGAGGGGCTGATTGACCAAGACCATGAAGGGAAGTTAAAGGAAGAGTTTCAAGTTTCAAGTTTTTACCAAGAGTTTGGACACGGGCGTTGGTGTGGGGCGTGAGATTACGGTTAATTGCAGCCGGGTTTGACGCAGAGGCGCAGAGGCGCAGAGGGGAAATGAGTTCAATGCGGAATGCGGAGTGCGGAGTGCGGAATTGGGGGAAGTTTCAAGTTTCAAGTTTTCAGTTTTCAGCAAGAAAGGATGATGATTTGGTGGTAGTCGTGGGCTTTAAATTGGGTTGGACAGCAGTTGAGGGAGGGGATGGGTAAAATTGCGGGCATGGATACGAAATTTTGTGAGATTGAAATGGGGGCGGGGTTCACGTTTTGCGGGTTGGATTTTATCAAAACGGCATCGGATTTGGCGGTGGATGGCGAGGGGATTGAGCATGCGTTTATGGGGGAGACGGTGGTGGGTGGAAGAGAAAAGGATCAAACATCAAAGCTGGTTACGCGATAGAATCTTAAAGGAAGTTATTGCTCAAACGGAGGCAGACAAACTCACAAATGGACACGTAGTTTAGCTACGTGGCTTACCATTGGCACAACTGATAGTAAACTGTGTGCTTCAAAAGAAATTAGGTCGCCGTATTGCCGAACTTCGTCGCAGACGGAATCTTACGCAAGAGCAGCTTGCCGAGAGGGTCGGCAGGTCCGTTGAGTTCATCAGTCTTGTGGAGCGAGGGATAAATGCTCCTTCCGTAGCAAGCCTGACGGACTATGCCAGGGCTCTAAAGGTCGAGGTTAAGGAGTTTTTTGTCTTTGAGGACAAGAAGTAATGGCTCTCACTCCGCTTAATGAAGTCCATGCGCTCCAAATCCAAGCCGGAATTCTCGGAAGACACGGAGGCCATACTTTTGAAGAACATATTGCCCAGGAAATCAACGCATTAACATATCCACGGCCGATGAGTGATTTGGGTCAAGGCCATGTATTCATTGGGGATCCGGCAATCAAACTCCTTGACTATATCTGTCGAGCGCAGCGTGAATCGGTGATTAAGCGAGCTTTTGCCATCTCAACGGGAACACTGGCAACATCGGAAGAAGGTGTAAGGTGGCTAAATATTAATGGAGTTACAGTCAAAAGGTGCAAGAGCGACTTGGTAATTACCTTTGAATGGAACAATTCTCTGTCCGCGACGGTTGGAGTTTCCACGAAACAGTGCAACAACAAGACGCCGACGAATGCTCAACTATATTTTACGACCGCCCAAGGTTTTACAAATCTGCTTATACGAAATGAGATCCACGTTTCATCCATGGCCCTAAAGGCTTTGAAACAGTTTTGTGGTGATACAGGGTGTCGCCCGATGGATGATCCTGCCGCGTTACAAGGGCGGGTTAGCGATCCACGGCGCTGGTTTTGGGAGGAAATAGATCCATCTGGACGGCAAGAATGGGAAACAATTTTTCAGAAAAAACAAAATGAGATTTCCCGGCTTCTATTCCAAAAGGCTTATTTAGATGACCCATTCACACCAGATTATCTAATACACAAAGCCAAAGCTTCATCAACTTGGAATATTGCCGAAATGGCTATTTACAGTATTGAGGAGCTTATTGAACTATCAAAAGCTTATGGACGATTTTCAAAGAAGACCTATTCCGTTAAAAAAGGTTCTTATAAGGATCCGGCAGGAGTTTTTCACGATGCTCCGCGTTTTGGCATCATCCAAATGCAACGTGGCGGACAAGCTCAGCACCCCAACCAACTGCAATTTAACTTGGAGGCCGGATATTTTTATAAAATTAGTTGAGGTTCTGTTTTAAATGGCAGCCAATATAATAAGCGAGCAAAGGAGGCACCGCATTACCGATTGATGTCCTAATTGTCCCTAACGACCCAGAAAACTTGTAAGTATCCGGAAATGATTGAATTCTTGCTGCCTCTCGGATGGTCAAAGCTCGCGTCGCGATTGGATGGACATTGCGACAGCCGGAAATCATCCCGAATGTGGTTTGAATAGTTGAAGCCGGTTCCAGCCAAACTTGCCGTTTGTAGGTTGTATTATAACCAGAGGGGGGGCGCATCGTGGGATTTTCATTATCGTGCGCGCTTGCACCCTGTGGAACATTCCATAACCAATCAATTACATGCTTGGGATGACTTACGGCTTCATGAAGGGGGTCGACATCTGACTTTTCTCCTGACTCCAAAAATTCCAAGTCCGAACAGGCGTCAGCAAATGACCGGTAAGGCAGTTTTCCAAGGAATAAATCCTTTTCGTGACAATGCATGGGATGAGGAATTGAAGGGGCTAGCCGCTGGTCTTTTCTGACAGCCACAAACAGAATACGCTCTCGATGTTGAGGCACCCCGTAATCTCTCGCATTAACCTCAAAGGCCTTAACTAAATATCCAAGCCTCTGAAACCCTTCGTAAATTGATTCTCCAACAAAACTGCCGTCAGGAAATCGCATTGACGCAAGCAATCTAACATTCTCAAGAACGGCAACCTTTGGCCGTATTTCGGCAACCACTCGCAGGTAATGTTCAAACAATGTATTTCGGGAATCATCGGTTTTACGTTTTCCAGACAAGCTAAAACCTTGGCACGGAGGGCCGCCAATGATTACGTCAACAGATTCGTTTTTCTGTTTCCATCCCCTAATTTCGTTTTCTGTCACCTTGGTTATATCTGTTCCAAGTTCTTTGGCGTTCGGAAAATTGTTCTGATAAATTTTCCTAAATTCAGGATTTATCTCTAAGAAGCCCTGAATTTTGAATCCGGCCCAGGAAAAGCCCGTGCTAAATCCCCCACATCCTGAAAAAAGAGAAAGCGCTAAGGGAGGGTTGTTCGCAGTGCGATTCCGCTGCTTATCGAGAAGCAATAATAATTTGATATACTTTTCATTTTCGCCGGTTCTGCGCATCATTGAGATTCGTGTCGGATCCCTGAAGGAAGGGCCGTATTGATGCTGGCGATATCTTTTTTTTCGGCCAGCAATAAGTTGTACTGCATTTGTGTTTGCGAGCACATTGTTTACGCGATCAATTTCGGGGTTATCCAATAATAATTTGCCAAGCTCGAATGCGGAAAGATCTGCTTGGGGCACGCCCGTAATCTCAGCTAATTTTGCTTGTGAGAGGCCAAGTCGTTGGCGGATGATTCGCAATTCGACTCCATGTAGAGTAGCAGGAATCATATGTGACTATAATCCATGTCCATCTTTAATCATGCCAATAGTGTTTGGCTTACTGCTGATAAAAAATCAACTTCTGTTTTCAGCTATCAGGCGCCTGTGCTCCCCGTGGACGCTAATGAAATTTGCCTTGTTGGAGTTCGGTGCGGATTTGGGTGAGGATTTCATAGTAGTGCCAGGCGGCGGGGGCGTCGGGTTCCTGGTGGTGGTCGGGTCGCAGGATGAGGTGGCCGGTGGCGAGGAGGATTTTTTGGACTTCAGGGTTTTGGCGGACTTTCTCGCGGGTGGCGGCGACGATGAGTTGATAGTGTTGGCCGGGTTGGGCGGGGCGGTATTCCATGCGGCGGCCTTCGAAGGTGATCCAAGTGATGCCCATGGTTTTCATATTGCGGTCGGCGAGGTCGCCGGCGTGTTTGGCGTCGAAGGCGGTGAGTTGGGCGACTTTTGCGCGGGTGAAGGGCCAGGTGAGGCCGGGGAATTGGGCGCGAGGGTCGGCGGTGTTCTCGGGGTATTTCATCATTTGCCAAAAGCCTTCGAGGCTGGCGTAGCGGTGGCCGTGGAAGGTGAAGGGTGTGGGGGCGAAGTTGGAGAGGATGCCGAGTTCGTTGCGCTTGGAGAGGATGACTTCGCCGGGACGGGCGGATTGGGGAAGGATTTCCCACGCGGGTGCGCCGTTGGTGGGAATGGGTGTCCACCAGTGCGCGGGGTAATCGGCGCGCGGGGCCGGTGATGGCGCGGTGTGGCAGGAGCAAAGGGCGATGAGCGCGGCGATGAGGAAGGGGAATTTGGCGCGGACGAAATTCATTGGATGAGTTTTGCGGATGGAGGCGGGGATGGGGAGTCTATTTTGCTCTTTGAAATGTATATTGGCCGGGCGAAATCATGATGGGGTTTGCGCCGGTGACTTTCTGTTGCCAAGGGGCGGGCGGGCGCTTATCTTTGGGTGGTATGGATACTAATTATTGGGGTCTTTGGTGTGTGCCGCTGGGTTTGGCTCTTTGTTTTGGGCCGGCGTTGCTGGCGGCCGCTTTTTTCCCGATTGATAAATCTGAGGACGAGAGGCGCGGCAAGTACGGGAAATAAGCCGCCGCGCGCTCCCCACTGGGCGCGCCAATGCCATCGCCAGTCGCGAGTCTTTCGCGGGAATATTTGCATGGGTTCGTGAGTCCAACCTTATGAGCATGCAATCTCAACCAGCATCCGCAAAATCCGGCCGCCGCTCTTTTTTCAAAGGGGCATTCGCCGTGGTGATCACGGGAATCGCCGCGCTGGTTCCAAGTCTGGCCGCGTTTTTCGTTTTGACGGACCCTTTGCGGCGAGCGGGCGAGAGCATTTCCAGTGTGCGGGTGACTTCGCTTGAAGCGCTGCCGAATGATGGCGTCCCGCGAAAGTTTCCGGTGCTGGCGCCGCGCACGGATGCGTGGAATAAATATGCGGATGCGCCGATCGGCGCGGTGTATTTGCGGCGCACGGGGGAACGGAGTGTGGAGGCGTTGAATGTGGTTTGTCCGCACGCGGGTTGTTTCGTGGATTTTTCCGGTGAGCGGGGACAATTTATTTGCCCGTGTCACAATAGCAGTTTCAAGGTGGATGGCAGTCGCGCGGCGTTGACAAGTCCGGCGGCGCGGGGATTGGATTCGCTCGAGGTGGAGGTGCGCGCGGATGGGTCGGTTTGGGTGCGCTTTGAGAATTTCGAGGCGGGTCGCGCGGAGAAAATTCCCGTCGCATGAAGGGCGCGCTCGACTGGCTCGACCAGCGCACTGGGTTCCGCCAACTGGTGGAGGATTTATTTTTCGCAAATATTCCCGGCGGTTCGCGATGGCGTTACGCGACGGGGACGGCGGTCATCTTTTGCATCTTCATCCAATTCGTCACGGGCGTCGCACTTTGGCTGAGCTATAGTCCGAGCACGCAGACGGCGTGGGAGAGTGTCAACTATCTGCAGAACCACGTCGCGGGCGGTTGGATGTTGCGCGGGCTGCATCATTACACGGCGCAAATTCTGCCGGTGGTGCTCGCGTTACATCTCATGCAGGTAGTGATCGGCGGCGCTTACAAGGCACCGCGCGAAGTGAATTTTTGGTTCACGCTGTTGCTGATTCAAGTCGTGCTGTTCATGGCGCTGACGGGTTATCAATTACCGTGGGATCAAAAAGGTTTTTGGGCCACGAAGGTCGCGATGAATATTTTGGGTATCGTGCCGGTGATAGGACAAAAGTTGCAAACGATTCTCATCGGCGGCCCGGATTATGGGCAACTGACGCTGACAAGATTTTTTGGCATACATGCCGGAATTTTGCCGGGCACGTTGATCGCGTTGCTGATCATTCACGCGTATTTATTTCGCCGGCACGGATTCAAAGGCGCTCAATCTTCAAGAAAACCCGATGCTCCGTTTTGGCCAGACCAAGCGTTGCGAAATGCCGTTGTGTGTCTGGCGATTGCGGCGACTTTGAGTTTCCTGATCGTGCGGCATCGGTTGTTCGGCACGTCGGGTCCGCTGGGCGCGGAACTGGGCGCGCCCGCCGACCCCTCTGAGCCTTACTCGGCGGCGCGGCCCGAATGGTATTTTTTATTCCTCTACCAATTCCTGAAATATTTTCCGGCGCAAATGGAAATCATGGGCGCGATCATCATTCCGGGAATTGTGATGACGATTATTTTTCTCATGCCCTTCATCGGGCGCTCGCCGTCGGGGCATCGGTTCAACATCGGCTTTCTCGCGTGCGTGTTCGTGTGCGCCGGGTTGCTCGCGTCCATCGCGTTTTCCGGTGATGCGCATAATTCATCTTATCAGGCCGCGGTGAAAGCTGCGAGGCTCGAAGCCGAGCGCGTGAAGCAACTGGCGGATTCGCCGACGGGCGTTCCCGCGGGTGGCGCAATCACGCTTTTGCGCAACGACCCGTTCACGCAAGGTCCGAAGCTGTTCGCAAAAAATTGCGCCAGTTGCCATCGTTATAACGGCCACGATGGCCTGGGTAATTTTGTGAAAGATCCGCAACATGCGTCCGACCTCGCGGATTTTGGTTCGCGCGCGTGGCTGGCGGGCTTGCTCGATCCTGAGTGCGTCAGCAGCACGAATTATTTTGGCGCGACAAAATTGCGCGACGGTAAGATGCCGAAATTTGTAAAAACCAAAGTCGCCCACTACATGCCTGAACAAAAAGCCCAACTCCAAAAAGTCATCGCGGCCGTCTCCGCCGAGGCGCAATTAAAATCGCAAGCGTTAAGCGATGCGCACGACGCGGCGGACATCGTCGAAGGCCGCGCGCTTTTCCGCGATGCCATCGGCTGCGCGGATTGCCATCAGCTTCGCGAGCCGGACGAGAACGCCACCGCGCCGGATTTGACCGGCTGGGGTTCGCGCGAATGGCTGGTGAAGTTTCTCAATAACCCGGCGCATCCCAATTTCTACGGCGACCACAACGACCACATGCCCGCGTTTGGCGAGAAACAAATTTTGACTTCGCAATCTATCGGCCTCATCGCCGACTGGTTGCGTGGTGATTGGTACGAGCCCGCCAAGCCTTGATGTGATTTCAATTCGACGGCGTGAGACCGTGGAATTTTTTTGCAGCTTCGCGGCAAAAATTATTTGCGCTTTTGTGCGTCTGTCCCATCCTAACGCATGCTCAAAACTGAATTCATTCCTGCGCTCAACAAAAGTTCGCGCCTCATGATCATGCTGCATGGGCTCGGTGACAGCAGCGCGGGTTTTCGCTGGCTGCCTGAAGCGTTGAATCTTCCGTGGATGAATTACCTGCTCGTCAATGCGCCCGATGCCTATTACGGCGGTTATTCGTGGTACGATTTTGCCGGCGAGCCAGCGGACGGAGTTTTGCGCAGCCGGAAAATGCTTTTTGAATTGCTCGACGCCCAGCGCGCCGCCGATTTTCCCACGGAGCAAACGATTCTCTCCGGCTTCTCGCAAGGCTGCCTGATGACGATTGAAGTCGGTTTGCGTTATCCGCATTTGTTTGCGGGGTTGGTGGGTATCAGCGGTTACGTGCATGAACCGGAAGAATCCATTCGTGATCTTACGCCGCTGGCCAAACAACAACGCATCCTCATCACTCATGGCACGCAAGACCCGATCATTCCGTTTGCCGCGGTACGCCAGCAAATTCAGCAGTTGAAAGACGCGGGCATCCAAATCGAGTGGCACGAATTCGTCAAGGCCCACACGATCGCTGGAGAAACTGAACTCAGCGTCATACGAAAATTCATCACCACGGGATACGACCATCAAACCACAAAAAAATAACGCGCGAACATTCGCGCGTAAAAAAATAGCCCGGCGCTGCAAGTGAAGTTGGCGGGTTGCAACGCCGGGCCGGCAGGACCGAAGAGACGACACCACCTCCCTGGCGCGTCGCCGCATTCGGAAATCGGTCAGCCGCGAGGCTGGCTTTCGGTGAGCAAAATCTGTTCAGGCTTGAGGCGCGGCGCGGGTTCCCATTCAAAGGCGCGATCCACGACCTGGCGCATTTGGCCGAACCACCAATGCGCGCGGTTCTGGCGGCGGTCACGCTGGGCAACGCGCGGGCAGCGATTGGCGGTTTCAAATCCCAGTTCCATTTGATTTTTATTTGTCATAACCAAAGTGCCTTTCATGTTTACGCGCCAAGGTTATCCACAGGGGATGGACAAAGAGTGTCCAAGTCGAAAAATTATTTCGCCGCCGAAACTGTTTTATATTTTCAAAAGCTTGCTATATTGACGCCAAGGGCAGGCATGGGTCTTGCCGGTTAAGGTTGAATGAATTATGGCTGCTGAACGATTTACCACCAAAGCACAGGCGGCGATGCAATCCGCATTGCGCATCGCGCAGGAATATTCGAGCCAGGAAGTGGATGGCGAACATCTCTTCGCGGCATTGCTCGAACCCGATGACGGCCTCATCGAACCGCTGTTGCAAAAACTCGGCGTGCCGCTTCCCAAACTGAATGCCGATCTCAAGGCGATTCTGGACCGCCGTGGCAAAGTTCAGAACGTGGCTGAACCATTTTTGAGCACGGCCTTTAAACAATCGCTTGCCGCCGCCGAAGAGCAGGCGAAAAAGCTCAAGGACGAATATATCAGCACGGAACATTTGCTTCTTGGTTTGATGCAGGAAGGCGGTCCGGAGCTGAAAAAATTATTTAAGTCGTCAGGCATCAAGGCCAATGATGTCTTGAAGGCGCTTGCTGAATTGCGCGGCAACCAGCGCGTCACCGACGAAAATCCCGAGGGAAAATTTCGCGCGCTGGAAAAATATGGCCGCGATCTCACCGCGCTTGCCCGCGAAGGCAAGATTGATCCCGTCATTGGCCGCGATGAGGAAATCCGCCGGGTGATGCAGGTCTTGACGCGCCGCACTAAAAATAATCCCGTGCTCATCGGCGAACCGGGTGTTGGAAAAACTGCGATTGCCGAAGGCTTGGCTCGCCGTATTGTCAGTGGTGATGTTCCAGAGTCTTTGAAGAACAAAAAATTGGTCGCGATGGATTTGGGCGCGATGATTGCCGGCGCGAAATATCGCGGCGAATTTGAGGATCGTCTCAAGGCATTTCTCAAAGAGATCACCGCCAGCGAAGGGCGCGTCATTTTGTTCATTGATGAATTGCACACGCTCGTCGGCGCGGGCGCTGCGGAAGGCGCGGCGGACGCGGCGAATATGCTCAAGCCGCAGTTGTCGCGCGGCGAATTGCGCTGCATCGGCGCGACCACGCTCGACGAATATCGCAAGCACATCGAAAAAGATGCCGCGCTGGAACGCCGCTTCCAACCCATCTACGTAAATGAACCGTCGGTGGAAGCGACCATCGCGATTTTGCGCGGTTTGAAAGAGCGTTATGAAGTGCATCACGGCATTCGCATCCAGGACGCGGCGTTGATTGCGGCGGCAACCTTATCCAATCGCTACATCACCGATCGTTTTCTTCCGGACAAGGCGGTGGATTTGATGGATGAAGCGGCCTCGCGCCTGCGCATGGAACTTGATTCCATGCCCGTGGAAATTGACAAACTCGAACGCCAGATCATGCAACTCGAAATTGAGCAGGCGGCGCTCAGGAAAGAAAAAGATGAGGCCTCGGCTGAGCGTTTGAAAAAATTGGAACGCGACCTGGCGAATTTCAAAGAGCAGGCGAGCAAACTCAAGGCCCAATGGCAAAATGAAAAAGCCTCGATCAACGCGGCGGGCATCATTAATTCCCAACTGGAAGCCGCGCGCCAGGAACAGGAAGCGGCGCAGCGCACCGGCGATTTGAATCTCGCCGCGCAAATTCAGTACGGGACGATTCCCGATTTGCAAAAGAAATTGGCGGCGGCGCAGGAGGGCCTTCACGAGATGCAACAGGAGAGCCGTTTGTTGAATGAAGAAGTCACCGAGGAAGACATTGCGCAAGTGGTGTCGGCGTGGACCGGCATTCCCGTGAGCCGCATGCTCGAAGGCGAGCGCAACAAACTCATGGACATGGAACAGCGTTTGCAACAACGCGTCGTCGGCCAAAAGGAAGCGATCACTGCCATTGCGAATGCCGTGCGGCGTTCACGCAGCGGTTTGCAGGATCCCGGCCGGCCGGTGGGCTCGTTTATTTTTCTCGGCCCGACAGGGGTTGGAAAAACGGAGCTAGCGCGCGCGCTCGCGGAATTTTTATTCGACGATGAAAATGCGATGGTACGCATTGACATGAGCGAATACACCGAGAAGCACACCGTGGCGCGGTTGATCGGTGCGCCGCCCGGATATATCGGTTACGAGGAAGGCGGGCAATTCAGTGAAGCCGTGCGGCGCCGGCCTTATTGCGTGGTGCTGCTGGATGAAATCGAAAAAGCGCACTCGGACGTTTTTAATGTGCTGCTGCAAGTGCTCGATGACGGGCGGCTGACAGACGGGCAGGGGAGGACGGTGGATTTCAAGAACACCATCATCATTATGACCAGCAATATCGGCTCGCCGATCATCCAGGAATTTTACGATGCCGATAAAATTGATCCGAAGGCCCACGCCGAGATGGAGCGGCTTGTGCGCATGGAATTGAAGTCGCAATTTCGCCCCGAGTTTTTGAACCGCGTGGATGACATTATCATTTTCCATAATCTCACCGAAGAACAGCTTGAATCCATCGTGGACATTCAGTTGCATCGCCTTGAAAAGCGCCTGGCCGGACAAAATTTGCATTTGAACGCCGACGCCGACGCGAGAAAATTACTGGCAAGCGAAGGGTATGATCCGCAATTCGGCGCGCGCCCGTTGAAGCGCACGATCCAGGAGCAAGTGCTTGATCCGCTGGCGATGAAGGTGCTCGCCGGCGAATTCAAGCCCGGCGACAACATCACGGTCAGCGCCAGCAATGGCGAATTGGTATTTCATAAAACCGGTGAATAATTTTTTGATGAGTGATTGAAATGAAATCGTGGAAGATCATCGTTTCAATCGCCATCGTGGCGGCAGTGGTGGCGTTCGTATTTTTACGCACTGCCAATCACACGGTCGAATTTCGGCGCGCGCTTTATTCCGGAGACATTTCGCAAGTTGAGAAATTGCTTCAGGCTCATCCAACGCTGGCGAATGCGGACGTAGATCCCAGCAAAGGCTGGACGCCTTTGCACGTGGCCGCGAACCTGGGCGATCCTGACTTGGTGAAACTTCTGGTCCACTATGGGGCGAAAGTGGACGTGCGCGATAAGCGCGGGCTGACGCCGTTGTTGTGGACGGCCTTCGCCGGACGCCGCGATGCTGCCGCCGCATTGCTCTCGAATGGCGCGGACATCAATGCCCGCGGACCTGATGGTCGTACTACTCTCGACTTGGCAAAATTATCACTCGACAACAGCTTGATTGATTTGTTGCGCGAGCGCGGTGCGCACGAATGATCTTCCTGGCGCGCGCTGAATTCGCGCCTTTACAAAGGCCATTCCTGGGTTATCGTAAATCAACCCAAGTTCCCGTTCAAACATGCGTACCCTCGAACACTTGTTGGACTGGCAATGGCCTCATGGCCTCGCGCAATGGTTGTATCCGCAAGCGTTTCTCACGGCCCGCAATTCACCGATGGAGGATTAACCATGCATATCTCCGGCACCATAGATTCGTTACTGAACCAAAAACCTCGCGCGCTCTGCTCCGTCGCTCCGCAGGACACCGTGTTCGACGCCATCAAACTGATGTCCGATAAAAATATCGGCGCGCTGCTTGTGATGAGCGGCGGCAATTTGATGGGCATGTTTTCGGAACGCGATTACACGCGCAAAGTCGTGCTCAAAGGCAAATCGTCCAAGACCACCGCCGTAAAGGAAATCATTTCCATGCCGGTCATTTCCGTGACACCGTCGCACACGGTCGAGGAATGCATGCGCCTGATGACGGAACATCGTGTCCGCCATTTGCCGGTTCTCGATGGCGAGAAGGTGGTGGGCATCATTTCCATCGGCGATCTCGTCAACTGGATCATCAGCGCGCAGACCCAGGCGTTGAACCAAATGGAAGATTACATCAGCGGAAAATATCCCGGCTGACCGGGCGCGCTAGTCGCATGCGCCCCTGCCGCCGCGGAAACTATTTCACGAGCACGTTGTCCCGGATGTTCGTGGCATCCACCACGCCGGATGCGATGTGTATCAGCTTCGTGTGCAGCTTCTCATTTTTAACTGAACCGCTGAAGGTGACGCGGCCATTGCTGGCGACGATTTTTACATTTCGATAAACGGTGCCGTTGTTGATATTGTCGTGCGTCAACGCAATGAGGATTTCACGCTCCAATTCCCGGTCGTTTTTGGGCGCGGTTGCGGTCGTGGGATTGGCGGGCTTGGACGCACTATCGCCAACGGCCGTCATCGGAGACGTATCGGCCAAGGCGGTGAGGCTGACCGCGAGGATTGCAGGAAGAGCCGCTCGTTTAAATACGGCCAACGATTTTGCACTGCGCATAACGATTCCTTTCGAGTAACAACCCGGTGCCGCTCAGGACGGAGCGAGTGTCGTAATCCTCGCCGCCTTCGCGTATATCATCACCTGGGTTACGCTCTCAGAAAAGCAGGAGCTGTGCCGTTCGCAATCTTGCAATAATGACGGGCAAATGATGAAGCTTTTGCGCTGGTGCGTGTTCGTCATGGAGTGGATTATTCACTCCATGACCGCTTCGCTTCGTCGAGGAACGATTTATAATTTCAAGTTCTGATCCGTCACAGCGCCGTACGTCGCTGAAGTGACGAGGTGCGCGTACTTGGCGAGCACACCGCGCGTGTAACGGGGTTTTGGCGCTTTCCACGCTTTGCGCCGCTTCTTCATTTCCGCCGCGGAAACATCCAAAGTCAATTCCCGCCGCTCCGCATCAATGGTGATCGTGTCGCCGTTTTTCACCAGCGCCAGCGCGCCGCCGACGTATGCCTCCGGCGTCACGTGGCCCACCACGAAACCGTGGCTGCCGCCGGAAAATCGCCCGTCCGTTATCAACGCTACTTCCTTGCCCAAACCTTTGCCCATAATCGCCGAAGTCGGTGAAAGCATTTCGCGCATGCCGGGTCCGCCTTTCGGCCCTTCGTAGCGAATCACGATCACGTGGCCTTTTTTTACCGTGCCGTCGAGAATCGCCGTGAGCGCTTTTTCTTCGGATTCAAAAACAATCGCCTTGCCGGTGAAACGCAAGCCTTCCTTGCCGCTGATTTTTGCCACGGCACCTTCCGCCGCGAGATTTCCATAAAGCACCACCAAATGGCTGTCCTTCTTGATCGGTTTGTCGAGCGGATAGATGATCGTCTGGCTGGCGGGATACGGTTGCACACTCGCGAGGTCGTCGCGCAAGGTCTGGCCCGTCACGGTGAGACACTCGCCATGCAGCAATCCGGCATCGAGCAGCATCTTCATTAGCGGACGGATGCCGCCGATGGCGACCAACTCGGACATCAAATGTTTTCCGCTCGGTTTCAAATCCGCCAGCACCGGAACGCGTTTGCCGATTCGTGTAAAATCATCTAGGCCAAGTTTCACTTCAGCCGCATTCGCCATCGCAAGCAAATGCAACACGGCGTTTGTCGAGCCACCCAGCGCAATCACAACCGTGATGGCATTTTCAAACGCCTTGCGCGTCATGATGTCGCGGGGCTTGATGCCGCGCTTGATCAGATTCACCACCGCCGCGCCCGCTTGCAGCGAGTCTTTTTTCTTCGCGGGCGAAATCGCAACTTGCGCCGAGCTATTCGGCAAACTCATTCCCAATGCTTCAATCGCGCTGGCCATCGTGTTCGCGGTGTACATGCCGCCGCAGGAACCTGGACCGGGAATTGCGCACGACTCGATCGCGAGCAATTCAGCGTCGGAGATTTTTTTATTCGCATGCGCGCCGACCGCCTCAAACACGGAAACCACGTCGAGCTTGCGCGTGTCGCCGGTGATGCAGCCGGGCAGGATCGTGCCGCCGTAAACGAACACCGCCGAGCGGTTCATTCGCGCGATGGCCATCATTGCGCCCGGCATATTTTTATCGCAACCGCCGATCGCCACGAAACCGTCCATCCCTTCGCAGCCGACCACCGTCTCGATGGAATCGGCGATCACCTCGCGTGATACCAGCGAATATTTCATGCCTTCTGAACCCATCGAAATGCCATCGGAAACCGTGATGGTATTGAAGATAATCGCCTTGCCGCCCGCTTCGTTCGCGCCTTTTTCGGCTTCGAGCGCGAGCTTATCAATGTGCATATTGCACGGCGTGACCATGCTCCAGGTCGAAGCGATGCCGATCACGGGTTTCTTGAAATCTTCCGGCTTGAAACCGACCGGATAAAGCATCGCGCGGCTGGCGGCGCGCTCCGGGCCGTCGAGCACCTGGCTCGAGTAAGGACGCAATGGATCCACTTTCTTGCTGGCGGATGGTTTGTTTTTCATCGTGTGCTAGATTTCCCCAAAAGTGAGATTCTGACAAGTGCGCTCTGTGGCTGCGGCTTGCAAACGGTCGGATAACCCTCCAATAAATAACAAAATTTTTTACGCCGGCACCGGCTTCACTAATTTCTTAACCAGCACCTTCGAGTTGCGCCCGCTTTGATCGTATTTTTCCCGGCGCATCGGCGGCAAATCATCCGGTGTGCCTTCGACAAATCCCGCCTTCGATTGGAAATAAGTGAACGCCTGCGTCGAAAGCGCCAGCAATTCGCTCAAGCCTGATTCCCGCGCCTTCGTTTCGACAAATTGAATCAGCTTTTGTCCGATGCCTTCATTCTCGTGCGAAGGACTGACATATAAACACGCCAGTTCGCCTTTGTTCACGTCGGGATAAACATGCAGCGCCACGCACGCCACCGGATTTTTATCAATTTCAAAAATGTAAAAATCGTTAAGCTGTTTTTCTAAAATCGTGCGCGTGCGCTTCACCAACTCCTCATTGTCAACCGAGTTTTTGGTCAATACCTGGATGCTGCGGATGTCCTTTTTCTTCGCCGGGCGCACCTGCTGATATTCGTTCGCGTAGATGAGCGTGCCGATGCCTTCATTGGAAAATACTTCCGCCAGCAAACCTTCATCCACGCGCCCGTTGATCACATGCACGCGCTGGACACCCGCGTTGCAAGCCGCCGCCGCGTGCCGCGCCTTGGACATCATGTCAGGCGCGAAACTTTGCTTGGCGAGCAGCGCGTTCAAATCGGCCACGATCATCTGGCGGATTAATTGCCCCTGAAGCAGCAACCCGTCCTGCGCGGTGATAAAAATTAATTTGGTCGCCTTGAGCGCATCCGCCACCGCGACCGCCACACTGTCAGAATTCACGCGATACGTTTTTCCATCGCCGTCGAATCCCAGCGGCGGAATGACCGGCACGATGCCTTGGCTCAGCAGCGTCTGGAGCAATTCCACATCCACGCGCTCAACCTTGCCGGTAAACAAATGATCCACGCCCTGGATGATTCCCAGCGGATGCGCGATGATCGCATTCGACGAAGCCGCGCGCAAATCATTGGCCGAAAGTCCTTCGAGGATTTCGTGCGTCAAACGGTTCGCCGCCGTCAACGCCAGCTTGAGCGTTTCGGCGTCGGTGATGCCGCTGCCGTCGAGGTCGGACGCCTTGACATTTTGTTCCTCGGCCAGCGCCTTGACCTGCGCGGCGGCGCCGTGAGTCAGCACCACGCGAATATTCAGCGAGCGCAGGACGGCGATATCGAGGAGGATATTGCCAAAATTTTCGTCCGTGATGATCGCGCCATCAATGCTGAGGATGAACGTCTTCTCCCGAAAACGCGGAATGTATTGCAGGATGCCCCGCAGGTCAGTGAGTTTCACTTTATTTAATCAATTTACTCGACTGATAAGTAATCTCTTTTGGCGGGGATTCAATATTAATTTCACTGGGTCACAAACCTTACCGGTGGCCAATGAAATCGTGCGCTGTCATTCCGATGTCTTTGGCGATTTGTCGCAAGAGAAATGGGGAAATGTCCCGGCCCGAATGAAACGGCACGGTTGTTCCACGACCATCGGCGTGACGATACTGAATATGGGAACCTCGTTGACGAACTTCATGGAATCCAAGTTTTGACAAGATTGCGCAAACTTCTCGCGGTTTTAAAACCGGGATGTTTCCCATAATCAGCCAACGTTTACGGTTTGCGTGCCGACAAATTCAGCTTCGAGCTTTGGCTCTCCGTCCTCCAAAAGCATCTCCACGACCTCAACTAAATTTTGGTTTAACTCATCCAAAGTCGCGCCTTGAGAATGTGCGCCCGGAAAGCCGGGAATGAATCCCACAAAAAGATTTGTTTCGGGGCATCGCTCAACAACTGCGGTGTATTTTTTCATTCCTGATTAAGGGTATCACGGCATTTGTTAGTGTCAATGTGGGCGGGTCGCAGTTCGAGACAAACCAAGGCAGATATTAAGTTCGCAAAATTTTTTTCAACGCCATCACGCAACGTGCGTTTTCCTGCGCGCTGCCGATGGAGATGCGAATCCACTCCGGCAACTGATACCCCGCCAGCGGCCTCACAATGACCCCCAGCTTCTGCAATTCATTAAAAACCTTCACTCCCTCGCCGACGCGCGCGAGAATGAAATTCGCGGACGACGGAATGATCTCCAATCGCATTTGCTGTAAGGCTGTGGCTATAAATTTCAGTCCTTCCGAATTGTTAGTCCGTGTTTTCTCCACATGCGCCGTATCGTCCAGCGCCGCCAGCGCGCCAGCCTGGGCGACGGAATTGATGTTGAAAGGCTGGCGGATTTTTTCCAGCGCGGCGATCAATTCCGGCTGGGCGATTCCGTAGCCAAGCCGCAAACCAGCCAAGCCATAAATTTTCGAGAATGTCCGCATGAGCAGCAAATTCGGATGTTTGCCGGAACGGATCAGGGGTAGTAAATCCAGCGGCTCGTCCAAAAATTCAATGTAAGCCTCATCCATCGCGAGCAAAATATTTTGCGGGACTTGTTCGATCAACCGCAGGATGTCCGCGCGCGATGCCAGCGTGCCGGTGGGGTTATTCGGGTTCGCGACAAAAATAACTTTTGTCTTGGGCGTGATGGCCGCGAGCATCGCCGGCAGATCGTGTCCATAGTCGCGTGCCGGAATTTCAACCAGATTTGCGCCAAAGATCCGGGTGACGATCGGATAAACGGCAAAACAATATTGCGATACGATCACCTCCGCGCCAGGCGCAAGCATCGCGTGTCCGACAAATTCGATGATCTCATTCGAGCCGTTGCCGAGAATCAAGTTCGAGGTGTTGAGTCCCAATTTTTCCGCCAGCTTTTGTTTCAGGTAAAACGCATTTCCATCCGGGTAAAGGTGCAACTGCGCGATGGCCTTTTGCATCGCGGCCAGCGCGGCAGGCGAAGGGCCCAGCGGATTTTCGTTCGACGCGAGTTTGATGATGTCGCTGGCGGGCAATCCGAGTTCGCGCGCCACTTCTTCGATGGGGCGGCCGGGTTGATACACGGGCACATTTTCCAGCGCCGGATTGAGGGGCAGGGGAGAAGACATTTTAAAGTTTGGTCAAGATGCGTTGCACGTCCACGTGTTTCGCGATGAGGTCGCGGATGAGCGTGATTTTTTGCGCGTCACCGGGCCGCGTTTTGACGGTCAAGTCATGCACCCGCGAAGCCACGTGATAACTGTCCTTCTCCGCGAGCAAAACGGGAATCGGCATCGCGCGAATTTGTTTCAACACACTCGCGCTGGGTTTCAGATTTCCAGTCAGAACGATTCCCGCCATCATCGGGCCTTTCTGACCTTCCAAACTCGCGCGCGCGGCGAGAATAATATCTTCGCGGTCGCCCGGTGTGATCAGCAACACACCTGGCTTGAAGAGATGTAGCGCATTGTGCGCGCCCATCGCGCCCACCGCCACGTCTTCGACAAGATTTTGCAAATCGCCGCTGACATTGAGCATCGTGGCATTCAGTTCTTCGCGAATCAAATCCACCGTCGGGCTCGAAAGTACTTCCTCATGCGGCAATACGCCCAGCAGGTCCAAGCCTTTTCGCTTGAGGCCGCGCCGCGCGAAATCGGCAATAAAATCCAATTTGTCATTGAGCACTTTATTGATGATCACACCGATGATTTCGATGCCTTCCTTTTCAAACAACGCCTGGTTCAGGCAAACTTCATCAATCGGCCGGCCAATTCCTCCCTGCGTCACGATGATCACTTTTGCGCCCAGGGTTTTTGCCACCTGCGCGTTCGACAAATCAAAGACGGAGCCCACGCCGGCGTGCCCCGAGCCTTCGCACAAGACAAAATCCTTTTCCCATGCGACGCGGTCGAAGGCCTTTTGAATTTTTTTTACCAACGCTTCGTTGTTGGCCGACTGCAAATATTTTTTCGTGAAATCCGGCTCGACCGCGATGGGGCTCATGTCCACGAGCGGGCAATTCAGCCGAAACACGCTGTCCATGAGCACCGTGTCTTCATCAATTTTTTGCTCCTCGATCTCCACGAAGCGCTGGCCGACCGGTTTGATGTAGCCGATGCGCGGATAAAATTTTTGCAACGCCGCGATCATCCCCAGCGACGTCGTTGTCTTGCCGTCATTCTGCCGCGTGGCGGCGATGAAAACCCGTGGCGTGGTGGCGTTCATGTGCTGGGATTATTCGCCCGGAAGATTCGAGCCCGCGCCCGGATAGAGCTTGGCGTATTCAATCGCCTGGAGTCCCACGATTGCGGAAACACCCAAAATATCATGGGCATTCGAGCCGCGCGAAACGTCCGCTGCCGGGCGGTCCAATCCCAGCAAAATCTGCCCGTAAGCATTCGCCCGCGCGACATGTTGGATTAATTTACTCGCGATATTTCCCGAGTTGAGATCGGGAAAAATCAACACCGTGGCCTGGCCTGCGACTTTGCTGTCCGGCAATTTCCGGCACGCGATTTCCGGCACCAAAGCGGCGTCCACCTGAAGTTCGCCGTCGAAATCCGCTTCGACTTTATGCGTCGCGGCTTTTTGCACCGCCAGCGCCGTCGCTGCCTGCACGCGCCCGATGGACGGATGCGTTGCGCTGCCTTTGGTTGAAAACGAAAGCAACGCCACGCGCGGACGAGTGCCCAAAATTTGCCGCGCCAACTGCGCCGTGGAAACGGCGATGTCAGCCAGTTGGTCCACCGTGGGTTCAGGAATGACGCCGCAATCCGCCATGAACAAACAACCGTTTTCGCCGAAGCGGGTGTCCTCGACTTCCATCACCATGCAACTGGAAGCGGTGGCAATCGTCGGCGCGACCTTGATGATCTGGAACAATGGCCGCAGGACGCTGCCGGTGATTTGGTTCGTGCCGGACACGAGGCCGTCCGCCTGATGCATCGCCACCATCATGGCGCCGTAATAATTCGGCAGCAGCATCGCTTCGCGCGCTTCTTGAGATTTGAGCCCTTTGAAGCGGCGCAACGATTCAAAGCGCCGGGAAAAAGCATCCAGGTCTTCACTCTCGGCGGGATTGATGATGCGCACGCCTTCGAGCGACACATTAAGGCTCTGCGCCGCCTCTTTGATTTTGGTGCGGTTGCCCAAAAGAATGGGTACACCAAGCCGCAACGAATGGAATTGCCGCGCCGCCTGCAACACGCGCGGTTCCGTGCCTTCGGGAAAGACAATCCGCTTCGGATGCCGCTGCAACTTCTCGATCACACTGCCGATGAAACGCATGGCAGTTAAGTAACCGACCATCGCGCAAACTGCAAATCAAACCTCGAAAGAAAAGTGCGGCTTAACTGTTGCCCAAATTTATCAAAGCATTACTCGGCGCCTTCTTTCAAAATCTCAAACTTTTCCGAACCGTCAATGATGAGATGCACCATCGCGCCCTTCTGTGTGTTCACATTTCGCACCGCTTCGCGGAACTGGCGCACTGTCGTCGTCGGATGATCGTCAATCGAAGTGATGATGTCACCCTGTTCGATGCCGCTTTGGGCCGCAAGACCGGATTGATCCACAAAAGTGACGACCACGCCGACCTTCAATTCCGTGAGGTGCGATAGGTCGAGATTGAAGCGCTTGGCCAATTCCGGCGTCAGCGCGCGGACGGCTACGCCCAAGGCATTATGACTGCCGCTGCTGTCGGGCGCTTGCGGCTCCTCTGCCGCGATGTCGGTGGGTTCGACAAATTCACCGGGCTTGACGATGATCTTAACGGGCTTGCCGCCTTCGTACGGTTTGCGATAAACATCCAGGGTTACGTCCTGCCCGATTTTCTTCACGCGAATCTCATCTTTCAACTGCTGCGAGGTCGTGACCTTTTTTCCATCCACCGCCGTGATGACATCCGCCGCGCGCAACCTGGATTTCGCCGCCGGCCCGTCAGGAATGATTTCCTCGACGATCACACCGTCCTGCAAGCCATCCATCCATTCGCGAAATTTATCATCTTCCTTGAGCGAGCGGATGCTAATTCCCAGCCATGAGCGATGATATTTTCCGTCCGAAATAAGCTGGTCCGCCACTTGTTTGGCAAGATTGATGGGAATCGCAAAACCGATGCCGGTATGCAAACCGCGAATCAAAGTATTGATGCCGATGACTTCGCCGTCAATATTCACCAACGGGCCACCGCTATTGCCGGGATTGATGTTGGCATCCGTCTGGATGAAATTCTGGTCCTGCATGCCCGAACCACTTTCGTCACTGAAAATATTCGAGCGATCCTTCGCGCTCACATGGCCAAACGTCACGCTATAATCCAGCGCGAACGGCGCGCCGATGGCGATGGCAAATTCCCCCACGCGCGTCTTGTCGGAATCCGCTAGCTTCGCCACGGTCAAGCCCTTGGCGTCAATCTTGATGACGGCCACGTCCGCCGGCGCATCCACGCCGCGCACCTTGGCAGAGTAAGTGCGACCATCTTTCAAGCGCACTTCGATTTTTTCTGCATCCTCCACGACGTGGCGGTTGGTCAGGATATAGCCATCCGCGCTGATGATGATGCCGGAGCCCTGGCCGACGCTGCGTTCCTGCGATTGCGGCTGGCGCTGGCGCTGAAAGTAACGGCGAAATTGTTCAAAGGGATCGTCACTGTCATCGCTGCCGTCGTCCGCGTGCGGATTGGCGGAAGGTTTTTGCGTGACGGTGATGACCACGACCGCTGGAGAAACGTCCTCGGCCACTTGCACGAAAGCCTGGTTAAGCTGACGCGCCAGGTCGAGCGCGGCAGTAGGCCGGGCGGCCGCAACTTCCGCGCGCGCATGCACGCGAGGCGGCGCGATGGTCATGGCTGCGGCCAGGGAAATCAGGCAAAACTTGGAGATATTCATAATTGGCAAATGGATTGTGAGTCCCGATTGAAAAGACGATCTGAACGATTCGCTTTGCCATCGGCGAAATTTATTGTGGTGGTTAAGTCTCGCGTGACAAGCGATTTTTTAGCGAACCGGGTTGGCGATCGGACGGACATTTCCTATTATATAGCACACCTGCCGCCGTAAGTATAACGCTTGCGCGCTGTGGCGGCGGAAGTCATGCTGGAAATGGATACGCGGATTGACGCGAGGGCGTGTGACCATTAACATCAGGTAAATCGAACATACTGACATGCTTGAAACCATCGAAAAGCTGCTGATCCTTCAGGACCGCGACCGTCAAATCCTGCGCATGCGCGACGAACTGGCCCGCGTTGCTCCCGAACGCGAAATGCTCGTGTCCAAATCGTCCGGCGCCCAGTCGGCTCTGGACGCCGCCAAACTGCGCGTCAAACAAATCGAGTCTGACCGCAAGAAACTGGAACTCGACGTGGATGCCAAGAAAACCCAGATCGAAAAATACGGCCTGCAACAATTTCAGACGAAGAAAAACGAAGAATACCGCGCGCTCGCGCACGAAATCGAACTGTGCAAACAGGTCATTGTAAAGCTGGATGATCAACAGATTGAGTTGATGGAAAAAGCCGAGCTTGCCCAGAAGGATGTCATCGCTGCCACTCAGGGCGCGAACGAAGCGAAGAAATTGATGGATGGCCAGGTGGCGAACCTGCTGGCGCGCGAGGAAAATTTAAAAAAGGAATTGGCGGAACTGGAAAAGAACCGCGAGCAATTAGCCAGTGCCGTGGATGAATCCGCGCGTTCGCGTTACGAGCGGTTGCTTAAGAACAAAGGCTCGAATGTGGTCGTTGGCGTGCAACATGGCGTATGCGGTGGTTGTCACATGAAGTTGCCCACGCAGGTCATTGTTTCGTGCCGGGCGGAAGAAGACATCGTGACGTGTATTAATTGCGGGCGTATTCTTTACTACACACGCGACATGGATCTCGCGATTGCGGATTGATTATTTCGCCGGATGCCCGGTCAGCAGGCCGTGGAGAATGATCACCGCGCCGATCAACGGCAGCGGAATGAACGCGATGCGGATGCGCACACCGTTAAAATATTGCGTCAACGTCGCGCCGATTTGCGCGCCAATCGCCGCACCCGTGTGCATCACCAGGGCGATGAGAATGTCCACGTTGCCTTTCAGCGCATGCGTGAAAGTGCCGTAGCTTGCCGAAATAATAATTTCAAATAAGTCCGTGCCGACGGCCACATGCGTTGGAATTCCCAGCAAATAAATCATTGAAGGCATGCGGATATAGCCCGCGCCGCCGCCGAGAAATCCGCTGAAGAATCCGCCGATCAGCGAAATAATAATGATGGACCAGATCGAAATGCGCTGGATGCCGGACACCGGCAAATTGATATAGGGAGGCGGTCCGAAGCGTTGCACCCATTTTGCGACGTGATGAAATGCGGATTTGTCGTGTTTGCTATGTGAACTGATTTTTTGTCCCGCGCGCATCTTCACCGTCTTCCAGCTTTCCCACGCCATGAAACTGGAAATGCCGACGAGGATGCAGATAAAACTGACGCCCACGACCAGGTCAATATGCGCGGTCTTCTTGAGGTATTGAATCAACTGTGCGCCGCCTTCCACGCCGACAATGGTTCCAATGATCATGAAGCCGCCGAGTTTGAAATCAATATTGCCGAGGGTATTGTGGCGCCGCGCGGCGACGATGGATTTTCCCACGATATGCGCGAGGTCCGTCCCAACCACAAAATTCATCGGCACGCCAAAACCAAACAACGCCGGGCCGGCTAAAAAGCTTCCGCCAACGCCGAAGAACCCGCCGAAAACTCCCACCACAAAACCCACCATGATGAGCCACGCTGGATTGATGTGGGTTCCTGAGATCTGAAATTCCATTACTTCTCCTTCTTCCCCCGGATGATCCCGAAGAGCCCGCGCGTAACCAATTCGAGAACATATCCCTGCCCGACGATCAAAGTCAGCGCGACGATGGCATATAAGTCCCGCTCGTCCTTGAACAGTTGGAAGAGCCAGTGTCCAAGATAATGCAGAACCAACACCACATAGGCGATGGCCAGCGCGGCATAAATCGGCAACTCAAGGGTGAATGACCGAAAGACTTTTTTAGCAACGCTTTTCACCCGGCTAGATTGACGTAAATTCTTTTGGGTGCAAGTCACTTGCGCAGATATGTTTTTATCAGGCGCATCTTGTGACACCACGCTCAGCAGAACGGTACTTCAGCACTGCCATTTTGGAGCAGTTCGCGCTGTCCTTTTTTACACGAGCGACTCGGAGGCATTTATTTTCTTGAATTTTGTCAGAAGTCGTCCGGTGCTCGCGTACCGCTTCTTAGCAGCCGATCCAAAATTCAGCATGACCGTTCATCCTAACATTATAATCGGAGAAACCAGCGATCGCCGCTTCCGAACACGCCTTTGCGGGGCATTATTTCCTTGCTTTTACAGGGTGCGGCTGATAACCGAATGGCAGTTTAATTTTCTCATCATGACGCGGGTAAAAGGCACGGCTGATAGTTTAAGCATTCCGGGAACCCGCGGGTTTATCGCTGCCCTCGGAATCCTGCTTTTTATCGCCTTGGCAATCATCGGTTCTCCGCAAAATCTGTTCGCGCAAACGCCTTCCATTACCCTGACCGTCAACGGCCAAACCAACGCAAATAACCAATTCTTTTTTCCTTTCGGCACCAATGCATTCGTATCTCTCAGCAGCAGTATTTCCAACGCGATAATTTATTACACGACGAACGGCAGCGGCGTGGAAATCGATTCGCCGATTTATTCAGGTCCGTTCACGACGTCGAATTCCATTCACATCCAGGCTTTCGCTACCGATGCTTCATTCGACGAATCTACGCCGATTTTGGATGGCTCCATTCAATTCGTTCCCGCGTATTCGCTGTCCGACGCCACCCCCGGCGGCGGCACGGTGTCCTTCTCTCCGCCCGGCGGCATCTACGCGAGCAACACGGCAGTCACCCTTAAAGCGAATCCCGCGCCGGGTTGGGCATTTTCCAACTGGAGCGGCGACGCAAGCGGAACCGATACAAACCTTCAAATCGTCATCACGAACGCTACCACCGTCAAAGCCGTGTTCGTCACGTCGGTCTCCATGTCCGCCATACCCGCCGACACCGGCTCGGTGCAAGGCATCCCCTCCGGCGGCGTGTACGCCTATGGAACGGTCGTGAGCGTCGCCGCCGTGCCAGGCGCGGGGAAATATTTTTTCCACTGGGTGAATTCCAGCTTTGGCGCTATCAGCCCGATCAACATCACCATCACGAACTCGGGTATTAATTGTTCCGCATTTTTTAATTCACTCACCAACTCCGATGTTTCGCTCGCATTGATCGCCAGCGGACCCGGCGCGGTGCAGGCCACGCCATCATCGAATTATTTTCCGCTTAACACCGCGGTCTCGGTCACGGCCACGGCGTCGTCGGGAAATGGTTTCATCGGCTGGAGTGGTGACGCCAGCGGCACGGACAATCCGCTGATGGTCATGATGAATTCCAGCAAAGTGATCACGGCGGTTTTTGGCGCGGCGCCCACCAATGGTTTGCTGCTCACCTTGCTCGCGAACGGTTCGGGCATCGTCAGCAACAGCACGCCGCCGGAGTATTATACGAACGGACAAGCGACGCTTATCACGGCATTGCCCGCGCCGGGTTATGTTTTTCTGAATTGGAGTGGGGCGGCGACCGGATCGCAAAATCCTCTGCCAGTCATCGTCAATTCGAACGAAACGATCACTGCAAATTTCGTCGCCGCATCACCGCCCGTCATTTCATTGCAGCCGGTGAATATCACTGAATCCGCCGGCTATCCGGTAAGCTTCAATGTGAATGCCAGCGGACAAATGCCATTGTACTATCAATGGTTTTACAACGGCGCGGCCATTCCTGGCGCGACCAGTTCCAGCTATTCCATCGCGGCGCTTCATACGAATAACACCGGAAATTATTTCGTTCGCATCACCAACGCCACCACGACGGTGGTGAGTTCAAATGTGTCAGTCACTGTCACCCAACCTTACACCTTCGCGACGCTTGCCGGCATTCCGGGCCGAGTGGGAGGCCTGGATGGTTACGCGAATTCTGCGCTGTTTAATTTTCCGGCGGGACTGGCAGTTGACGGGCAAGGAAATATTTACGTCACGGATGAAATTAATGACGCCATCCGTAAAATTACCCCGTCGGGCATCGTTACGACGCTTGCCGGGGCATTGGGGCAGAGTTCGAGTGGGGATGGCATCGGCATAGGAGCTTACTTCGACCGTCCAACCGATGTGGTCGTGGATCGCGCGGGAAATGTTTATGTCGCTGATAACGGTAATTTCACGATTCGTAAAATAAGTCCCGACGGCACGACCGTGACTTTGGCCGGAAAGCCCGGCACGAGCGGGCGCGAAGACGGCACTGGTTCTGACGCGCGGTTCGGCATGCCTACCGGCGTGGGTGTGGATACCAATGGAAATGTTTATGTCGCCGATAGCGGCAATAATATTATCCGCGAAGTCACGCAAAGCGGAGTGGTTACGACCGTTCCCAATGCCTTTGATGTTCCGTACAGCCTGGCGTTCGATACCAACGGCAGCCTCTACGTCGCGGACCCGTTCGATAATACGATTCTCATAAATGCCCTGGGTGTTCCCACGCGGCTTGCTGGATCCGTCGGTCACGCGGGCAGCGCGGACGGCACGGGCAACGCGGCGCAATTCAATAATCCCATGGCGCTGACGGTGGATAATGCGGGCAATGTGTATGTCGCCGATACCGAGAACAGCGTCATCCGTAAAATCACACCTGCGGGTATTGTGACCACGATTGGTGGTCTGGTCGGCGGTTTGGGCACAAACGACGGTTCAGGCATCTCGGCCCGGTTTAATTTGCCGTTCGGCATCGCTGTGGACAATGCCGGAAGAATTTACGTCGCGGATTCTTTCAACAATACGATCCGCGTCGGTGTTCCGGCGCAGTCTGCGCCGGCGATTATTATTCAGCCACTGCCTTTCACCGAGTCGGCAACTTACGGCGCAAATTTTAGTGTCCTCGCCGCCAGCGATTCCGCCGCGACGTATCAATGGTATCAAAATGGAAATCTCATTCCGGGCGCGACCAATTCGACTTACTCAATCACCAATTTGCAAATGACCGATGCGGGGAATTATTCAGTGCTCGTCGCAAATGCGACTGGTTCGATTCTCAGTTCCAACGCCTTACTGACCGTGGAAAATCCTTACACGTTCGTTACCTACGTCGGTTCTCCCGGCCAAAGCGGAACGAATGACGGCAATAGCTTAGTGGCAAGATTTTCCGAAACGACGGCTTTGGGGCTGGATGCCGCCAGCAATCTTTATGTGGGAGATTTGGCGGTACACGCCCTCAGAAAAGTGGCGCCGGGCGGCATGGTCAGCACCATCACCGCCGCAATTCCAGGCATACCCTATGGTTTAACATTGGATAGCATGACTAATATTTATATGACCGCGCAGGCCACCATCAGCGCGCTAATAAAAGTCACCCCAGGCGGGACGGTCAGCACCATCACTCAATTCAATGGTGGATTTCCCCAACCGCTGGCCCTCGATGGTCAGGGTGACTTCTATGTGGGAGATGATGCATTGAGTTACATAGAAAAAGTGGCGCCAGACGGGACAAAAACTACCTTTACGGGGGAACCGTCTTCCAGTGGAAACGGTCAAGAGATTGATGGAGTGGGAACGAGCGCTGAATTCCTCGGCCCAGCAGGTTTCGCGGAAGACTCCAGCGGCAACCTGTACGTCGCGGACGGGGGCTGCGCTATACGCAAAGTCACACCGTCAGGCGTGGTAACGACGATTGCCGGGCGAAGCCGGGATAGCAGGGACGTGGACGGCCCGGCCAGTGTGGCGCGGTTCACACAGCCCAATGGCATCGCCCTTGACCGCGCCGGAAATATTTATGTGTGCGAAACAGGGGGCAATACTATCCGCAAAATTTCCACTAATGGTCTGGTGACGACCGTCGCAGGAACCATGAACCAGCCGGGTGGAACCAATGATGGCACCGGCATTAATGCGCGTTTCCATTTTCCTTTTAGCCTTGTGGTGGATGGCTCCGGCAAAATCTATGTGGCTGATTATTTTAATTATACCGTTCGCGCCGGTGTGCCGGCCAATTCGTCGCCGGTGATTCTAACTCAGCCGCAGCCGTTTACTGAAACCGCGACTTATAGCGGCAGTTTTACGGTAACGGCGATTGGCCAGGCGCCGTTGTTTTATCAATGGTATCAAAATGGCGTTGCCATCAACGGTGCGACTAACTCCAGTTATGCCATCAATTCGCTTCAACCAGTTAACGCCGGAACATATTATGTTACTATCAGCAATGCGCTTGGCGCGGTGACCAGTTCCAATGTCACGCCAACTATTGAAATACCCTATTATTTCACTACGCTGGCGGGTTCTCCCGGAGTGACTGGCATTGCCGATGGCATGGGCAGCTCGGCGCGTTTCAATCGGCCTGAAGGCGTGGCCGTAGACAGTTCAGGGAATGTATACGTATCAGACACTGGAAATGCGACGATCCGTAAAATTTCTTCTGCCGGCGTAGTAACCACGTTTGCAGGCACGCCAGGTAAACTTGGTAGTTCAGATGGTGTCGGTACTAACGCCACGTTCAATACGCCATATAACTTGTCAATGGACACCGCTGGCAATATTTACGTTGCTGAATATGGGAACGATCTTATTCGGAAAATCTCACCGTCCGCAAACGTAACCACCTTGGCCGGACAGGCTGGCGGCGCATTTGAAATGGACGGAGCCGGAAATCAGGCAGCCTTTTATTATCCGACCGGTATCGCGACCGATACTAACGGAACCGTTTTTGTCACGGATTCTTATGGAGAAACCGTGAGGCAGGTAACGTCAGGCGGTATTGTAACAACGATTGCCGGCCTGAATAGTGAACGGGGCTCCACAGATGGCGTCGGCGCGGCTGCTTTATTCAACGGCCCTCAAAGTGTGGCGATAGACGCCGGGGGTAATCTATATATCGCCGACGTATTGAACGCGAATATTCGCAAAGTGGCTCCCGGCGGGGTAGTTACAACGCTGACCGGCTTGTCGCGCATTATTGATAATGTGGATGGCCCCTTGGCCACTGCCCGATTTGGCGAGCCCACCGGACTAACCGCGGACAAAAGCGGCAACGTGTTTGTCGTGGATGAAAATAATAACAATGTCCGAAAAATCGGCGCGGATGGAATCGTGATGACAATCGCCGGGAAGGCCACAGTCGCTGGGAATAGCGCCGATGGCATTGGCCAGGCTGCGCTATTTGCGTCACCGCAAGCCATCACTGTGGATAATTTCGGGGATCTTTATGTGGCCGACTATAATAACAGCACGATCCGCAAAGGCGTTCCCGCCAATCCCATTTTTCAAACATCTCCGCAATCACAAGCCGCAGTGTCAGGCACAACTATCACATTATCTCCAGGATTCACGGGCGCGCCGCCCATGAATTTTCAGTGGCGCTTTAATGGAGCCACATTGCCGGAAGCCACGAATGCTACTTTGCAATTATCGAATCTCAGCAGTTCTTTCACTGGCGCGTATGATTTGATCGTCACGAATATTTACGGCACGGCTACAAGTGGCGTCGCCAATGTCTCGGTGACCGGCACGCTTGTTACGCAACCAAGTCTGAATTCCACTTTCTCCGCCGCCAATTCGCCGTACGTCATTTCGCAAAATTTCACCGCGAACAATCTTGTCATTCAGCCGGGCGTTTCGGTTCTGTTCAACGGGCCGTATAGTCTTACGATCACCGGTTTGTTGACCGCACTGGGCACGTCCAACGCTCCGATCACATTCGGGCCGATTGCGCCGAATATTGGCTGGCAAGGCGTCCGATTTGTTTCGGCGGATACGAACAGCGCCATGTCGTGGTGCATCGTCGAAGGCTCGACCGCCGGCGGCATTCGTTTTTCAAACACGCCGTTCGTTCTCGATCATTGCACGATCAATAATAATTCCGGCGTCACGGGCGGCGGCATTTATTCCGATTCGCCGTTGCTGCTGCAAAATTGCAGTATCCTCAATAACGCGGCGGCGTTTGCTCCGCGCGGAAATGCTTACGCGGTGCAGGGCGGGGGATTGTTCAGCGCGGGCGGAGGCGTCACGCTATTGTCATGCCTCGTATCGAACAACACCGCCATCATGCCGAGCGCGAGCGTGACGAACGAAACCAGCACCGGCGGCGGAATAGATTGCGAATCGGGTTTGCTCACGTTGAGTAATTGCACGGTGACGGCGAATGCCGCTGTGGGCGCGGGCCAGTCCGCGACTGAGGTTGGCGGGGGCATCTATGTGGACAGCGCGGCGGCGGCGCTCGCAGCCAGCGGTTGCAATTTCCAAAACAACCAGGTTCCCGGCGGTTTCGGCGGGGCGCTGGCCGTGGGCAAAGGCGCGTTGAACAACTGCGTCTTTGTGCAGAATGCGGCGACGTTTGGCGGCGCGGTCTGGATCGGCGGAACGGGGCAAACTACCGCGACGAATTGTATTTTCAGCGCAAATGCGGCGACCATTGGCGGCGCGGTTTATTCGAGCGCGGGCGTTGCGGCAGGCGATTTTGAAAATTGCACGCTCACGCAAAATTCTCCCGATGCCTTCAACGGTTTCACTGGCGTCATCCATGATTCCATCGTTTATTCCAACGGCAACGAGATCGTGCCCGGCATGATTCTCCCGGTGGTTTCCTACAATGACATTCGTGGCGGTTACGGCCCCGGCACAAACAATCTGGATGTGGACCCGCAGTTCGCGGATACCAATTATGATCTCGTCGAAAGTTCCGCGGTCATTGACGCCGGTGATCCGGCGCCGCAGTTCAACGACGCGGCGTTTCCGCCCTCGCAAGGTTCCGATCGCAACGACCTCGGCGCGTATGGTGGGCCCGGTGCGGCCTTCTGGCCGGCCATTCTCGCCGCCGCGCCGATCGTGCTTGTGAACGGCCAGCCCGTCGCGCCCGAAAGTGAACTCAATTTTCCCGACAGCGCGCCACCCACGATCAGTTTCACCAATGGCTACAACGGCGGAACATTCGAATACACTCTGGATGGCTCGAACCCGCTGGATTTTTCCACCTTCACCAGCGCGCCGTTCGTGCTGACAAATTCTGCGCGCGTGCGCGTGATCGCTTTTTCGCCGGACATCGTCCCCTACGCCATCGCCGCGCCAGTGACGATCAATGTGCTGCCGAGTTATAATTTATCCGCCGGTTCGGCGGGCGGCGGCGTGGTCACGCCTTCAAGTGGAATATTCCTTAGCAACACCGTGGTCACGCTCACTGCCACAAGCGCGCCCGGCTGGACGTTCCTGAATTGGGCTGGTGATGCTTCGGGCAATCAAAATCCGCTCACGCTCGTCGTGAACGGCTCAAAGAATGTGCAGGCGGTTTTCGGCACTTCGCTTACCGTCACGGTTGCGGGCAATGGCATCGTCCAAACCAATCCCGTGCTTCCTCTTTATCCCTACGGTTCCACAAACCAGTTGATGGCGATACCGAACACCGCATCCAGTTACTTCCGCCAATGGAGTGGCGCGGCGTCGAACAATAATTTCAGCCCGCTCAATTTCGTCGTGACGAACGCCAACCCGATTATCGCCGCGCTCTTCGGCGGCCTGCCGGCCACCGCCACGAACTACACGTTGAATCTGCTCGTTAACGGGCCCGGCACCATCACGCGTAATCCGCAGGCGAGTTACTATTCGCCGGGGAGTGCGGTGATAGTAACTGCCGCTCCATCCGCTGGTTCGCAATTCACGGGTTGGAGCGGTGATGTGGCGAGCACGAGCAATCCATTGAACGTGACGCTCAATAATAATCTCACCATCACCGCGAATTTTGCCTCGACGAATCCAACGCCTTCGCAGCCGCCCACGATCATCATCACCAGCCCCGCGAACAACTCCGCGTTCGGTTATCAGTCCTCGATTGAAATTCTCGTTCATGCCGGCGATGCCAACATCGGCGGCGTGGTGACGCAGGTGGTTTTCTATTCCGGCTCGGCCATGATCGGCGCGATTTCCAATTCACAACCCGCCACGTTCAACTCCCAGTTCACCTGGACCAACGCCGCGATCGGCACGAACGTCGTCACCGCCATTGCCTACGCAAACACCGGTTTGTCCACGCTCTCATTGCCGGTGAATCTCATCGTCAACCCGCCGCCGCCCGGCGCGCCGGTCTTCACCGTGAGCAGCCCGAGTTACTCAGTGTTTGAGAACGGCGGTTTTGCGACCGTGACGGTGCAAAAAAACCTGAACAGCCTTGGCGGCACGGTGAATTTCTCGACCGTCAACGGCTCGGCTTTCGCAGTTTCAAATTATCAAGCGGTCGCGGGTCCGCTGACGTTCGCTTCAAACGACACCAGCAGAAATATCACCATCCCGATTTTTTATAGCTCGGTTTATCAAGGCAACAAAACATTCAATCTCGCATTAAGTCCGTCCGGTGATGGCAGCACCATTGGCACGCCGGCAGCCGCAGCGGTTACAATCGTGGATGTCAATCCGCCTTCGACCAATCCGCCGGTGTTCGCATTTAGCACCAATAATTATTCCGTCAACGAAAACAGCGGCTCCGTCGTTCTTACCGTATTGAACACGGGCGGCTCGGGCGGCCTGGTTAATTACACCACCGCGGATGGCACCGCGTTCGGCGGCAGCGGGTTTTCTGGGAGTTATACTATCGCGTCAGGTCCGCTCGCGTTCAACAATGGCCAATCCTCCGCTACGATCACCGTCGGCATCCGCGATAATTTTCTGACCGGCTCCGATTTGCAATTTCAGGTGCAATTATTCAGTCCGAGCCAGGGCACGCTTGGCCAGCCGGCGACAGCCACCGTCACCATTCACCAGGCGGATGTCGGCGGCGCATCCAATTCGCTCCTCACCGTTGCCGCGCCTACCGCGCAACCGGCGGCGAACGCTCAACTCACGGTTTTTCTCACGCCACCGCAGGCGAATGGTCAGTGGCGTTTTCCGTGGGACCTCGCGTGGCGTAACAGCGGAGATACCGCCGCCAATCTCATCGCCGGAAATTATCCGATTGAATTTCGTAGCGTGCCGGGTTACCTCGTCATTCCGCCGGCTGCGCCGATTGCCGTATCCAGCGGTGCTTCGGTTTCGACGACCAATCAATATTTGCCCGGACTCAGCGGCACGGCAACAAATGGCACGGGTTCCATCACGGTCAACATCTCGCCGAATTCTCCCGCAGGCGATGGCTGGCGCTTCATTGGCGAAACGGCGTGGCGCGCGCCCGGTTCGACGGTTTCCGGGCTGGTTCCCGATACTTACGATATTGAATTCGCGCCGGTCGCTGGTTATGCGCGGCCCGGCAGTGAAGGCGTTGAGGTCGCCAGTGGCCAGGGTGAAACCATCACGGTGAGTTACTCATTGCCATCTTCGCCGCCGTCGGGAGCCGTTTTGCCCGCCCCGGTGATCAGCAGTTCCATCAATGACATCAGGGATTTTCCATTCGGTTTTAACGGCCAGCTTCAAACCGACGCCGGTTTCGGCAGCGGTGTCGCCGCGCGCGAAACGGTAGTGCTCACTGCGGCGCATCTGGTTTTCAACGACGCCACGCTTTCCTACACCGAACAAGCATATTGGTCGTTCCAGGAAGAAGTGGGCATCTTCGAGCCTGAACCGATTCCCGCGCGCGGTTGGTATGTGCTGGGCGGTTACGCCACGCAACGCACCAACGACCTCGAAACCGGCGGTTTCGCCGTGGATCAATCGAGTCCGCAAAGCCGCCAGAGCGATGCCGCCGCTTTGTATTTTCTCACGCCGGTTGCGCGCGGCGGCTTTGGCGGTTACCTCGCTTCGGATGCATCGCCAAATCCTTATTTGACGGGTTCCAATTTAAAGATGCTCGTGGGTTATCCGGTGGATGGTTCGACTTTCGGCGCGACGGTTCAGCCCGGCACAATGTATTCGACCCAGCCTCTGGCCAGTGTTTTGACTCAGGCGTCAAATAACGTCTATACCGCGTCGTGGCTTTTGAGTTACCCCGGCAATAGCGGTGGGCCACTCTATGTGCAGTTCAATAACTATTATTACCCCGCCGGAATTTATCTCGGCACACTCGGCAGCGGCGTCAATAGTGTTTCGCTCGTGCGCGCAATTAATTCGGATGTCGTGAACCTCATCAACCTCGCCGCGAGCGAAGGCGATTCCACGAACAACGCCGGCGGGGGAGTCCTCGGGGGACCCAGCACTCTCATTTTGGGCGAAGGCTTGAGTGTGACTCATCCCGCTTATCTTCAATTATTACTTGGCCCGCCGTCAGCGGTGCAAGCGGGTGCGGGGTGGCGTTTGCAGGGCGATTCAACTTATGGCAGCGCGACAAATTATACCCGCCTGGTGGTCACTACCAATGCCGCCGTGGAATTCAAGTCCATTCCCGGATGGAACCTGCCGTTAGGCCAGACTATCAAAGTAATTCCAGGGTCTTTGACCGTTCTCTCGAACCAGTTCTACACCGTCCTGCCGCCGAAGCTTTCCCTGGATGCGGTGAACGGCCTGCGTTTGGCGGGAACAGCGAACACTTCGTATCGAATCGAATATCGAACGAATCTCACCACCGGCCAATGGTTGCCGCTTCGCACGAATACCCTTGGCGCAGGCCTAACTCAAATCGCGCCGTGGCCACCGTCCAATATCTCCGGCGCTTACTATCGCGCCGTTTGGCTGATGCAATAGTTATCGCCACGCCATTACAGCGATAACCGCACAAACTCTTCTCCTGCCGCAAATTGTCACCACTTCATGCGACTTTGGTATGGGCGCGCGAAGTGGCTACATTAAATTGACCCTCAGTTCCTGAGCGCACCTGCGCGCGGTTGCTGGAGGACAAAGATCATGATGAAGTGTGAAATGTTTGCCGGCCGGGAGCGCGGGTTTATGGCCCGTCCTCATGCCTTCACGCTGATCGAGCTGCTCGTGGTCATCGCCATCATTGCCATTCTCGCCGGCCTGCTGTTGCCGGCGCTCGCGCGCGCGAAGGACAAAGGCCTCGCGATTGCCTGCCTCAACAATACGAAACAGATCGGCCTTTCTACCCTGATGTATGCGGGTGATAATTCCGATTTTTTCCCGCAACCGGGTGAATGGTATTCCGGCGGCCCTTACAAAAATTCCCTTGGCCTGCGTTGCGGTGGCGAATGGAAAGGCACGGGCATCAATAGCAACGCCAACACGCCCGCGCCCTTGCTCGCCAATTATATTAAGAACAATCTCTCGTGGGTTTGCCCCAAGCGGAAACGCGGCTTAACTTACGCCACTCCCGGCAGCGGGGGCATCCAGGACCCCAGCATCACCGGATTTCTTTCCTACGGGTTTAACGACTGCGGCGTGTTCGGCGCGGTGGACAGTTCGGGAAACATGCTCAACGCAAAACCGTTCAAGGCTTCGTACGTCTCCCGGCCTTCCGACCTGGTGACCGTCAGCGATGTCAGCGGCTCGAATGATCCGCAAAATACCGGCGGCTCGGCGGACGCCGCATGGCTGGATACGTTTTGGTCCGGCAGTGCCGGGCCGACGCTTCCGGCGACCAGTTCCGGCAATTCCCGTCTTCAATGCGCGTATGCCAAACACAACAACCGTGTAAACATTGTTTACGTGGACGGCCATTCCGCGCCGTCCCTGCCGAGCAAACTGACTTGGGGACAATTCTTCGGCATTTTTGATGTGAGCACGCCATGTCATTCCGCCTCCGGCATCACTCAACAATCCGACCAGCCCATCAGCACCGCCGACCTGGACACACAACAATGGTCAACCGCGCAGGAATGATTCGCGGCAAAATTTTATAGAAAGACAAAATCAAATTGAGAGTCCGATCATGAGTCACACCTTTTTAATTTGTCCAAGGCAAGTGAAACGCCGCGATGCCACGCGTGGCTTCACACTGATCGAACTGCTCGTCGTGATCGCCATCATCGCGATTCTTGCCGGTCTGCTTTTGCCCGCGCTCGCCCGCGCCAAGGCCAAGGCCAAAACGATCCAATGCGTCAACAACTGCCGCCAACTTGGCCTTGCGTGGGTCATCTATTCGAGCGACAACGGCGACCGCTTGGTCATCAATAATGGAGAAGGGATTTCATCCAAGCCGCAAAGTTTTTATCTCAGCGTGCCGAACTGGATTTCCGGCATCCTCCAGACAAACGCGACGTCCGACAATACGAATACCCTTTACCTCACGTCACCGGCCTATTCGTTGCTGGCCTCGTCGCTCGGTTCCAGCGCCGAGGTTTTCAAATGTCCCGCAGATAATTATCAGGTACAAGGACAGATCCGCGTGCGCAGTTATTCAATGAATGGCGCCATGGGCATCGGCAACGACGTCGGCGCGGGATTGCCAGGCGTTACGAAGAATGAACCCTATTGGATGGATTATCCCGGCGGCGTGGACGGAACCTACATCAAGAGCACGCAGATCAATCATCCCTCCGATACTTTCGTCATGCTTGACGAGGCGGCCACTTCCATCAATGACGGCGCGATCTACGTGGATGTCCAGGGCAAGGAACTGCTCGACCTTCCCGGCATCTATCACAATACCGGCACTTCATTCAATTACGCCGACGGTCATTCCGACGTTCATCATTGGACCGATCCAAGATTTTACAATGACATCACGCACAACGTCCCCATGATCAGCCCCGATCTTACGTGGCTGGCGCAGCACGCATGGTCGCAATAGCCGATGCCGATCAAGCTTAGTAGTAAATGTCCGTCCGGGAATCTACGACCGCAAATATTTCGCTACGGCTTCCGTTCGCGATTGCACATGCAGCTTCTCATAAATGCGCCGGATGTAAGTGCGAATGGTGTCAATGCTGATGCCCAACTGGTCGGCAATTTGTTTATAGGTCAACCCCTTGGCCAAACAATCCAGCACCATCTCCTCGCGCGGCGACAGATGCGTTTGTTTTTCATCGGAGCGTTTCGCTTTTTGAAACGAGGCCACGACCTTGCGCGCTATTGAACTCGACATCGGCGAACCGCCCGCATGCACTTCTCGGATCGCCTGCAAGAGCTTGGTCGGGCTGCTACGTTTCAACAGGTATCCGCTCGCGCCCGCGGTCAGCGCTTTGTAAATCTGGTCCGTGTCTTCATACACAGTCAGCATCAGGATTTGCATCGTGGGAACTTCGGCAGTCAATTTTTCCACGCATTCGATTCCGTTCATGCCGCCGAGATTGATGTCCATCAACACCACTTCAGGTTTGTCGGCCGGCAAACCTTTCAACGCCGCCTCGGCCGTGCTGTAACTGCTGATGCAGCGAAATCCCGGCGCGCCGTTCACGAAGGTGGCGATGGATTGCCGCAATTCTTTTTCGTCATCAACGATGGAGACAGAGATCATAATGGAGTTAGATGTTTTTTATCAGGGAATTCAGGGAAATGCCAAACTTGATGGTCGTGCCGCGGCCGGAAATGGATTCGATCGAGCAAGTGCCGCCGATGTCCGTCAATCGCTCTCGCATATTGATCAAGCCATTGCCGGAGTCCGCGCCGCAAGATTCTGCGGCATCCGAAGGCGGCAAACCTTTGCCATCGTCAATCACGGTGATTTTAAAAATTGAATTCTGGCAAACCATCGAAATAGTCGCGTGGGTCGCGCCGGAATGCTTGAGAATATTCGTGAGCGCTTCCTGGGTCGCGAGGAAAAGATGATGCCGGATTTGCGAGGGCAGGGGATATGCGGGTAGTTGCGCTGGTATCTCGAGTTCGCAAAGAATTCCCGTCATCTGGAAATAGTCCTGCGCATATTGACCGATATAGGAAGCGACGTGTTCCAGTGTGTCGTTTTGCGGATTCACCGCCCAGACGATTTCATCCAACGAATGCAAAACTTCGCGCGACGTGTCCGAGATCGAGGCAATCTGGTCCTGCAATTCGTTCGCCTGAAGCGTTCCCCGCCGCGCGTGTTCGCTCAAAAAAGAAATCTTGCACAACTTCGCTCCCATCTCGTCATGCAAATCCTGAGCGATGCGCGCGCGTTCGCGTTCGAGCGCATGTTCCTGCTCCAATCTTTTTAACCGGCGTTGCATTTTCTGTTTTTCGATCAGCCGGATTATGCCGCTGAGCACAATCATAAAGGTTGCCCCGGCCAGCGTGACGAACCACCATGCCTGCCAAAAATGCCGCAGTACTTTCACATCGAGCGTTGGCGAATTTTCCGTCCACACGCCATCGGGACCGCATGCGCTCACTCGAAATTGATAATTTCCGGCGGGGACGAATCCGTAGAAAGCAGTCCGGCGCGTGCCGGCATCCAGCCAATCCGTGTCCCATCCTTCGAGCCGATACCGAAACCGCATTGACTCGGGCGCATCGAAATTCAAGGCCGTGTACCTGAATTCAATGCGATGTTTTCCCGGAACGATTCGCAATGTCTCAGGCGCGGAACTGTTTTTAATCATTGGCATCGAGACGCCATCCACCAACACCTCTTCCAAAATCGGCGGGGCCATCGGCGTGGCTGCGGGCTGATTGTGCGGGTCTATTGCCACGACGCCTTTCAAAGTGGAAAACCATAACCAGCCGGACTTCGTCTTGAGGCCCGCGGGATAAAATCCTCCTGTGCATTCCTCGGATAACATGCCCTCCGCGCGCCCGAATACCTGTGGATACGCCAGTGAAATTTTTTCCGCTGCCAGTTCGTCAAGCCGCTGCTTGCTTACGGCAGCGATGCCCCGGCTCGTCCCCAGCCAAAGACGGCCTGCGTCATCATCAAGAATTTGGGAAATCGTGTTGTCCGGCAAACCTTCACGCGTGGTGAAGGTGGTGATACGCCCATTGCGCCATTCGCTCAAACCGCCGATGGTGCCGATCCAAAGAGTGCTTTGCGAATCCAGATGAAGCGTGCGCACGAAATCATTCAACGGATGTTGCGGGTCATTGATGCGCGTAAAACTCCCGTTGCGCAGTTGATATAAACCGCCGCCGTCCGTGCCAAACCAAATCGAGCCGTCCACCATCGGGACGATCGCGGTGATGGCCTTGCTCGTCGTCAAATTGGTTTGCGCGAGCCAGCGTCCACGATTGAGCTGCCAGATTTTTCCATCGCTCGTGCCGAACCACAGCGAATTGTCGTACGCCTCGGCAATCGAAATGATATTCGGTTTGGCAAAACGGATAATTTTGACTTCGTCAGCGGCCGTCGCAGGATCTTTATACAGCAACAGATTATTTGCGGTCGCGGCCCAGCATTGGCCGTCGCGGGTGACGAGCAGAGAGCTAACTTGCGCGTCGCTGGCGGGTACACCTGCGGGTGGCAATAAACCGAAATTTCTTCCTTCCCAGCGATAAAGACTGGCATTCGGTTTCGCGGCCCAGATAACGCCCGGTGCAACCTCCGCCAATCCTTGCACGGCGCCGAAACCGAGCCCCTCATTTTGTCCAAAGGCAAAGAGAGTGCGCCGCTGCAAACGATTTAACGCAGTGTCCGTCCCCACCCAAAGTTTCCCATCGCGATCGGTCAGAAGCGCACCTACATGGCTGCCTTCAAGTCCGGTAGCCGCCGCCACCGCCGCAAATTTTCCGTCCGTGAATTGGAACAAGCCGCTGTTTGCCGATCCCGCCCAAATCGTCCCGTTTGATTCTTCCGATAAACTCGTGATAGGCGATTTTGATTTTCCGCGCGGAAGCCGATAGCGATGCCATTGTTCGCCTTCGCGGCAGAGCACGAGGTCATCACCTGCGCCAACCCACAATCGTCTGGCGTGATCCACCAGGACACAATGTGAATTGGCCAACTCCGGCTCATCCGCAACACGAACAAAATTATTGCTGCTATATTTGAAAAGACCGACTCCCTGCGCGCCGGCCCAAATATTTCCCTGAAAATCCCGCGAGAGAACGGTGATGCGATAATGATTAAATTTGTCCAGCGCAGGAAGTGTTGCTGGTCTGCCATCTTTCAAAAAACCGATCCCCATGTCGGTTTTCATCCATATATTTCCTTCGTTATCTTCCACGAGTCCCGTCACTGCTCTGCCAGGCGACCCGCCATGCGATGCGACCATTGTTACGTTATTATTTTTCCAACGCTTCAAGGTGCCATCGCTGTAGCCGGTCCAGATTGAGCCATCCGCGTCGGACAATAATGCGGTCAACGATCCGCCTTGTTCGCCCTGGCCGATCTTTATGGGAACAAATTGCGCGCCGTCGAACCGCGCCAATCCTTTATCCGTGCCGATGCAAAGATAGCCCTCGCTCGTTTGCGCCAGCGCCGTGATGGAACCCGCGGGCAATCCCTGGCCTTTTTGCCACGACTCAAAACTAAATGACAGTATTCCGCCGGAAGGGTTGGCGATGTCGCTCGGGCGCGCACTGCTGGGATCAACGAAGTCGCTGAACGAGGTGGCAATCGCCATGTCGCTGAAGGTCCAGCCACCGCCTTTGCCAGAGTGGCACAAATGGATTTCATCGAAGCGCGCATTGGCGTTGAAACGCGTAGTCAAACTATCTGGTTGATAGACTTCGGTCGCGCCCGGGCCAAGGTCGGGGTTTAGCCACACCGTGACCAGATCATCTTCGCCGGGCACATATTGAACTTTGAAAACGAAGGTAACGCCCACACCGCGCCGGGGATATTGATAAAAGTTCGCGAGGCCATTGCCCGATGGTTCGGCTTTGGACGAACGCAAATCCACATATCCAGTCGGCTTGTTTGTATCACCGGCTTCCGCGGTCGAAACAAAAGCGCTGTACGCCCACGCCTTGAGCGCATTGCCAATTCCTAATCGCTCGACCTGTCCGTCAAAAAGCTCGAACGCCGCCAAATATTCTTCCGTGTCCTTGTCGGACAACGGGTCCACGTGAAATTTAAAATAGAGTGTGTCGTTTGCGGTATCGTCGCGCTTGACCGCGCCACCGAGAATATCGCGACCGGGGCCAGTCTGATAGGCAAGGGTGTGGTCCGGGTCGTTCCAGAGAATGACACCGCTGGCGCGCGTGGACAGCAGGATGGTCACGCACAAAACCAGCCACCCAACCGGAAACGCAAATGCCGGGATTCGGAACATGGTGCAATATTCTTAAAACTATGGAATAACCACGCAGTGGAAACAAGCAGAACAGTCTGTCACCACTTCATGTGACTTTCGGCGCGCGGTGCGCGGCTTAAATTAAGGGCAACTTAGAAAATAATACTCGTGAAGTTCAGACAAATTCTCGCAGTCGCGGGGCTGGCGTTTTTTCTCGCGCTTGCTCCCGCGAGTTTGCCCGCCGCCCCCAAACCGATTCTCGTCCATTACATGCCGTGGTTTGTTTCCAAACCCTACAGCGGCTCCTGGGGGTATCACTGGACGCTTAATCATTTCAACCCCGATGTCACCGATGCTTCGGGTCGGTTGGACATCGCGTCGTGGTATTACCCGCTGATCGGTCCCTATGATTCGCTCGATCCCGCCGTGCTCGAATATCATGTTTTGCTGATGAAGCTTGGCGGGGTGGATGGCGTGATCGTGGACTGGTACGGGATGGATAACTTTTACGATTACGGCATCAACAATCAGCGCACGCTCGCGTTGTTCAAGTGGACGCAAAAAGCCGGGCTCACATTTTCACTCTGCTATGAAGACCAAACCATCGGCAGCGAAATCAGCGGCGGGTTCATCCCGGGGGCGAATGCGATCACGCACGCACAACAAACGATGTTATATGTGCAAACAAATTTTTTCACCAATAGCGGTTATCTGCGATTGAGCAACGCGCCGGTGTTCCTGAATTTTGGCCCGCAATTTTTTAAGACGAACGCCGATTGGGTCACGGTCTTCTCGGTGTTGAACGCGACCAATAAACCGGCGTTTTATACGGAAGACAATCGTCTCGCGGTCGGCGCCGGGGCGTTTGACTGGCCGCCGATGGCGTTGTCCGGTGGCGGCACGCTTACGCCGTCGCAACTGCAAGGTTATCTCACCAGCTTTGATCAAAAAGCCGCCGCGTGGCCAAGTTTTGTGAGCAGCGGGTTTCCGCGATTCCATGATATTTATGCGCAGGCAGGTGTGGGGACATCGTACGGCTATCTGGACGATGCCAACGGCGTGACGCTTACGAATACTCTGATGCGCGCGCTAACTAACAAGTCCGCGATAGTGCAGGTGGTGACGTGGAACGATTATGGCGAAGGCACGATCGTCGAACCGACGCTGGATTATGGTTATCGCGATTTGGGAATCATCCAGGGTTTTCGTCGTCAGTATCTGGATTCGAGTTTTTCCTACGGCACCAATGACCTGAATACCGCATTGCGTTTTTATAACCTGCGAAAAAAATACACCGCATCGGCGTCCATGTCCGCGGAACTTGACCGCATCTTCACCAATGTCATTTCCGGCAAGCTGTCACTTGCCAACCAGCGCGTCAGCGCCATCGAGTCCAATCGTCCGGTGATTTACAATCTCGGATTGAACGGGACGCAGTTGCAATTTTCCATCGGTGGTTATCTGGCCAATGGCGTGCAGGTAAAAATGTCCACCAACCTAACCGATTGGCAAACGATACAGACTTTCACCGCAAGCGCGAATGCGCCCATGTTCACGATAAACGTCACCCAAAGTGTTAGCACATTCTTTAAGGTGCAGTAGCTGTATCCGTTGCTGAAACGAGTCCACAGCGGGCGATTAAAAATATCGTTGAAGATCGGGGGGGAAACGACAGCGTGGCTTATTGCCGCTGCGTATCCGCCAGCTTGCATTCATCGCATCTCGAAATTGCGTTGTGCTTTCCCTTTCACTAGAATTTCACCCATGAAGCCCAAAAACATTTTACTTTCCGTCCTGCTATTATGTTTTGGGCTGGGCATTTCCAGAAGCTCCGCTGCTGCTGCCAAACCAGTGATGGTCTATTATATGCCGTGGTTTGCGGCCAAGCCTTACCACAGTGAATGGGGCTGGCACTGGACGATGGGCCATTTTAATCCTGACATCATTGTCGCTTCCGGCGAGCGGCAGATTGCCTCGTGGTATTATCCGCTCATTGGGCCATATGATTCGCTGGATCCGGCGGTGCTTGAGTACCACGTCCTGCTGATGAAGCTCGCCGGAATTGACGGCGTGATCGTGGATTGGTACGGCTCGGCGAATTGCCTGGATTACGGTGAGAACAACGAAGCGACGCTGAAGCTTTTTGAATTCACGCGCAAGGCCCATCTCAAGTTTGCGCTGTGCTATGAAGACCAAACCATCCAGCATTTGATTGATACCAATTACATCAGCGCCAAAGACGCCATTCCACAGGCACAAAAGGAAATGCTTTACTTGCAGGACCACTTTTTCCCGGACGGAAGCTATTTGCGATTCGAGAACCGGCCCGTTTTGCTCAATTTTGGCCCGCAATTTTTTATCACGAATGGCGATTGGGAAAATATTTTCTCGGCGTTGAATCCTTCGAATCGCCCGGCATTTTTTACGGAGGATAATCGCGTCGCGGCGGGTGTCGGGGCTTTCAGTTGGCCGCCGATGTGGATGAGCCAGGCGCCGGGCACGGGAGGAATTTTATCGGATGCCGCCTTGCGTACTTATCTTGCCGACTTCGAGCAGAAGGCCGCCGGCTGGCCCATGTTCATCAGCAGCGCCTTTCCGCGGTTCCACGATATTTATCAACGCGCCGGGGTGCGCAATTACCTGGGGTATCTTGGCGACCGTCATAGCGACACCCTGCGCGAAACCCTCGCGCGCGCGATGACTAATTCTTCCACGCTGGTTCAGGTTGTGACGTGGAACGATTTCGGCGAAGGCTCGATGGTCGAACCGACCGAGGAATATGGTTATCGCGACTTGGGCATCATCCAGGATCTGCGGCGGCAATTTTTGCAACCCGAATTTTCCTTGCACACCAATGACCTCGCGCTGGCGATGCAATTTTATGATATGCGCCGAAACGTGCCCGATAAATCAGGCGCGTCCCGGAAACTTGATGAAGTGTTTAATGACATCATCACGGATAAACTTGAGCAGGCACGGAACGAATTGAACTCGATGAAAGATAAGTAGCATTGTCGAATCAACAATTCATTGAACTGTAGTTTTTTATTTCGAGGACGTAGCGGCCCCGGTGTCAATCAGGCGAAAATTATCGTAGTACATTTTTGAGTCGCGCTTGGCTTGCGGGCCTTCGGTAATAAATACCAGCACCGGGCTCATCTCGTGCCACGTGCCCCATTCCGTTTGGTCCAGGGTTACGGAATAAGTAAGACGCCGATTCTGCAACTTGCTTTGACTGCCTTGAATCGTGGGTAAAAACCCGGCGATGGTATGATAAGTCGAATTGATCCATTCGTTGGTTAGCGTTGGATAGGTCACATCCCAGCGCAGGGTATAATGGGAAAGCTGTTCGGGCGTGGGGCGTTGCTCGATGGGTTTGTCGAGTTGCAATACTTCCGCGAGTTTCGTGTGATTGAAAGGAATCACAAAATCCGCATGCCAGGCGGTTGGATTATTATTGACCACTTCGAGCGCATGACCGCCGTCGCTAACGCGCGTGTCCGAGGATCCGCCCGCCGTGTATTGCGAAAAGGTTGTGCGGATGGCGGCTTGACCTTTATCACCATCCCAATCGGTGAAATTCACCGCGCCGCCAGTCGGATTGCCGGCATCCTCGAAAGACTGAAGGACATGCACGACCGGTTTCGCGCCCGGCGCATAAGTATCCACGAGGCGGATATTATCCAGATAAATGACCGCGTTTGAAAAATCACCTTTGACATCAAAGTCGTCCGCGAAATCCAGCACAATGGGACCAGCCGCCGGCAAGCCCGTCAACAAATCCAAGGCCACCGACATCGTTCGCACCCCGCCGGAAGAAATCAGCACATCGCGGCTGTCACCTAGCAGTAGCGCACTATTGAAATACACGAAATCGTTCGCGGGCGGAAAAATAACGTCGTACCGCAAAAGGTATCGCGCGACATCTTTCGATGCTGCCGCGCGGCGAATTTTTTCCGACGCCTCGGGTGAGAGCGTGACCAGAAAATCGCGGCTGAAATTCTTTTTGCCGCTTAACACCACCTTGAGCGATTTGCCGCCTTCGGTAACATTCGGATCACGGTTATCCGCTTTAACATATTCGCCGAGGGCGACTCCCGGAGGATTCAACAAAGGCCGTCCGTCCGAACCGTGATCAACACTTGCGGAACCGATGCCGTTTTCAAAGGACTCGAGCACCACCGCATTTTCCGCGTGAACGATCGGAGCCGTTATTAAGGCGGCGCAAAATAACAGCCTGCCGTAGGAAATTTTCATTAACATAAATTTTTATATGACCACCCCTAAAAACATTTAAAGGGCTGCGGTTTTTGCCACTGACAAAAACCGCAGCCCGAGCGTGTGTGCAGTGAATTTAAATTTACTCCGTGCTCAAGCGGAATAGCACCGCCGCATTTGTCGAACTGACCGCGGTTGTGAACGGACTGCTCGAGGCCCCAACATCCAACCAGTTAGTGCCAGCGAGTCCGGCCGTGTTGGTTTGAACCTGCAACTGGAAGCCGGGAAAAGTCACGCTGTCCCACGAGAGCGTAATCTGATTGTTCGTGATGCCGGCTGCCAAAGTCAGGGGAACGACGGTGATGGTTCCGTCTATGGTTAGATCATTGGTGATGGAATAATTTGCGCCAAAGCCGGGGCCGTTGATCGTATTAAAACCATAGGGATCATTGTAGCCAATGGCATCAAAAAACTTATAAGTCGTGGTCCGAGTGATCGCGGGCCCGGTATTGGTGAGGTTCAATGTGCCACTGAAGAACAGTTGCATGTTCAACGACATCGGCACGATGATCTCGCCGGGATGCGCAAAATCCAGCACGATGGTATTTTTGAAGTCTGGCCCGTTCGTGGTGACTTCAATGGTATTTTCAATTTCGTTCGTGCCTTGGAAAGAAACGAACGGCGGAGTCAGAGGACTATTGCCCGCGATAACACCTGTGCCGAGGAAGGTGATCGTGCCGAAACCTGTTCCGATGACGGAGCCATTGTTCGTGACGCTGCCATTGACCGCCCACTCAATGACATCGCCAAGATTCCAGGTTCCGCCTGGGTTGATCGTAATATTGTTAAAAACATCATCAAGCGCGACGCTGTCGCCACACTTGTCCTCAAGCGTTCCACTGACAACGGTGTTGCCCATGACGGTCACTGGGGAACACGAACTATCATAAGTGGAACCCGGTCCGATAGTCAGATCGCCCATTGTGGTGATCATGTCGCCTTGGGCAACGCCCGCAGTTCCACCGAGAATGAAATTGCCGGAAATTGTCATCGGAGAAAGTCCATCTCCACTGACCCCGATCTCACCATTAAAAAGATTTCCAAAACCAACCAACTGAAGATTGTAATAATTCTGATGTTTGCAGAAAAAGGCGTTGCCTTGATAAATGACTGTGTTTCCCGGCGCAGTGGTATCTATCAAGCCCAGCGATTGCGTGCCTTCGCCGGCATTGGAACCAACGATGGTCAGCGTCGCGTTCGTGCCCATCGTCACCGTGCCGCTGCCATAGATATAATCAACCGTCGCATTGGTGGACACTGTGACATTGAAAGGCGCCTCAATATCGGCATTGTCGGTCGGTTGCGGCGGGACGCCACCCGGCCAAGGCTGGTCCGGCACGGTGGAATTCCACTCGCCGTTGCCGGTGGCGGTGACGGTGGTCGCCGACTGCGCGGCGGCAATACCGAGCAGAAGCGTTAAAACAGCGATGACTGATTTTGTTTTCATTTGATTGGTTGTTGGGTGGTTCAAAAATTTTGCGGCACGAAATCGGCGTAGCGCCGCTCAGGAGCAAATCGTTTTCATGTCCGAATCCGTATCATGTTCGTGGGTATCGTGACGCTAGTGGAGCCCTGCAACTGCCGGTAGTCGCATGAAGTGGGGACAGTCTGCAAGTCACGCGAGCAAAAAAATTCCCGGCTGCAAATGCAAACCGGGAAAATCATTTCGGAATCCTGTCCGGGGAGAAAATTAACTGCCGGGTTTTGGCGGTTTGTCCGCAGCCGGCGGCAAATGCGTGGCCCAGGTGTTTCCTGATTCCGGTTGATAAACCGCGGTCTGGCCGGGGGCGGAAGGAATGCGAATCAGTTTGTCGCAACCGGGGCATTGAATCTGGCGGCCGGCGAATTGTGGATCGCAAGCCAGATGTTGCTTGCACAAAGGGCATTCGAATTTGAAATCAGCCATAGGATTTGTTTATTAAAAATTGAGTCGAATAACAAGCTACTTTCATTACTAGAGCATTTCTTTTTCCAACCGTTGCACTTCGTTGCGGATGGTGTCCGTCATGCGATGTTTTATTTGGTAAACCTGATCGGTTGAGACGCCAAAATGTTTGGCAACCTTCTCCGGCGGCCATTCTTTGTTCACGTAAAAATCAAAAATCTGGTAACGCTGCGGGTCCAGAGTGCGCTTGAGATTATCGAGCGCAACCTCAAGCAGATTGCGCTCCCATTCCTTTTCCCAAACGTCTTTTAAATCGGGAATGTTTGGATCGGCGATGGCTTCCACGGCGTCCGTGCGTTTCGTTTCATCGGCGGGCAGGGGATTATCCGCGCCCGGACGGCGTTTGCGGAATTGTCCGATGATGCGCCAGCGGGTCATCGTCAGCAGCCAGCCCTTGAATGAGCCGATGGATGGATCGTAATTAAACGTCGGCATGTGCTTCGCCACGGAGATCAAAGTTTCCTGGACCACGTCCTGTGCTTCATCATCGGACAAGCCCGCCTTGCGCGCGACGCCGTAGATCAATTTCCAATATACATTGAAAAACTCGCGCCAGCTCAGGTTGTCCTGCCAATTCTTCAAGCGATGAATCAGGCTGGCGCGGGTGGGAATCAATTCTTCTTCTTTCGGCTTCATAAGCGACATTTTATTCGTGGAATCGGATTAAGGTTAAGGGTTTGTTGGGAGCAATCAAGCTTCGGCGCCAAAGCCACATTCATCAAGTTCCATGCTGTCCGTGAAGGCGGACATGATGATGCGGCGTTTCGCTTCGGCGGCGATTTTCACATTGTTGACGTGCGTGACCAGGCCGGCCACGACTTTTTGTTTTGCCTGGAACAGCAGGACGACGACCAGGCATTGCAAAATAGCGCGACGGTTGTCGCGGCGAAAACGGCTTATCCATTCCGCATCGGGAAGAATGTCATCGCACATCAGGCGAAACAAGCGGTCGCGGCGCAGAAGGAAAACGATTTGCGACGAACTGTAGATCTGCCGGGCATAACAGTAAGTCAGCAAACCCGTCATCAGGCGTGGTTGAAAAGCGACGCTGGGAGAGTCTGCGCCGTTTGGCGTGAGCGCCTCATCTTCGATTTCCGATACGGCGGCGTCCACGGCTTGCACGAGCGAATCCGGTTGGACAATTTCCATGCGCGAAGGCGAGGCGAAGGGCAGGGAACTGGGTTGGAAACTAGTCTTTGGTTCTATGGTGGTCATGGTTGTGTTTGGTTGAGGTTTAATCCCGGTACGCGCCGTTTCGCCGGTTCTTGCAAAAAACTTTTGTTTTTATTTCGCAAGAAATCGATCCGCTCCACGTAGTGGATATAAGCCCTGAAAATAAACGGGAATGAACCCGAAGCGGAAATCCGCTTGACGGCAGGAAACAACCTAATTACCACCATGCAACCTGATCTCAAAGCCGACCATCGCAATATGACTACCGCGCGGAAATTCGCTGGCAGCGTTTGGCCGTGTCTCGCGCTTGCGACTTGCTTCTCAGGAGCAGCAGCAATTTCCGCGCGCGCAGCCGATACCGAAACCGGCGCGCAAGAAATTCGCATCATCGAATTGCAGGGGCAAGTAGAAGTCCTGCCGGTGGGCGCTTCGACGTGGACTTTGACGCAAACTAACCAGGTTTTGCATCCGTCCGACCGGTTGCGCAGCGGCAGCAACAGCCGTGTGACGCTACGCTGGTCGGACGAAAGCATCGTGCCTTTTGGCGCGCTCACGGAGATAGAAATATTGCCGGCGGACGCGTCGGGAAACTTGGCCGGGCTGCATGTGGTTCGCGGGATCGTTTCGTTTTTTCATCGCGACAAACCGGGACGCATCAAAGTCATCACGCACGGCGCGGTGGCGGGAATCGAAGGCACCGAATTCGTCATGGAAGTTTCGGAAACCAATGGCGCTGAACACACCGTCGTTTCCGTAGTGGATGGCAAAGTCAAGCTGAGCAACGCGGACGGCGAATTGACGCTGACGAACCTGCAACAGGGAATCGCGGACACCGGCCACGCTCCGGCGCGCACGGCGGGATTCATCGCCAATAATATATTGCAGTGGTGTTTTTATTATCCGGCGGTGTTGGACTTGAATGACTTGGAATTTGCCGCGGAAGACGAACGAGTCTTGCATGAATCTCTTTCGGCTTATCGAGCGGGAGATTTATTGGCGGCGCTGGCGAATTATCCGGCTGCGCAATCGCCCGCTTCCGACGCGGCAAAGATTTATCACGCGGCAGTTCTGCTGGCCGTCGGACAGGTGAGCGAAACCGAGGCGGTGCTGGCATCCATTCAAAAGCCCGACTCGGCCGCAAAAAGTTCGCACCTCGCCGAGGCATTGCGAACTTTGATCGCCGCGGTGAAACGACAATCATTATCAAATCGTCCCGCCCCTGAACTCGCGACGGAACTGCTCGCGGAGTCGTACTACGAACAGTCCCGCGCGAACGGGGAATCGTCCCTGACGAGCGCATTGAAACTCGCGAAACAAGCGGCGGCGCGTTCTCCGCAATTCGGCTACGCGTGGGAGCGCGTCGCCGAACTCGAATTTGGTTTTGGCCGCACGGCGCAATCGCTTGCGGCATTGAACCAAAGTCTTGCGCTTGCGCCGCGCAATGCTCAAGGGCTGGCGTTGAAAGGATTTGTCGAAGCGGCGCGAAATAACACTCGCGAGGCCGCGAGCTGGTTTGATCGCGCGCTGGCCGTTGATGCCGCGCTCGGAAATGCGTGGCTCGGGCGCGGTCTGTGCCGGATCAAACAAGGTGATTTGTCGCGCGGACGCACGGACTTGCTCACCGCCGCCGCGCTCGAACCGCAACGCGCGCTGTTGCGCAGTTATCTCGGCAAGGCTTATGCCGACAGCGGCGACGATGCGCGGGCAGCGCGGGAATTGCAATTATCCCTGAAGCTTGATCCCAGTGATCCCACCGGCTGGCTTTACCTCGCGCTGCTCAAACAGCAGGAAAATAAAATCAACGAAGCTGTCGGTGATCTTCAGCAATCCCAAGAACGCAACGATGACCGCAGTGTTTTTCGTTCCCACATGTTGCTTGACCAGGATCGCGCCGTCGGCAGTGCGAACCTCGCCACGATGTATCGCGATCTGGGGATGACGGACGTGAGTGTTCGCGAAGCCTCCAAAGCCGTCACCAGCGATTACGCGAACGACTCTGCGCATTTGTTTCTGTCCGATGCTTATAATGATCTGCGCGATCCCACTCAATTCAACTTGCGCTACGAAACAGTTTGGTTCAACGAACTGTTGCTGGCGAATATTCTCGCTCCGCTCGGCGGCGGGCGTTTGTCTCAAGGCGTTTCACAACAGGAATATTCTCGGCTCTTTGAAGCCGACGGCATCCACTTTGCCGACACGACGGAGTATCGCACAGACGGGATGTATCACCAGCTTGCCTCGCTTTACGGCACGGAAGGCAAGACCGCTTACTCGCTGGATTTGGATTACCATCACAACAGCGGCTTTCGCATAAATAATGCGCTGAACGACATTGAGTTCAACACCACGATCAAACAACAAGTGACCGACGCCGACACCGCATTGTTGCTCGTGCAATACCAGGATTATCATTCGGGCGATAATTTTCAGTATTACAATCAATCCAGCGCGCGGCCTTTTTTTAATTTCAACGAACAACAACAACCCATCGTAGTCGGCGCGTGGCATCGCGAATGGGCTCCGGGAATTCACACGCTATTACTTGGCGGGCGGCTCGTTGATCAACAGCAATTCAGTGATCGCGGCGCGAATCAACTGCTGCTGGCGCAAGATGGGACGGGCAATGTCACAAGCACCGATGTCGAACCATTCAATGTTGATTATCACAATCAATTTGAGATCTATACTGGCGAGTTGAATCAAATATTTGAATTCGAACGCGTCAATCTTTCACTCGGCGCGCGCTTTCAAGCGGGGACATTTGATAGTCAAAATACCTTTGGTGTTTCACCCGGGCTGGTGCCGTTTCTGTTTCCAACCACGGACGATACGACGAGCGATGATTCCCATTTTCGCCGAACGACTGGTTATGGTTATCTGACCGTGGAGCCGGTGGATCATCTTTGGCTGACCGGTGGCGCAACTTACGATGATATTTCGTATCCGTTGAATTTTCGCAATCCGCCTTTCACTGGGGGCGAAGATCATCGCTCGCAACTCGGTCCAAAAGCGGGGATTGTCTGGGAGCCGATTTCCGAAGTTGCCGTCCGGGGAATTTATGCGCGTTCGCTGGGCGGAGTCAGCCTGGACGAAAGTTATCGGCTTGAGCCGACGCAACTCGCGGGTTTTCCGCAAACCTTTCGCTCGCTTATTCCCGAATCGTTGTATGGCTCGATTGCCGCGCCCGAATTTGAAGTGTATGGCGGCGCTTTGGATTTAAAATTTTCCAGCCGTACTTATGCCGGTTTTGAACTGGAGGAACTTAACAGCAAAGTTCGCCGCGATGTGGGTGCTTATTCCTTGGAACAAGGTTTTGCGCCCTACGTTTCGGATTCGACCGCCGAATATCTCGACTACCGCGAGTTGGCTTTTTCGGCAAACATCAATCAGTTGTTGGGCGACCAATTTGTTGTTGGAGGGGGTTACAAATTGGATCGCGTGCGGCTCGGCGACACACTTCCGGAAATTCCCATCGCTGCGCTCGCAACCGCGAGCCAGGAATACGGCGCGACGCTGCACGAAACCACTGGCTACATTTTATTTAATCATCCATCCGGATTTTTCGCGCGAGTGGATGCCACCTGGTATCGCCAGCAAAATTCGGCGAACTCCGCGTTCATCGGCGCGGGGCCGGGCGATAGTTTTGTGCAGGAGAATATTTACGCGGGCTGGCGCTTTCTCGATCGGCGCATCGAGGCCCGGTTCGGCTTGCTCGACCTGAGCGGGGGCGGTTACCAACTTAGCCCGCTCAATACGTATCAGGAGCTTCCCCGTAAACGGACTTTTATGGCGCGGCTCAATTTTGTCTTCTAACTGCTGATTGAGGCTCAGCGAAAAAGCTCGCCGCGATTTTCCTGAAATTGTAGTCTTTGGCTGCCGTGTCCGACTTGGAAATTCCGTGTGACTTTTAAAACCCTCACTCAACATAAAATATTTCGACCGCTTTTGGTCGCGACGTTTTCCGTTGCGGCAGGTCTGATTCTTTGGTCGCAAAATCATGGCGGTTATCGGGACAACGGCGCATACGATGGCGGCCCGCTGGCCAGCGCCAGTTTTGATTACCTGTCCAAATTCGCTATTCGAACGAACAAGGAGCCCGTCGTACTGATTGTCATAGATAACGATTCCTATAACGATCCCGAATTGAGCCAAGCGCGCGGCCAGCCCTGGGCCAGGGAATTGCATGCGAAATTGCTCAATCAACTTGCCGACGACGGCTGTCCGCTGGTGGTGATGGACATTTTTTTTCGATACGCCGAAAATTCTCCGGCGGACATCGCGCTGGCGGCCGCGCTCCGGCGGCTTACCAATGTCGTGCTGCTCGCCAAGCAAAATCCTGCCGCACTACCAGGATCGGAAATCCACAAGACCGAATTGCCCGCAGATATTTTTCTCAATGCTGCCCGGACCAACTGGGGCATCGGCTGGCTGTCGCCTGATTTCGACAATACGGTGCGCCGACACTGGCCGTTTCCAAGTTCGGGAGAATATACGAGCCTCGCATGGAAAGCGGCGGTCGTTTCACACGCTCATTTGCCGCGCCAACCGGTCGAGCGCTGGCTGCGTTATTATGGTTCTGATGATCGGTCGTACGCGATCAGCTATCGTCTTGCGCTGCATAAAGCCCCCGGGTTTTTTAAAAACAAAATCGTGTTTATTGGCAACCAGCCGCTCAACTCACTGGCCTCATACACCGAGGAAGATAAATTCAAAACCCCGTTTGATGAAGCGGTGGGCGGCGCGGAAATACAAGTCGCTGAATATTTGAATCTCGTAAACAACGAAGCCCTCGTGCGCTCTGATTGGATTTTTGAGGCGCTGCTTTTCATCGTCACAGGTTGTGTGTTCGGCATTATTCTTAGCTTCTTCCGAAAGTTTGCCGCCGTTGGAGTTGCGGTGGGCTGTATGATTTTATTTGGTATCGCGGCAATTTCATTAAGTTGCGTTACGAATTATTGGTTTCCGTGGTTGATCGTCGTTGGGGCGCAAATTCCTGTCGCCTGCGTTCTCGCGATTGCGCTGCCGCTGGAAGAGCGTACTCAAGTGTTTGCGCCAGTGAAAGAGCGTCCGCCGCGCGACAAGACAATCGTCGTCAAACCGATTGATCCTGAATTGCCGGACGCGCCGGATTATGAACTGGTTGACCCGCCGTTTGGCGAAGGTGGCTTTGGCAAGGTCTGGCTCGCGCGCAACGCCATCGGCCAATGGCAGGCGTTGAAGGTCATTTATCAATCCAAATTCGGCAATGATCCGCGGCCGTTCGACGCCGAATTCCGAGGCATCCAAAAATATAAACCAGTTTCGGAACAACATCCCGCGCTGCTGCGCGTGGAACTGGTCAGCAAGAAAAAACCTGACGGGTATTTTTATTACGTGATGGAGCTTGGAGATTCGCGTGATCCGAACTGGGAAACGCAACCATCGCTTTACAAGCCGAAAGACCTGGAGTTCGTGCGCAAGCAGGCGGAGAATCGCCGCCTGCCGATTCACGAATGTGTGCGCATCACCATTGTGCTGGCCGAAGCGCTGGATTTTTTGCATCGCGCCGGTTTGACTCATCGCGACATCAAACCGCCTAATGTCATCTTCGTGAAAGGCCGGCCGAAACTTGCGGATGTTGGTTTGGTCGCGGCGGTGCGACCGCTGGATCAGGTGCAAACCATCGTCGGCACGCTTGGTTATATGCCGCCGCCGCCGGAGCGGACGGGCACGGTGCAAGCGGATATTTACGCGCTGGGAATGTTGCTTTACGTCATCAGCACCGGCAGCGATCCGCAATATTTTCCCGATCTCGCCACGACGCTGATTGAACGCAGCGGACATGCGGACTTCATCCGGGTCAATGCGATCATTTTGAAGGCGTGCCAGCCGGATTGTGCGCTGCGTTACCAGACGACGGAGGAAATGTTGTCGGCCTTGCACGAGACGGCAAAGGCGCTCGGCATTTCCTGAAATAATTCTTCCCGTTGACGCTCACCGGCTCTGTGATTAAATCGCACCAGGCAGATGAGCACCGAACATCAACCATTTACTGAATACGCGACCAAAGGCAAACGCGCCGCGAACCCAGCCAAATTGCCGTGGACGCTTGTGGGCATCCTTGGGGCGCTGTTGATCGCCGCGCTTTTATTGTGGGCGACGGCAGTCGGGCATTTGCGCGAGATGGCGGCGTTGCCCGCGAGCCTTGACGATGTCAAAGCCAAGCTCGCTTCGACGCTTGCGGAAAACGAACAGGACAAAAGCCAGATCGAATCGTTGCAGGGGCAGGTTGCTGATCTCGAAAAGGAAAAAGAGAAGGCGGGCCAGATGGCCAAGGGGCTTGAAGACGAGATGCGTTCCGACCTGGAATCGAAGGATGTCACTATTTCAAAACTTCAAGGGAAGTTGACAGTGAATATTCTCGACCGGGTGATGTTTAATTCTGGCGAAGCGATTCTCAAACCGGATGGCGAATCGGTTCTTCGTAAAATCGCGACGATCCTCGCGGGTCATCCTGAACTGAAGATTCAAGTCATCGGCCACACGGACAACGTGCCGATACGCAATCGTTTCGCGAGCAACTGGGAACTTTCGACTGCCCGCGCGCTGGCCGCCGTGCATTTTCTCACGGAGAAAGCCGGGGTGGACGCGCATCGGGTCGGTGCGGTTGGTTATGGAGAATTTCGTCCGATCGCGGACAATTCAACTGCGGAAGGCCGCGCGCGCAACCGCCGCATTGCCATCACGATTTTGCCCGATGAACTGGCTGCTGCCGATGCCGTTCCGCCCGTAAATATTTCGACACCAGAAACCAATGCGTCTCCGGTTAAATAAGTTTTCTATACTACTGCGCTTGTTTTATAAGCCGAGACCGCGTTGCGCCGCCCTGCCATCCGGCAGGTTTTAGACTGCGTCCGAACAGTCTCAAAAAAACTTCAAAGTTTTCCTTAAGTTCCTCTCAGAAGCTGCCGTTAGTCGCCATAGGCATGCAAGCCGTTTGGCTTGTTCAGGTAATCAGGACTTAAAAATACAGGCGTAGCTTAGGCAGCAGCGTCAGTTGTCCAATTTGATCGGAATGAACTTTAGAAGGAAATGGACCGGATGGGTATTGACCGGCCTTGTCGTGTTACTTACGCGGCAAATGGCGGCTGCTCCCGTTGATAAATCTACAGTCGAATCCGTTGCGCGGGGGTGGCTTGCGGACGACCATTCGCATCTCGCGGCCAGGCTTCACGTTCAGATCAAATCCGTCGAAAACTTCACCAATTTCTTCGTCATTCATCTCGCGCCCGAGGGGTATATAGTCACGCCCGCGGATGATGAATTGGAGCCAGTCATCGCGTTTGCCGACAAAGGCGATTTCAAACCGGATTCGGAAAATCCCCTGTGGCTGATGTTGAATCGTGATGTCCCTGCGCGCAGTGAGCATCTGCAAAAAGTAAAAAGCCGCCATGCCAACAACTCCGGCGCTAATTCTCTTACGGCTTCTACAACGCCGGTTTCGACAAATGATGACGCGGTGATCGTGGTGTCCCAAAAGGCGAAAGCGAAATGGGAAAAATATAAAAAACATTCGTCGCGCACGACGGCGTCAGGAAATTCTTCGGCGATGCAAACGATTGGCGGCTTGAGCCTGGCGAATGCCCCGACGGATCCAGATCCGACCAACGACATCGTTACCACAAATGCGATCGCCTCAGCCATTCCCGTCCAAAGCATGAACATTGTAAATGGTCATGTGCAGTTGACTTATAATTCTTCCGGATCGGTGACGATTTATGCGTCGTATGATTTTGGCCAAACCTGGCAAGCGGTAGATTCGGGAATCGTTTGGCCGACGTGGACATCCAAACAATCCGTCCTCGAATCGAGCTGCCTGTATCGCGTTGTGCCGGATGGTATCTACGACGCGATGACGGTAAATCTAATGCGCAATCCGCCGCCGCTGGCCGAACTGCCCGACGTGATGACCAATGATTTTGCACCCGATCCGAGTGGTCCTGTGCTCACGGGAAGCGTAGGTTCGGTCTCCGACGTGCGCGTCTCGCCATTTGTGCAAAGTCTCTGGGATCAGGGCGCGGAAGCCGGGCAGAATTGTTTCAATTATTATACGCCGAATAATGTCGTGGACGGCTGCGTGGCGACGGCGATGTCTCAGTTGATGCGTTACTGGCAATTTCCTACGGCGCGCGTGGGCTCGGTGACGCGCACGATTTATGTCAACGGCGTTTCCCGTTCCGCCACGACTCGCGGCGGCGATGGCGCAGGTGGCGCTTATAATTGGAGTTTGATGACGTTGAATCCCGCTTTCAGCAGTTATAACGCGGCGCAATGGCAAATGATTGGCGCGCTTTCGTATGACGCGGGTGTGAGCGTCAACATGCAATATGCTTCCGGCGGTTCGGGAACTTACATGACGTTGTGCGCTCCGGCGTTGACTTCCGTTTTCCAATACTCGAATGCCAAATATGTTTTGAACCCGGGAAATCTGCTCATCCCGACGGATGCGAATCTCGCCGCCGGTTGCCCGGTAATGTTCGGCATCAGCGCCAGCGGCAGCGACGGGCATTGCGTCGTGTGCGACGGATTTGGCTATGACAGCAGCACGCTTTATCATCATATCAACTTCGGCTGGAGTGGCGCTTATAATGCGTGGTACGCGCTGCCATTTTTGGAAACGCCTTACGGCTTCAACATCATTGATACGATTGTTTATAATGTTTATCCCACGGGCACGGGTGAATTGTTGACGGGACGGATAACGACTTCGGTGAGTGCACCGGTGGTCGGCGCGACGGTAACGGCAACCGGTGGCGGACAAAGTTATTCCACGACCAGCGACTCGAAAGGTTACTACGCCGTCAAGGTGCCGAGTGCGCAGACTTATTCGGTGACGGCGGTCATGGCCGGCATGGGCAGCGCGACGCGGACGGGAGTTGTGATCGGAACTTCAAGCACGAGCGCGAGCGGCGATGTCATTGGCGCGGATATCACATTGAATAATAGTTTCTCCTTCGCCGCGGTGGGATTGACCAACAGTGTATGGCTGCGCTGGACCGCGCCGACGAATTGCGGCATGCCGACGAACACGGTTTATATTCGCGCGCGCACGGATCGTTATCCCACGAATTCGAGCGACGGCACTTTGGTTTATAGCGGCACAGAGCAGGTTTATGAAAACACCGGCGTGGATACTTCCGGCAACGTGACGAATTATTATACGATTTGGGGCAACAATGGTTCGGCATACGCGAGTCTTGGCACCAGCGCGAATGCGTGCAGCGTGGCGGATCCCGGAACGGTGCGTCTGCTTTGGACGCGCAACACCGGTCAGGTGCAGACGTGGAATTTAAAGTTGGACGGAACGCATAAGTCGAGCGGTTATGTTTCCACAGGCACATTGGACATGAGCTATTGGACGCCTTGCGGTTTTGCGGATATTGATCGCGATGGCGTTTCCGACATTCTCTGGACCGGCGCGGGCGGTGAAGTAGTTTATTGGATGTTGAACGCGGACGGTTCGCTCAAGACGGCGGCGCGGGTGTATCCAGGCAATGCGACATCAAGCGGCTATTGGAAAGCGGTGGGATTTGCGGACATTGATCGTGACGGCACGGCGGATATTTTGTGGACTGGCGCCGGTGGTGAAGTGGTCTATTGGTTGCTCAATCCCGACGGCACGCGCAAGAGCGCAGGGCGGGTTGCGCCGGGTAACGCAACCTCGAATAATTATTGGAAAGTCGCGGGCTTTGCGGACATTGATGGTGATGGCACGGCGGATATTTTGTGGACTGGCGCCGGCGGTGAAGTGGTTTACTGGTTGCTAAATCCCGACGGCACGCAACGAGTCGCGGGACGGGTTGCGCCGGGAAATGCGACGGCGAATAATTATTGGCGCGTCATCGGTTTCAGTGACATCAACAACGATGGCACGGCGGATATTCTTTGGACGGGCAACGGTGGCGAAGCGGTTTATTGGATTTTGAACGCCAATGGGACTCAGCGTTCCGCCGGGCGTGTTTTGCCGGGAAATGCGACTCGCAGCGGTTACTGGAGTTGCGCGGGTTTTCTGGACATCAATCACGACGGCACGGCCGATGCCATCTGGCGCGGGCAGGGTGGCGAGACGCGTTACTGGATGCTCAATGCGGAAGGCACGATGAGTTCCACCGCGGTCGTTGACCCAACGGCGGTATCGCCAGGCACATGGACATTGCGCGCGGCGGGCCGTTGCGGGCGGTAAGGCAGTCTTCACTTAAACTTCGCAGAGCTTTTGCCGATACCCTAGGGATGTCGCGACGCTGGATCGTCATCTTAATTTTGCTGTGCGGCTGCAATCACGAGATTGCCCGCATGCGCGAGCCGGAAAGCCCGGACGGGCCTTATCGCGAGCAAATCGCGGTGGCCAGGCGCGTGCTTGAGCAAAATGAGAATTGGGCGGACCGCGCCGAATGGGAAGTCAAGAAAGACGGAGATGGCTGGAAAGTGATCGCCTGGCGTGTGGAACATCCCGAAGGCAAAGGCGCGTCGCGTTACCTGCCGTGGGGCTATTCAGTCATCGAAATTGACCGTCGTTCGGTTGCGGTTGGCTATCAGCGCAAAGGCTGACGGATTGGCTACCGGTCAATTATCCATGCAGTCCGTCTAGTTGTCCATTCCCCGCGGGCTTCGTTTTGCGTAATCATGCAAGGATGATTTCCCGGCCTGTAATCAATGCCCTGACGCATGCTGTGTTTATTCGTGCCGGGAGTTCTCTCAGATTCATCAACTCCCTCAACTTACCATGAAAAAAATATCTCCTCTCACGCTCGCAGCGTGTTTGTGCCTTGGAACGGGCGCCAGCGGAATTGCCCAAACGACTAACAACAGCATTCTCTATACGCCGAATGTCAATCTCGATACCGGCACGCAAAATTCGTTCGTCGGCACGGTCGGCGGAATATTCCTCACGACCTACAGTTTTTATCCGCAGGTCAATTATCTTGGCTACTATGACCAGGGTGGCGATGGTCTGGCGAACAGCCACGTCGTATCGCTTTGGGATAACAGCACCCAAACCATCATCGCGCAAGTGACCGTGCCCGCGGGAACAGCCGCTCCGCTCATTGATGGTTATCGGTGGGTTCCGCTGGCCTCTACGGTGCAGTTGAACTACGGCAGTTATTATGTCATCGGCGCGCAAGTGGATGGCGTGGATACGTGGGGCGATTTTATTTCCAATCCGTCGCCGGACGATGGCGATTCGGGGCAAATTGATTGGAGTTCACAGTATGTGCAACTGGGTTCCGGCTGGGAATTCAGCCGTGCCGGACGCTACGACTCCGCGGGAAATTATCCCGCTGAACCGCCGAACCAATCGGGCAGCGACGCTATTTATCCAGTAGCGAATTTGGGTTTCAACCTGGACGTACCCGAGCCGGCGACTTTTGGGATTCTCGGTTTGGGAATTGGCGCGATAGCTTTCATGCGCCGGGTTAAACGCTGATAGTGCAATTATTTTTTGCGAGCCGCCGTTTGTAAAAATGGCGGCTCTTTTTATGTTTGGAGATTATTTTCATGACTTGCTTCTCTATCGCAAAATGGCACGACCCTTTTGGGTGTGTTGCTGGATAGCTGTGAATGTGTTATCAATAGGGAATTCACATCAGCGCGATTGGCAAACATGGCCGGCACATGAAACGTAGAGAAAAGCAGGAGGGTTTTCCGGGAGAACGTCTCGTGGTGGTGCCGCGTCCGGTCGTGGCGATGGCCATGCAGCAACCGCTTCTCAAACATTTGCTGCCGACTGATGCCGGATTTTATCCGAAAGCGCAGGGACACAAATGCACGCGCGAGCGCGGTTGCCCGGAAACGATTTTTATTTATTGCGCGCGCGGGAGTGGTTGGTGCGAAATGGCCGGACGCAAGCACGAGATCGCCAAGGACCAGTTGCTGGTCATCCCCGCGGCGACGCCTCACGCGTACGGCGCATCGCGCGAAACACCGTGGACGATCCACTGGTTTCACGCCATTGGCCAAAACGTGCCGTTCTATCTGGAGAAGCTCGAAGTCAAACCTGAGAAGCCAGTCGTGCGATTGGGCGGTGACGTGCAATTATTTTCTCTTTTTGAAGACGTGCTCGAAGGGCTGGAACACGGCTCGACGTTGACGCATCTGACCTACGCGGCTCATTCGCTCGCGCATTTGATGGGATTGATACTGCGGCACAAGGATGAATTCTGGCACGGCGAAACGGACGTGCGCGAGCGCACCGCGAAGAGCATCGAGTTCATGAAAGAGCATCTGCGCGAGCCGCTGCGCATTTCCACGCTCGCGGCGGTGGTGAATTTATCGCGCTCGCATTATACCACGATTTTCCGCCGCGCGACGGGTTATGGACCGCTGATGTATCTGAACCACCTGCGCATGCAGCGAGCGGTGCAACTGCTCAACAGCACAAATTTGTCCATCAAAGCCATCAGCGACCAGCTTGGGTTTTCCGAGCAATTTTATTTCTCGCGCGCCTTCCGAAAGCTGCATGGACATTCGCCTTCCGAGCATCGGCGGCGATACAACGTCTAGGCCCAATTTCTTTTTCGTTTTACCGGTCAATTATCCATGTAGTCAGTCTAGGAGTCCATTCCCGTTTGGCGTTGCTTATGTCACGTTCTCTCCAACAGCACGACAACCAGCAACCACACCATCAAATATGACCATCACTCAGTTCCCGGCAAATTCCACGCGCCGCACGGGCTCAAAGTTAGCCGCAGTTCTTTTGCCGCTTTCACTCGCGCTCTCCGCTTCCGCCTATCCGGTGTTTCAGGACGCCTTTAATTCCGATCCGCAGTTTGAGGCCACCTCCAGCACCGAACAACAGTCCATCACCGCGACCAACGCGGATGATCTTTTTACCGTGTCAGCATGGGCGGACCAGGCTGCGACCGTGCCGGCGGGAATCTACCAATATTTTCTTTTTATCGGTGTGGATTCAGGAGTGGGCAACGGCGCGTTGATTGACGGCAACGAATCCATGACGACGCAGTTGTTCGGTTCGGTCGGCGCTTCGATGATCGAATTTAACTATACCGGCGGCAGCGGCGGGGTAACAAATAATCTGGCGCGCGTACATATTTCCGGTTTCAAAAGCGATCCCGTCGCCAGCGCGGTGGTTTATAGTTCTCCGAAAATCAGCAATATTTCTTACACGAACGGCGTCGTTAGCTTCGATTGCGCCTCGGATAATAATGGCAATGATTACAGCCAACTGTTGTTTGCCAATCCGGCGTCGTCTTCCGGTTCCACTTTGACGATCAGTGGCGAGCCATCACCCAATGGTGACGCGACGGGCTGGTTTGTCGGCTATCATCAATTGAATATTCAGGAAGCGGTCGCCGGCCCGCAGTTGAGTCCGACACAGATTCCGCAAAATTCCACCAGCGCCGTTACCACTGACGATGGCGCACTGACGGTGAAAGGTTTTTCCGATTTGAACGCGACGGCTCCGGCGAACCTCGGACGCTATTATGATCAATGTTTTGGTATCGCCACGGGCAATGTGATCAACGGAAATGCGAGCATTACACTCAGCTTCACCAGCGGTAATGGATTGTCTCGATTGGACAGCCTCTATTCGGGAGGTCATCTGGCCATATCTGGATTTTTGAGCGACCCCGGTTTTGTTGATGCTGGCGGCGGCGCAACTTCATCAGGATATACCAACGGAGTGCTGACTATCGCCGTGGCTGATGGCGGATTTCATCCTTACTTTTTCACGAATCGCGCGGCATCGGCGGGACAGACGTTGCGTATGACGGATACCGACAGCCAATTTGGCGTCGCACTGGTTGGATACGCGAATATTCATTCACTGATTGCGCCTGATCTCGCCGGAATTACTTCACCCACTTACACCACGCCCGATGGTTTGTTGAGCCTCGCCGGTTTCTCTGATAATCCCGGAACCCAACCGGCCAATCTATTTGAGACTTATAATTGGTTCGGCATCTCGGGCGGCAACAATACGCAGTCCGTGGATGGAACCGAAACTTTGAATGTTCAACTGGCTTCCACCGCCGCGCTGTCGGGGTTCGGCACAAAATACACCAGCGGCCAGATCAACATCGCGGGCTTCACGAGTGATCCGGGATTCAGCGATCCGTCGGGCGTTGCGACGGGCGCAAACTACGCGAATGGCATTTTAAACTTTACGCTTAACGCGCCGCAATCGCCGGAAATTGTGATGAGCTTTACTAACTTGTCGGCGTCGGCCGGGCAGACGTTGACGTTTTACACGGACGGCAGCAGTGGTTCGCAACTGACGCTTTCACGTCTGAATTATGCCTCGATTGGGTCAGCTCCGCTGAATGTATCCATCGCGCAATCTGGCACGAACGTAATCGTTACGTGGCCGAGCGGCACGCTGCAACAGTCGGCAAATGCGTTGACCGGTTTCAGCGATGTGACCGGAGCGACGAGCCCTTACACGAATGCTATCAGCGGGACTAAATTTTTCCGGGTGAAAGGACAGTGATTAGAAGTCAGCGGGTTAATCCCGGTGCAAAGATTTTACCATTGGAACGCCGAACATTATGAGAGCCATAAAGAAAATTGAAATGGAGGCGAATCCATTGAATGAGCAACTGCGCCGTTTGCGCCAGGCATTTACGCTGATCGAGTTACTGGTAGTGATCGCGATCATTGCGATTCTCGCGGGACTGTTGCTGCCGGCATTGTCGCGGGCTAAGAAATTGGCGCAACGAACGGACTGCGTTAACAACGAGAAGCAGCAGGGGATCGCCTTCGCACTCTATTCAGACGATAACGCGGACTATTATCCGGTGTGGTCAAATTGGGTTGCTTACGCGGGCCAGACTTCGACGCTTACTCCATCGCAACCGGGCTATGAAGCGGTCCAGCCGAATGGTGGAGACGTGCCGCAAACCGTTCGTCCGCTAAATAAATACCTGGCCAATAGTTTGAATGTATTGCACTGCCCTGCGGATCATGGCGATGCCCAATACAGTGATGTCAAATCCTGCTGGGATGCTTATGGGGTCAGTTACTACACGGCGTTTTGGTTCGACAGTTACGGTGTCGTCCACGTGGGTGGCTCGGCGGATTATCCCTGGCCTTTGCCCGGAAACCTTGGGCCAATCAAGGGAGCAACTATCGCTTTGGCATCATCAACCAAATTAATCCTAGGCGATTTTCCCTGGTACGGACGCAATGTCGGCAACGCCGCGAGCGCGTGGCACAACGATCAGGGGCGTCCTATTTTTCCAACCCTGTTCGGCGACGGTCATGTTTCCAACTTTCTGTTTCCTGCGAGTAATATTGTTGAAACGATGACCTACAGCCCAACCAATGCGTACTGGTGATGAAATTTGTTGTTTGGGTTTTATCAGTCTGGCTGGGGATGTCACTGGCGAGCAAGGCAAGTTTATTGCTGTCGCCGGTGCAAATCGGCAGTGTCGTTAAGATGACTAATGGCAATGTGCGATTGGATTATGACTTGAGCACGGGCCGCGCGAATTTTTACTGGCAGAATTCGCTAAAGATTTCGGGTTTCTATGCGGGTGTGGGACTGGATACTTATATCACAGACACTATTTATAGCAACCGCACCTGGACAGTTACGAATAACCAAGTCGAAGTTACTTCGACGGGAACTGGATTGCCGGCGATGAAACAGATTTTCATTCTCGATCAAAGCAACAGTTTCTTGACGCGCCTGGAAGTTTCGGGCAGCGCCTTGCAATCGCGCTGGATGGGACCGGTCGTAATGGATACGGCTGGCGGCGTGGACATCGGCAGCTATGGCGATGACCGCGCGCTTACGATGCCCTTCGATAACGATTCGTTCAGCTTTAGTTACAATGCGATGGCCATTGCGAATACGAGCATGAGTTATGAGGCGGCCGCGTTTTATGACAACACCACGCGCAATGGTTTGGTGGTGGGTTCTGTGACTCACGATACCTGGAAGACGGGTGTTTATTTTCAAGGCGACGGCAACAAGCTTGATGTTTTGAACGTATTCGGTGGCATCACTTCGAGCGATACGCGTGACGTGTCTGAGCATGGTTTGGTGCGCGGCAACACGATTGTTTCGCCAACGGTGTTCGTCGGCTTCGGCACTGATTGGCGAACCGTGATGGAAGCGTACGGCGATGCGAATGCGGCGGTCGCGCCCAAGCTTGCCTGGACTGGCGGGGTGCCTTTTGGGTGGAGCAGTTGGTATGCTTATACCAGCAGCGTGAGCTATTCAAATGCCAGCGCCTCAGCAAATTTCATTAAAGCAAATTTGCAAACGAATCATTTCAACGATCACGGCGTTGTGTATATCAATCTCGATGCCTTTTGGTCCAACTTGAGTGACCAGCAGTTACAACAGTTTTCCGACAACTGTCATTTGAATGGCCAGAAGGCCGGAATTTATTGGACGCCATTTGTGTATTGGGGCACGGCGGCGCAAGGTTCAAATTCATTTATCACGGGAAGCGGGGCTTATCGCTGGAGCGACGCTTACTTGCGCACTGAGGACGGGACGATTGAGACCCACGACAATGGAATAGCGCTTGATCCAACGCATCCGGGTTTCAAACAACTGGTGAATTATTATCTCAGTTATTTTAAAGCCAAAGGATTCGATTATTTGAAGCTGGATTTTCTTACGCACGGAGCAATGGAAGGGGTGCATTATGATACGAACATCACGACTGGGATTCAGGCCTATAATGCCGGGATGCGATACGTGATGGAGCAAAATAGCAACCGTATGTTTTTGAGTGAATCCATTGCGCCGATTTTTCCGCATCAATATGCGAACGCGCGCCGAATTTATTGTGATACTTCCACGTCTATCAGCGACACGAAAAACACCATGCAAGCTGTGACTTACGGTTGGTGGCTCAGCGGGCGGTGTTATCAATATAACGATCCGGACAATATGAAATTTTCCGGAGCAAGCGCGAATGAAAATCAGAGCCGCCTGATTAACTGTGCCATCTCGGGAACGATATTTATCAATGGTGACGACTTAACTTCGGCTGCGGGGCAGAATCTCGCGGAGATGTGCCTGACCCATTCGGCCATAAATGCAGTCGCGCGCGCCGGCGTGAGTTTTCGTCCGGTCGAAGGCAACACAGGGACTAATGCAGCGAATGTTTTTGTGCGGCAGGATGGGAATACGTGGTACGTCGCGGTGTTCAATTATGGCGCGACTGGCACAAATGAAATTTTGAATCTCGCGCGGCTGGGGATTTCAGGGAGTTACACGGCGGAAGATTTGTGGAGCGGAATTTCTACACCGGTTAGCGGAACGACCTGGACGGTGAACCTCGGCGCGAAGCAGGCGAAATTATTTCGATTGGGATCGGGCGGCACGACGGCGAGCGGGCCGACAAATCAAGCGGCGCGTTTGGGTGCTACAATTAGCTTTGACACGGTTGCCGCGGGAACGCCGCCCTTTAATTATGCCTGGAGAAAAAATGGCGCGCTGCTGCAAAATCAAACGGATAATTCTTACACGGTAAATTCAGTTGAGCTTGCCGATGCGGGCACGTATCAAGTGCAAGTGACCGGCGCGGATGGGAGCGTGACCAACAGCGCATTGCTCACGTTGTTGAATCCGACGAATATTTTTGCGTGGATCAGCGCCGGCAAAATTAATTTAAGCTGGCCAAGCGGATACACGGGGTGGAAGTTGCAGATGCGAACCTCGGGGCCGGGCACGAACTGGTCCGATGTGGCGGGTTCCAGCGCCACGAATAATTGGGAGCTGCCGATGGCTTCGGCTGGTTCGGCGGTTTATTTCCGCTTGATATATCAATAAGAATCGCAGTCCATTCATTCATGATTACCCTCACCCAAAGCAGCACGACCCAAGCCCGCGCCGAGTTCAATCTCCGTTATGTGTGGCTTATTTCCATCGTGGCGGCGATGGGCGGGTTGCTGTTCGGCTGGGATTGGGTAGTCATCGGCGGGGCTAAACCATTTTTTCAGCGGTACTTTCAACTCACGACCGATTTCCAAATTGGGTGGGCGAACAGTTGCGCATTGATTGGCTGTTTGATGGGAGCGATGACGGCGGGCGTGATGAGCGATCGTTTTGGGCGCAAGCGGTTATTGATTGCCGCGGCGTTATTGTTCGCGGTGACTTCCATCGGCAATGCGCTGGCTAATAATTTTGAGATCTTTATCGCGTGGCGAATTCTTGGCGGGTTGGCGATCGGGTTGGCGTCGAATCTTTCGCCGATGTACATCGCGGAAATCGCGCCTGCACAAATCCGCGGCAAACTCGTCGCAATTAATCAACTCACGGTGGTCATGGGCATTTTGCTCGCGCAATATATTAATTGGTTTCTGGTGCGCAACTTGCCGGCGGGTGCGACGGACGAATTTATCCGCACGTCATGGTTTGGCCAGCAGGGATGGCGCTGGATGTTCGGGCTTACCGCCGCGCCTTCGCTATTTTTCTTTTTTGGCATGCTCGTGGTGCCGGAAAGTCCGCGCTGGCTCGCAAAAAAAGGCCGGTCTCGCGAAGCCACGGCCATTCTGACGAAAATCGGGGGAGCGAATTACGCGAACCTCGCCGTCTCAGACATTCAATCAACGCTGGCGAAAGAGGAATCGGAGCAAGTGCGTTTTGCGGAATTGCTGCATCCGAAAATGCGGAAGGTGCTCGTGTTGGGAGTTGTCATTGCGGTGTTTCAGCAATGGTGCGGCATCAATGTGATTTTTAATTATGCCGAGGATATTTTTCACGCGGCGGGTTATGACATTTCGACGGTGCTGAAAAATATTGCTTGGACCGGTTCGGTGAATCTGGTGTTCACGCTTGCGGCGTTGGGAATCGTGGACCGGGGCGGGCGGCGGCCGCTGATGTTATTTGGTTCGGCCGCGCTGGCGGTCATTTATACAGTGATGGGTTTTTGTTATCACAGCGAAGTCAAGGGATTGCCGATGCTTCTGCTGGTGCTGGCGGCGATTGGTTGTTATGCCATTTCGCTCGCGCCAGTCGCGTGGGTGTTGATCGCGGAAATTTTTCCTAATCGCATCCGCGGCGCGGCGATGGCGGTGGCGGTTTCAGCCTTGTGGATAGCGTGCTTTTTGCTGACCTATACGTTTCCAATATTAAACAGCAAACTGGGATCGGCGGGCACGTTCTGGCTTTACGCGGCGATTTGTGTTTTAGGATTTATTTTTATGGTGGTGAAATTGCCGGAGACGAAGGGGAAGACGCTGGAAGAAATCGAACGCGAACTGGTGGATTAAGATGCCTGGTAAAAAGAAAATTTTGAGAATGAGCAAAGGACAAGTTTCTGTCCGTGTGGAAAACGTCGTCATTCCGACGTACATGCCCGCGCCACCGGACAAGAACCCGATGTTTTTGGAGAAGCGCGTTTATCAAGGCAGCAGCGGGAAAGTTTATCCTTTGCCGTTCACGGACCGGATCGCCGAGAAACCGATTGATCGCGAGTGGAAGGCGATTTGGATCGAGAATGAATTTATTCGCGCGATGGTGTTGCCCGAGATCGGCGGGCGGATTCATGTTTTGCAGGACAAGACGAATGGCCACGACATCATATATAATCAGGCGGTGATCAAGCCCGCGCTGGTCGGGTTGGCGGGGCCGTGGATCAGTGGCGGCATTGAATTTAATTGGCCGCAGCATCATCGGCCCGCGACTTTCCTGCCGGTGGATTTCGAGATTGAGGAGCAGGCCGACGGATCGAAAACGATTTGGTGCAGCGACCATGATCCGATGGCGCGCATGAAGGGGATGCACGGGGTGTGCGTGCATCCGGGGCGCGCTTATCTGGAGTTGAAGGTGCGCGCCTATAATCGCACCCAGTTTGTGCAGACCTTTTTGTGGTGGGCGAATGTGGCGACGCGGGTGCATGAAGCTTATCAAAGTTTTTTTCCGCCGGATGTTTATTACGTTGCTGATCATGCACGCCGCTCGATGAGTGAATATCCATTTTGCCGGGACCGCTATTATGGGGTGAATTATGGCGAGCGCGGCCGCAGCGGGGTGCCGATGGCGGAGCGTCCGACAAAATTTGTTCCGCCGAATTGCGGCGGCGCGGGGCCGGTTGATTATGCGCCGAATGATATTTCGTTTTATGCAAATATTCCGGTGCCGACTTCCTATATGTGCATGGGAAGCCGGGAGGATTTTTTTGGCGGATACGATTATGCGGCGAAATCGGGCATTGTCCATTTCGCGAACCATCATATTTCGCCCGGAAAAAAACAATGGACGTGGGGCAATCATGAGTTCGGTTACGCGTGGGATCGCAACCTGACGGATGCCGATGGGCGGGGAGAATTCGCGCCGTACATCGAGATCATGGCGGGGGTTTACACGGATAACCAGCCGGATTTCAGTTTCCTCCAGCCGGGCGAAACAAAAACGTGGAGTCAATATTGGTATCCGATCCAAAAAATAGGCCCGGCGTGCCACGCGAATTTGGATGCGGCGGTAAGCTTGCGGGTGGTTAAACGTGAATTGCAAATTGGAGTGGGCGTCACTGGAAATTATCCGGCAACGTCGGTCGTGATTACGGCGGGGGAGAAAAGCATCGCACGTTTTAAGCGCGATCTTAAGCCGGCGAATCCGTTGATTGAGAAAATCAAGCTGCCGAGTCGCATCAAGGAAAGTGATTTGCGAGTGACTGTGACCGACGCTTCCGGACGCGAGTTGATTGCTTATCAACCGAAAGCGGATGCGAAGGGTGATGTTCCTCCTCCGGCGACGGAACCGCCCGCGGCGGCGGAAATCGCGAGCGGGGACGAGCTTTACATCACGGGTTTGCATCTTGAGCAATATCGCCATGCGACGCGATGTCCGACTATTTATTGGCTCGAGGCGCTGCGGCGCGATCCGTTGGATTCGCGTTGCAACAATGCGATGGGGTTATGGCATCTGCGACGCGGGGAATTTGAAACGGCGGAAAAATATTTTCGTGGGGCCATAGAGCGACTGACGCGCCGGAATCCCAATCCGTATGACGGCGAGGCGTATTATAATCTAGGGTTATGTTTGAGATTTCTCGGGCGTGATACCGAAGCGTACGACGCTTTTTATAAGGCGACGTGGAACCAGGCGTGGGTATCGGCGGGTTATCATGCGGTGGCAGAACTTGATTGCAAACGCGGCGATTGGTTGAAGGCGATTGAGCATGTCGAGCGTTCGCTGAAATATAATGTCGAGAATACGCGGGCGCGAAATTTGAAGGCGCTGGCGTTGCGAAAATTTGGCTGTGATAAGGAAGCGAAAGAATTGATCGCGGAGACTTTAAGGCTGGATCCGCTCGACTGGTGGGCACGGCATTTGAAGGGCGAAGGTTGCACGGCGGATTTGCAGACGGTTTTGGATGTTGCGCACGACTACGCGCGGGCGGGATTTTTTGGCGAGGCGATTTTGTTGCTGCAAACAGCACAGCGCGCGGCGGGGGATTTGCCGGATCAAAGCTGGGGCGCGGAACCACTGGTGCATTATACGCTTGGCTGGCTGTATGGAAAAATGGGCGATAAAAAAGCGGAGCGCAAAAGTTTTCAGCGCGCGTCTGAGGCATCGCCGGACTATTGTTTTCCCGCGCGGCTGGAAGAATTAATTATTTTGCAGGAGGCGTTGCGGGTTCATCCGCGAGATGCGCGCGCCGAGTATTACCTGGGAAATTGGTTTTATGATCGTCGCCGGCACGAAGAGGGAATTCAGTCGTGGGAACGCGCGGCGAAGTTGGCCCCGAAATTTTCCGTTGGGTGGCGGAATTTGGGAATCGGATATTTCAACATTCGCGGCGATGGCCAAAAAGCGCGGGCGGCTTATGATCAGGCGTTCCGGGAAAATCCTGGAGACGCGAGATTGCTTTACGAGCGCGATCAGCTTTGGAAGCGTCTCGGCGAAAAACCGGCGCGGCGATTGGCGGAACTTGAGAAGCAACCCGATCTGGTCCAAATGCGGGATGATTTGAGCGTTGAACTATGCACATTATTGAATCACGCAGGACGCCATCGGGAGGCGATGCAGATTTTATCGGGGCGGAATTTCCAGCCCTGGGAGGGTGGAGAAGGCGGACCGCTCGGCCAGCATGTGCGTTCGCATTTGTCGCTGGGGCGCACGGCTTTGAAACAAGGTGATAACAAAACCGCCGCGAAACATTTTCAACGCGCGTTGTCATCGCCGCTCAATCTGGGCGAAGCGAAGCATTTGTTGGCGAACCAAAGTGATATTCTATATTGGCTGGGTGTGGCGTGCGACGCGCTCGGTGAAAAATTAAAGGCGAAACAATATTGGCACGCTGCGGCGACTTTCGCGGGAGACTTTCAGCAGATGAGCGTGCGGGCTTTCAGTGAGATGACTTACTACTCGGCACTCGCACGGGCGCGGCTGGGACGGGGCGCACAGACGAAAAAGTTATTGAACGAATTGCTGGATTACGCGCGCGAGTTAGCAAGGTCGAAAGCGAAGATTGATTATTTTGCAACGTCGTTGCCGGCGATGTTGTTGTTTGAAGACGATATTCAATACCGGCAGGAGACGACGGCGAAGTTTCTTGAGGCGCAGGCGCAGTTAGGTTTGGGGAATGCGGCGGCGGCGCGGGCGCTTTTACTGGAAGTGCTCAAGCGCGATCCGAATCACGCGCTGGCGTCCGATCTTTTGAACGAGATGTAACATGGATATAGTAGATAATATTTCGGTGCGGCGCGAACAGGGGGTTGCCGTGCATGTGCTGGGAAATCAGCGGCTGGAAATCGCGGTGGCGCCCGAACTGGGCGCGAAAATAATTTCGCTGAAAGACCTGGAGACGGGGCGGGAATGGATGTGGCATCCGCCGGGCGCAATGAAACTTTTTCGTAATTCTTTGGGTGACGATTTTGCGGCGAGCACGCTAGTGGGAGCCGATGAATGTTTGCCGACGATTGCGCCGTGCCACTGGCGTGGGCGCGATTTGCCGGATCACGGTGAAGTTTGGAATGCGGAATGGCGCGTGGATCAAGCGGCGTGGGAAAGCGGGATTTTGCGGACGTCGGTTAAGCTGCCGGTGTCGCCATTCGAATTCGAGCGGAGCATCGAATTGCGAGATAATGAAGTTCGCTTCAGTTACCGATTGAAAAATTGTGGCAGCGTGGAAGAACCATTTTTATGGGCGATACATCCGTTGTTAAAGTTGCGTGCGGGCGACCGGATGGTTTTGCCGGATTCGACACGGCGATTATTTAATGGCGAAGTGTGGACTACGGCCGAGGAATCGGCGGTTCCAATTGGAGGACACGCGAAGATTTTTGCGCGGCCGTTGAGCGAAGGCGTGGCGGCGGTCGTGAGCGCGGACGGCGCGGATAGATTGGAGTTTGAGTGGGACGCGGCGGAAAATAATACGCTGGGAGTGTGGCTGACGCGGGGCGGCTGGCATGGGCATCATCATTTTGCGCTGGAGCCGACGAATGGGGATGACGATGCGTTGTGCGTGGCGGCGGCACGGCAGCATTGCGGGGTGGTCGCGGCACAAGGGACGGCTTCGTGGCAATTATGTTTTCGCGTTGGCGGAAATGGGACCTGAGCTGGTGTTTTCGTTTGAGTCATTTGTCTGCCTTTCTGAAAATTCGTCATGATGAGATGGCTTTGTTTGATTGTTGCGGCTGGTGTGTCTTTTCTGCCGGGAATATTTTTCGCGGCGGGGATGCCGAAGGCGGAGACGACGATTTGGTTGGACGCGGCGGCGAAAGATTTTACCGAGTCATCGCCATTGGGAAACGGGCGGCTGGGTGCGATGATGTTTGGTGGGGTGGATGAGGAACGGATTGTTTTGAACGAGAGTTCGGTCTGGTCGGGATCGCGGCAGGATGCGGACCGCGAAGGCGCTTATAAAGTCTTGCCGGAAATCCGGCGGTTGTTGATCGAGGGGAAAAATTCGGAGGCGGAGGCATTGGTGAATGCGAACTTCACATGCAAAGGGCCGGGGTCGGGAGGAGCGGCTTATGGGTGTTACCAGGTTTTGGGAAATCTTCATTTGTCGTTCATAGCGAGCGAGACGAATTCGCCGGTGGAGAATTATCGCCGCGAGTTGGATTTGAACGAAGCGATTGCGCGAGTGCAGTTCAAACGCGGTGACGTGACTTTCAGGCGGGAGATGTTTATCAGCGCGCCGGATGAAGTAATGGTTGTGCACCTGACGGCGGACAAGCCGGGGCAAATCTCATTTGCGATGGCGATGGACAGGCCGGAAAGATTTGTTACGACGGCTGAGCCAAACGGTGGATTGTTGATGACGGGGCAATTAGACAGCGGCGCTCAAGTGCCGGGAGTAAAATATGCGGCGCGCGCGCGAGTGATCCATCGCGGCGGGAAAACGGTGGAGCAGGGGAATGGCGTGCGAGTCATTGGCGCAGATGAAGTGATTTTATTTATTGCGGCGGGGACGGATTATCAGGGATTTGCGGGACGGCACACGGCAGATCCAAAAGCGGCGACGGAGCGGGATTTGGACAAGGCGATTAAAAAGTCATTCGCGTCGTTGAGAGAAAGACACGTTGCGGATTATCAAAAATATTTTGAGCGCGTGAAGTTGGACTTGGAGCCGGGAGACGAACGCGCCACGAGCATGACGACGCCGGAGCGTATAAAAGCGTTTAAGGGCGGGGTGGAGGATCCTCAACTGGCGGCGTTGTATTTTAATTTCGGGCGGTATCTTTTAATTTCGTCGTCGCGTCCTGGAGGCCTGCCGCCGAATCTTCAGGGGATTTGGGCCGAGGAAATTCGCACGCCCTGGGACGGTGACTGGCATCTCGACGTGAACGTGGAGATGAATTATTGGCCGGCGGAAGTTTGCGCGTTGCCGGAATTGACGCAGCCGTTGTTCGCGCTGATTGATTCATTGCAGGCGCCGGGCGCGAAAACGGCGAAGGATTATTACGCGGCGCGCGGCTGGGTGGCGCATGTGATCACGAATCCGTGGGGATTCACATCGCCGGGCGAATCGGCGTCGTGGGGCGCGACCACGGGCGGCTCGGCGTGGCTGTGCCAGCATCTTTTCGATCATTATTTATTCACGCGCGATAAAAATTTTTTGCGCTGGGCGTATCCGATCATGAAGGGCGCGGCGGAATTTTATTCGGACATGTTGATTGAAGAGCCGAAACATCATTGGCTGGTGGTCGCGCCGGCGAATTCGCCGGAAAATCATTTTCGCACGGCGGATGGAAAAGAGGTTTCGATTGCGCTGGGAACGACGGTGCATGCGCAGATGTTGAGATATTTATTTGGCGCGTGCATCGAGTCGGAAAAAATTCTGGGTGAAGATGAAGAATTTGGAAGAGAGCTGGCACCCAAATTGGCGCGGCTGCCGCCGACGCAAATCGGATCGGACGGGCGCATCATGGAATGGCTGGAAGAATATGGCGAGCCGGAACCGCAGCATCGGCATCTTTCGCATTTGTGGGGATTGTATCCGGGAAACGAAATTTCGACGGCGACGCCGGAGCTGGCGCTGGCGGCGCGGAAGACAATGGCGGTGCGCGGGGATGATGGATTGGGCTGGTCGTATGCCTACAAGGCAGCGGTGTGGGCGCGATTGGGCGACGGCAATCATGCGTGGCTGATCGTCCGCCGCGCGTTGAACCCGGTGACGACGCATGAGGTTCGTTACGACAATGGCGGCGGGGTGTATCCGAATTTATTTGATGCCTGTCCACCGTTTCAGATTGACGGAAATTTTGGAACGACGGCGGCGATGGCGGAGATGCTGGTGCAGAGCCAGACGGGGGTCATTCAATTATTGCCCGCGCTACCGGATGCGTGGAAAAGCGGAAGTGTTTCGGGATTGCGCGCGCGAGGGGGATTTGAAGTGGGGATGAGTTGGAAGGATGGACGGTTGGTATCGGCGACGGTGCGTTCTGACGTGGGAGAACCTTGTCAAGTGAGTTACCGGGGCCGGACAGTTGAATTGAAAATTAAAAAAGGGCGGGAAGTGAAATTGGATGGGGAGTTGCGCGAAGTTCGTTAGACAAATCGCGGCATCTGCACATTGTCTCTAAATCGGTGGGCAGAGTTATCGGCTATGAAAGGTAGATTTTAGAAACGGTTGAAACCGTTTCTTGCGCGTGTGCGCCTAGTTTTTCCCCCGACTGAAGTTGGGGTTAATGAGAAGCGTTGGGCGAGTGGGTGAGGTTTGGTTTCAAGGGGGAAATTCTTTCGTCCCTGCGGGACTTGGTTTGGAATGAAGGTAAACCCAGCAATAAATTGCTGGGCTAAGATCGGTCATCCCTGCGGGACTTCGGACGGCTGCGCGGCAGCACAGCCCTACCATGCGTTAGGATATTAGTTGTCCGTACGGGACTACCGCGGAGTTCCGCCCTGCTGCCGGTATGCGTGTGGATATTCTCGAATAATAATGATCCGTGATGCCTATTTTCTTATCGGCTTTCGGGTGGGGATGTGCATACTTTTGCCATCATGAAAATACAAACTGCGTTTGTCGCGCTGTCCAATCACGGTAATTCATTTTTTGCGAATTTGTTTTCTATCGGCGTTGCGGGAAGTTTGTTGATGGCTACGACGGTGCATAGTTTTGCGGCGGACAGTTCTCATGCGCGATTGCTGGTTACGAACAAGGGCGATAAAACGCTTTCGATCATTGACCCGGAGTCGAATAAACAAATTGCCGCGGTGGCTGAAGACGGAACGACGGGTCATGAAGTGGTGGCGTCGCCGGACGGGAAACTGGCGTTCGTGCCGATCTACGGAAATTCGGGCGTGGGCAGTCCGGGCACGGACGGATCGCTTTTGCGAGTGATTGATTTGGACAAGCGGGCGATTGTCGGGACGGTGGATTTTGGCAAGGGAGTGCGGCCGCATTGCGCGCGTATCGGGCCGAAGAATGGCTTGCTTTATGTGACGACGGAATTGGAGCAGGCGATCACGATCATTGATCCGGCGACGTTGAAGATCGTGGGAATGGTGCCGACGGGGCAGGAACAATCACACATGCTGATTCTTAACAGCGATGGGACGAAAGGCTATACGGCGAATGTGGGACCGGGGACGGTTTCGGTTTTGGATATGGAGGCGAAAAAGGTGGTGAAGATCATTCCGATTTCTAAGAACACGCAGCGCATTGCGATTTCGAAGGATGATAAATGGGTTTTCACGGCGGACCAGGCGAAGCCGCAACTGGTGGTGATTGATACGGCGAAAAATGAAGTGGCGAAACGGATTGATTTGCCGTGCGCGGCTTATGGCACGGACCCGACGCCGGACGGGCGCTGGCTGATCATGGCGTTGCCGAAATCGAATGCGGTGGGTGTGCTGGATTTGCAGACGATGACACTGGCGCGGACGATTCCGGTCCCGGCGGTGCCGCAGGAAGTTTTGGTGCGTCCCGATGGCGAGGTGGCGTATGTTTCCTGTGATGCGAGCAAGCAGGTGGCGGCGATTGATCTCAAGGAATGGAAGGTTCGGGCGCTGATTGATACGGGCAAGGGGACGGATGGGCTGGCGTGGGCGGCGGGAAAATAATTCCGGGTCATTGGCTGGCACTGGGAAATGTGCGGACGGTTGAGTGGCTTGGATAGGGACAATGGCGGCAGCCGCTTTCGCAACAAAAACCCCGGCGCAAATGGTAGGCGGCGGTGAAGACCATCAGACCATTTTCAAAATAAAAATCTCCGGGCAAAACTTTTTGTGATGCGCTGCCGTTTTTTCTTTCGCGATTAAATTGCATGACGCAGGCGAGGCAGATGCAGGCGCGGTTACGCAGTTCGGGCGGAACTTTGGCGAGGAGTTCTTCGGGAAACTTCATTTTCGCACACCAACACGGGCCTTTGTAACTAGCGGCGGTGCAGAGCTGGCAATCGTTGGGCTGTCCGCAGAGCGGGCATTTCGTGGCGTCAATGTTTTGGCCGGCCGAAGTTTCCATTTTAATTCAGATCATAAGCGGAATTGTCGGCGGAGAGAAAACCAGTGCCCGGCGCGACGAGGCTGGCGCCGTCGGCGTTGTTGGTGAAGCACGCGGAAAGCGATTCGGCGTGGCCATCGCAGTAAGCGGCGTTGCTGAGCTGGCGATGGCGAAAACCCTGCGTGCCGGACGTTCTGCCGGTGAAGGAGGCATCGCCGGGATTTGGAAAAGGCGCGCGCATGAATTTATTTGCGCCGGCGGAATATTGGCCATCGCCGAACAAAACGGTTTTCGAAGAATGGAGGACGTCAGAATTTTTTGCGGGTTGTTCGATGGCTTCGCCCTGGCCATGGCCGATGTAACTCGTGTTATAATTGTAACCGGTGTAGGGGTTGTCGGCGAAATCGGAACTGCCGGTGAATGATGGGCATTGCTGGATTTGCGGGTTGCCCTGACTTTCCCAAAGGATTCCGGGGACGACGTGTGGGTTGAAATTATTGTCGTAAAAAACGGTAAGATCCCAGCAATAGGACGTGCCGGTGTTATTGTCAAAATATTGCGCGATGGGATAGAAGTCGGTGTTGTCGCCGTTATAAATATGGGCGGCGATGGTCATCTGCCGGAGGTTGCTCAGACATTGGATGCGGCGGGCGGTGGCTTTTGAGGCGCTCAGCGCGGGGAGCAACATGGCAACGAGGATTGCGATGATGGCGATGACGACGAGGAGTTCGACGAGGGTGAAGGCGCTATGATTGTGGTGAATGTGGGGGGCGGTGGATTTTCGTAAGCGATGCACCCTCTCCCCGGCCCTCTCCCGCAATGGCGTTGCGGGAGAGGGAGAAGATGCGGGCCTTGTGTCGAGACAGGCTCGACGTGATGTACGATCAAGTTGCATCAGGGCATCTGGACTCGGAGGCGATAAAAGGCCTTGTCGTGTGGCGGCGTGAAGTCGCGCAACGTGGCGGGTTGCGAGTTGGTAGCGGTCATGGTGCTGACGGTTATCCATGTATGGAGATCAGTCGAGCGTTCCAAAATGGTGAAACAATTCGGCACGGGCACGAACTGGAAGGCAAAGCCAAAGCCATGCATTTGCGGCTGTGCCGCGAGTTGCGGCGGGACGATTTGTGAAATCACGAAGGCGGAGAAATTCGTGACGCCGTTGAGCGAGACTTCGCGGTTGAGCGCATCGTAGGTGAAGGTTTGTGGCGCGAAATTTGTGCCGGTCCATTCATAGGCGCGAAGGTCGTGGCCGTTGCCGGTATAGGAATCGCCGACGCGGAGGGTGACATTAGCCTGGCAGTTGACGGCGGCGTTTGTGATTGGTTTCAAAGTGATTTGGTAAGCGCTGGAAACATTTCCGGGAACGGGCGCGAAGGAGGAGAATTCGACGAGGCTTATCGTGCTGAACTTGGCGAGGGCATCCACGGAATCCACGTGGAGGGAGATGAGCGTTTGGGTTAGGTCATTGGGATTTTGAAAATTCAGATCGGTCATGCCGGTGGTAAGATTGCCGGGCGTGATCGAGAGGGCATCGCCGACGACGACGGGGTTGGCGGCGGCGATGGCGTCAATGACGGTGTAGTCGGACGCGTTGGTATCGGTCAAGGTAGTTCCGGCTTGCACGCGGACGTATTGAATCCACGGGAGGCCGGATTCTTTGAGGTCGTAACCGGTGCCGCCAAAGGCGCCGACGAATCGGTCCAGCGCGCTCGACACCGTGGTGCCTCCGGGAAAGCTGGTGTCGGGATTGAGTGGTTTGGTTTCATTGGCGAGTTCGTCGGTCCAAGAATGGTTGGTGCCGTCCCAGCGGTAGGAATTGTCAGGGAAGATGGCAGCCACATAGGGATAGGTGAACCAGTTGGTGCCGTCCTGGCTGACGGATACAATGGTTGGATGGCCGAAAATGCCGGTGCTGCCGCCGGGAATCAGGACGGTATTTTCGTCGGTGAAGTCGGTTACTTCAGAGCCCTTATAGCCGGATGCTGACAGGAATGAATTGCCATAGACGATGAGGTCAATGCCGTAGGGATTATTTGGATCATCGTAAACTTTGCGTCCCATGTTGACGGTGATTTCACCGCCGGCGTTAATTTCTGTGATGACGTTGTTGCTGGAGGGATCAGTCCAATAAGGTGGTTCGACAATTTTGCTGCGATGGATCGGATTCGCCTGGTGCGGGGTGAAGTGGTCTATGAATTTGAGGGTGGGGCGGCCGAGAACCGCGACGGGAGTGTTGTACGGAGCGATGGTATAAATTTTATTTGTGCTGATGATTTGGGTCGCGAAGTCGTTTGTGTTGGCGATGTAGGCAACGTAGGTTCCATCGGGCGAGGGCGGGGCGTGTTTGTCAAAATTGAATGCGATGGTGTTGGGATCGGAATCATTGGTAAAAATGTCCGCGGCGGACGCGACGGAATAGCCGATCCAGGAGCCGTTGGTGAGCATTAAGCCGTCGAGGGAGTTTTGCGCGTACTCCCATTGGCCGTGGTCGCCGGAGTAGGGGTTGTTGGTGTCGGACGGAGTCCAAAATTGATTCGTGCCGCGATTGGGAGAAAACAAAAAGCCGCCCGCGTCATTGGTTTCGTTCCAAAGTTCCCAGTTGGGGCCGAAGTAACCACTCCAGAAAAGATCATTGGTATTGATCGCATGCGCGGCGTCCACGTCCACAGTTGGCGAGGAGAGAATGCCGTTGACGAAATAATTGGTGGAAGCGCCGTCGGTGATGCCGATGTTGCCATCGCCATTTAGATTATATCCGAAGCCGACGATAAAACCACCACCGAACTCCTGGATGGAATACAGGCGATGGTCGGCAAGTTGGATGGCGTTGAGCATGTCCAAACCGCTGGCGGTGCCGTTGAAGCGATAACCCCAGACGAGGGTTTTGTCGGCGAGCGGCGCGGGCACGGTGGAATTGGTGATCAATTCGGGCGTGCTCCACTCGATGACGAGGGCGGCGCGGTTGGAGCCGGAGCCGGTCCAAAGCTGGATGTCATCCAGGGAAATGGCGTAGGATTTGAGGACGAGGAACAAGCCGGCAATAGCCAGCGGCAGACAGAACTTTTTCATGAACTGGTCTTTCAATGCGCGCGAAAAAAATATTTTGCGCGAACGGTTTTGGTTGAGAGACCAGCGCGAAGCCGGAGATAAAAAAACCTCCAGACTCCGGCAAAACGGGGAATGAAGGCATTCAACGAACCCCGGCGAAGACAGTTCGCCGGGCTGGCCTCATCCTTCTCTTTGCGGAGAAGTGTCCCGCACAGGCGGGGCTGACGAGCACAGATGAACCGGTATCCTGACTTGGGGCTTCAAACCTCGCTCCCGCCTTCCCGACGTGTGTCAGTGGCATTGGGAGTCCGTAGCCTTTTACAGTGGCGCGACCGTCCCGGATTCTCACCGGGTTCCCAGACATTCAAATGTGATGGTGATTTGATGGCGGATGAGCCGCCGTTCAAAGAACTGGGGTGACCGTATGACGCGACGAAGGGCAACGCAAGAGAAAATAATTTTTTTGAGGAGAAATATTTTTTTGGAATGGGCGGCGGTGTAAGAGGTTAATGAGGAGTGTGGGTGATAGAGAATTTTTAAACATTTGGAATAAAACGGCCCTTCTCAAGGATGCTCGCCTGGGCTCGCCTCGCTTCGCTCGATATAGAGGTGAGTTGTTTCGACGAGGATTCCCCCAACTGAAGTTGGGGGTTAATGAGAAGTCTTTGCAGGTTTGATTGCTGGGGAAAATGGCTGGGCTAAGATCGGTCGTCTCTGTGGGACTTCGACATTGTTATTGGGACGCAATGATTATTTGGATAGCGCGCCCCTCTCCCAGCCTCTCTTGTCGTGGGGAGGGGCGGAGTGCGTTAGGTCGCGATTGCATGTGACGAGGATGGGTGTTGGTAAATCGCTGATCTCTTTCGTCCCTGGGACTTGGATTGAAGGGGAATCCAACCCAGCCATAAATGGCTGGGCTAAGATCTGTCGTCCCTGCGGGACTTTGACGGAGCAGCGGCAACTCCGCGCTGCCACGCCCGGAATATCTTAGCTTACGCGCGGTTGCGGCGTGGTTAGGCGGAGGGGCCGAAGATGCGGGCGTGTTCTTGCATGGCGTAGCGGTCGGTCATGCCGGCAAGGTAATCGCAGATGGCGCGGGGTTTGCCGATTTTTTTGGCGCGTTTGCGGGCGTGTTCGCCGATCTGGTCCAGGTTCTCCTGATAGAAATGGAAGAGGTCGTCGAGCATGCGGACGGCGCGGAGGTTCGGGCCGTGGACGACGGGATTGTAGTAAAGATTTTTGTAGAGGTATTCGCGCAGTTCCAAATTTAGATCGTGGCGAGTGGGGCTGTAGGCGACGAGGGATTTGGATTGGAGGCGGACGTCATCGGCGCTTTGCACACCGGCTTTCAAAATATTCTGCTCGGTGGTTTCGACGACGTCCTTGACCTGCATGTCAATGATGGTGCGGATGATGATGTAGCGGCGGCATTCGTCGGAGAGGTTGCCGTATTGCTTGACGACGGCGCGCGAGGCCTGGCGCCAGATGCGGACGTTTTTGCTGAGAACTTTTTCCGAGAGCAAGCCGGAATCGAGGCCGTCGTCCAAATCGTGGCTGTAGTAGGTAATTTCGTCGGCGAGATTGGCGACCTGGGCTTCGAGCGCGGAGGATTTGGCGGCGAAATCAGCGCGTTTGCTCGGATGATCGTAGGCGGTGTAATGCTTGACCAGGCCTTCGCGGACTTCCCAACTAAGATTAAGCCCGGGGAACAGAGGATATTTTTGTTCGAGTTCTTCGACGATGCGCAGGCTGTGTCGGTTGTGCTCGAAGCCACCGTGTTTTTTCATCAAGCGATTCAAGACGGTTTCGCCTTTGTGGCCGAACGGGGAATGGCCGAGGTCGTGGGCGAGGGCGATGGTTTCGCCAAGGTCTTCATTCAGTTTCAGGGCGCGACAGATGTTGCGCGTGACGGCGGCGACTTCCATCGTGTGCGTGAGGCGGGTGCGCAAATGGTCGCCGGTGCCGTTGAGAAAAACCTGGGTCTTATATTCCAGGCGGCGGAAGGCGCGCGAGTGGATGACGCGGTCGCGGTCGCGCTGGTATTCAGTGCGCCATTCGGGCGGGGCTTCCTTGTATTTGCGGCCGCGGGTGTCGACGCTGAATTGGGCGTAGGGGGCGAGGATTTGGCGTTCGATCTGTTCGAGTTCCTGGCGAGTGCGGGGCATGGGATTAAATAAATAGGCTATGAGTTAATGGCGGAACGCGGCAATAGATAGAGCCGCTTACTGCAAAAGTTCGCGAACGGAAATACCGCGCAGTTCGAACAACCGGCGAATGGTGTCTTCGATCAAGTTGTTCGGACACGAAGCGCCGGCGGTGATGCCCACGGTGATTTTGCCGGGCGGAAACCAATTCTGCGTTTCGACTTCCTTGCCCTTGTGCTGGTCGTAGTGGCAAATCAATTTGTCCGAGGCCATCTTGGCGGCGTTCTTGATGAAATAGGTCGGCAACTTGGCTTCGCCCATTTCCGCGAGATGGGAAGTGTTGGAGGAATTGTAGCCGCCGATGACGAGCAGCAAATCCATCGGTTCGCGGAGAAGTTTTTCGAGGGCGTCCTGGCGGTCCTGCGTGGCGCCGCAAATGGTGTCGAAGAAACGAAAATGTTTTTCGACCTCGCTGGCACCGTATTTTTGGATCATGGCGGTCTTCAAGCGGCGCTGGACTTCTTCGGTTTCACCGCGAAGCATGGTGGTTTGATTGGCGACGCCGATAGCGCGCAAGTCTACATCCGGGTCGAAGCCTTCGGAATGCGCGCCTTTGAATTTATCGAGAAATTCCGTTTTGTTGCCGCCGTTCAAAATGTAGCTGCAAACGTAATCCGTCTCGGCGAGCGTGAATACGACGAGATAATGGCCGGCGCCATAAGCGCGCGCCTGAGAAGTGGTGGCCTTGGTTTCCTCGTGCTTGGCTTTGCCGTGGATGATACTCGTGACGTTTTCCTTGGAGTATTGGCGCACGCGTTTCCAGACACTCATCACGTCGCCGCAGGTGGTGTCCACAAGCTGGCAGCCTTTGGCTTCAATCTTTTTGCGCGTGCCAACCTCGGTGCCGAAGGCGGGGATCATCACGACATCGTCGGCGGTCAAGCGGGCGATCTCCTCATCGGTCGGCTTGGGCGAGATGATCTGGATACCCATGTTGCGAATCTGGTCGTTGACCTCGGGGTTGTGAATGATTTCGCCGAGGAGATAGATGGGTTTCTCGGGCGGAAAATATTTGCGGGCGGCGTAGGCGAGATCAATGGCGCGTTCGACGCCATAGCAAAAACCGAATTCCTTGGCGAGCTTCACCGTCAGTTCGCCGGAGGAAAGCATGTTGCCATTGGCGCGGATGCGTTCGACGAGTTCGCTGCGATAATGCGAGAGCACCTGGGCCTGGACGGTCTCCATGATGTCCGGGCGGCGAAGGTTGATTTTTTGGGGAGCGGCGGGCGTGGTGGGAACATTCAACATAGTTTTGCATCCAGGACAGACGATTTGCGCGCCAACGGTGGCGGTATCGCAGGGAATTTTTTCCCCGCACTTGGGACATGGAAATTTAAAATCACTCATGCAGCCGCCCGGTAATTGGCCGGCAGGCGTTTAGGCAACCTGTCATAAGAACTTTAACACCAAGGGGCGCGGCGTCCAGCAAGAACCGGTGGCGAAAAATGCAAATATAGTTTGCACCCGGCGGCTTTTTAGCGATGATGAGCGTCCGATCACTCGGAGCGTAGCTCAGCCTGGTAGAGCACTTGGTTTGGGACCAAGACGTCGCAGGTTCAAATCCTGTCGCTCCGACCATCGTCTCACCGCCTGACGTAAAAGTTGCTTTTTGTCCAAAATGGGCAAATTTATAACTCCCAAAACCATTGTATTTGTTGGGTTTTTTCGCAATTCTATTTGACGTTAAGCATTTTTTAACGTCACATCTTCGCACGAAAATGCAGATTGAAATCTTTCGGCAATCGGAATTCATGATCTCGACTGGTAATAGTATTCGGCCCAACCTGACGGTGACCCGATGAGCGGGGGCGGAGTTCATCGGCCACGCAATGTCGGCTGGGCGCGGGCAGCGGCTTTTCTCTACGGCGACTGGGGCACGAGCAAAGCGTATGTCATCGGCTTCGCGTTCGTCGCGGCGCAATTCGCTTCGTTTCCCATCATCCTCGCGGTGTGCGCGTTTACCGGACTCGTGGGATATAACTACGTCATCGTCTGCAAACATTTCCCGGACGGCGGCGGCGTGTATTCGGCGGCGCGGGAACAGAGCCGCGTGCTGGCGGTGCTGGGATCGTTGTTGCTGCTGGCGGATTTTATCGTGACGGCGGCGCTGAGCGGCTGGGATGCGATGATTTATTTGGGAGTGCCGCATGATTATGTGAAGTATGCGACGCTGGGCGTGATTGTGCTGGTGGGATTCATCAATTATTTCGGGCCGAAACACAGTGGAAGTTTGGCGGTGTCGCTGGCGATTCCGATGGTGGCGGTGGTGATCCTTATTATTGCGCTGAGTTTGCCGTATTTGACGTTCGAGCATTTGGCATATAACGGGCATCTATTTTCGAAGACGAATTGGGTGGCGTTCGTGGGTGTCATCCTGGCGTTGAGCGGTGTGGAGGCGATTGCGAATCTCACGGGGGTGTTGAAACTGGATGAGGGTTGCACGGAGGAGGTGCCGATCGTGGCGAAGACGGCGGCGAAGGCGATTTTTCCAGTGGCGATTGAAGTGGTGTTCGGCACGGCGTTGCTGGGCTGGGCGATGCTTTCACTGCCGCGCAATTTAGGCCCGGAGATCACCGCGCGCCATGAGGACATGCTCAATTATCTGGGCGAACATTACGGACGGCTTTTTTGGGACGCCCACATGGGAAATTATCTCGGCTGGAGCGGCGAACATTTTGGCAAAAGCCTGAGCTGGCTCATCGGAATCGTGGTCGGACTGCTGCTGTTGAGCGCGGTGAACACGGCGATCAGCGCGATGATCGGACTGATCTACATGCTCGCGCGCGATGGCGAGATGCCGAAAAATTTTGCGAAGTTGAACAATCACGGCGTGCCGTGGGTTCCGCTGGTGATCGGCGTGGCGCTGCCGTTTTGCCTGACGATGGTGACTGATGATCTGGATTCGCTCGCGGATATGTATGCCATCGGCGTGGTGGGGGCGATCGCGGTGAACCTGGGCTCGTGTTGGTATAATAAAAAGCTGGGGCTGATCTGGCACGAGCGCGCCATCATGGGCGTGACGTTCCTCATTTTGCTGGCGGTGGAAATCACGATTGCGAACACGAAACACGCGGCGTTGTTCTTTGCGGTTTGCGTGGTGGGAATCGGTTTTGCGTTGCGCGCGTATTCGATGAAGCGCGCGGGTTTGCAAACGGTGACGCTAACCAAGGACGTGGCCGAGGCGGTTTCGCCGGAAAAATGGGCGGACATGCGGATCAAACTGGATATTGAACAATCCATCATGGTCGCGGCGCGAGGGATTACGCCGGTGTTGAAATTTGCTTTGGAAGAAGCGCGTTTTCGCAAGGGCGCGTTGTATGTGCTTTACGTGAAAGAATTGGCAGTGAATATGCCCGCGCGAATCGAGCCGACCGAGCGGCTGCGCTGGCAGGATGATCGCCGCGCGGCGGAAATCATGTACGGCATGCTGGACATCGCGCGCGATGCGGGCGTGCAGATTGTTCCGTTGTATTCGGTGAGTGAGAATGCGGCGATGTCCATCCTGGATTTGTCGGCGACGCTGGGCATTGACTTGCTGATTCTGGGAGCGTCGCAAAGGCAAACGCTGGCGAGTTTGCTCAAGGGAAATGTGGTGACGGAAGTGGCGAAGAGTTTGCCGGAGAATATTCAGTTGGTGATTCACGGGTGATCGGTATTGGATGAAAGCTTTTGTTCGTTAGATTTTTGTTTCAAGGAACGGGCCTGCCTCGCTTTGTTCGGAACAGATTTTTTGAGGAGTTGCATTTCCCCGGCTGAAGCCGGGAGTTAAATGAGAAGCGATGGATGAGTGTGGGAGGTGGTTCCATCTGGGAATTTCTTTCGTCCCTTGCGGACTTGGATTTGAAAAGGAATTCAACCCAGCAATAAATTGCTGGGCTAAGTTCTGCCGTCCCTGCGGGACTTGGGACGGCTGCGCGGCAGCGCAGCCCTACCACGACGATCTATTGTTCCCTGCGGAACTTGGAGGTTGTTCGCAAAAATCCTTGTCTGAATTTTTTGTGAAAAGTCTTCATTCGCGCTGGTCAAAATCCTACAGCATGGCCAATTCTTTTTTACACTCCCGTGGTTTTAAAAAATAACAAAACTTTTGGTTGGTTGTAAGCGTTTAACAATTAGGTGGTTGCATCTCTGTTTAAACGCATTGTTTGTTCGTGGCATTGCAGGTGCTTTGGAGGGTTAGATGCGATTGACAACCTGCTCTGATAGAAGTTTCGTCATTGGTTGTCATATTCCGCGGGAAATATTTTTGCGCGAAACATTTTGCCAGGCATCGCGGCGCGACGGGTTGAAAAAAATTTCCGCGAAGGTCTCGCTCGAAGAATTTATGAAGCAGCCGGGAAACGGTTCGCCGGCCTGGTTGCTTCCAACGAATTAAAAATCAACCATGAAAAAAATCGAAGCGATCATCAAACCGTTCAAATTGGAGGAAGTCAAAGATGCCCTGGCGGAAGTGGGCATCGAGGGCATGACGGTGGTGGAGGTAAAAGGATTCGGACGTCAAAAAGGCCACACGGAAATTTATCGCGGCAGCGAATACACGGTGGATTTTTTGCCGAAGATCAAATTTGAGATCGTGATCGCGGACAGCCTGGCGGACGCGGCGGTGGAGGCGATCGTGAAGGCGGCGAAGACCGGGAAAATTGGCGACGGGAAAGTGTTTGTTTCGCCGATCGAGGAGGCCGTGCGCATCCGCACGGAAGAGCGTGGTGACAAAGCGGTTTGAGCGCGGGTTGGAAATTAATTTTGCCGAAATGGAAAGACGAAACGAAAGAAATTTTTATGTGAGAGATAGTCAGACCGTTTAAAAATCCAGTTGGTTAAAAAAGAGCATTGTGCGCAGAAAAGCGCAGCATGGCTCTTTTTTATTTTGTCTAACGGTGATTTTTAAACGACGTATATGATTTATAGTGAATCATTTAGGGAGGTTTTGTTTTTAGGGTTGGTCCATGGCATTTTCATTGCTTGGAGGTGGCCAAGAATACCCATTTGGCTCAGGGTTTGAGAGCGTGAGGGAGAAGGTGTCGCCTTTTTTCTCGCGCGATGAACTGGAGGCGAGTGGGATTTATTGTCATCAAAAAAAATGAAAAAAATCGAAGCCATCATCAAACCATTTAAACTGGAAGAAGTAAAAGATGCCCTGGGTGAAATCGGAATCCAAGGCATGACGGTCGCCGAGGTCAAGGGATTCGGCCGGCAAAAGGGGCACACGGAAATTTATCGCGGCAGCGAATATACGGTGGATTTTTTGCCGAAGATCAAACTGGAAATCGTGGTCGCCGACGGCACGGTTGAGGCCGCGTTAAACGCGATCGTCAAGACGGCCAAGACCGGCAAGATCGGCGATGGCAAAGTGTTTGTTTCGCCGATTGAAGATGCCATCCGCATCCGCACCGAAGAAAAAGGAGAGCAGGCGGTTTAATCCCCAACATTATTTATAGACAATGAAAAAATTTATTCTCTCGATTTGTTTGCTGGCGGTGTTGTTGCCGGTGGGTGTTTTTGCCGGCGGGGTGCAGCGTCCGGCGCGCACCGTGGATCAGCGGCTCGAAGATCTCGAAGCGTATGTGAACAACAGCGCGCGCAACTCGGACACGAATACGGCGACGAACATTCCCGGGCCGGGACCGGGACATAATGGTTTTCAGATGGTTTGCACGGCGCTGGTTTTGTTTATGACATTGCCGGGGCTGGCGCTTTTTTACGGCGGACTGGTGCGGCAAAAAAATGTGCTGTCGGTGCTGGCCCAATGCTTCGGCATCGCGGGGTTGGTGAGCATTCTGTGGTGGTTGTGTGGATATAGCATTGCCTTCCACAGTGGCGGCGCGGGCGGACACGGTTTTTGGGGCACGTTGGATTGGAAGTTTCTCAATGATGTGGATGGAAATCCGAATGGCGATTACAGCCAATGGGTTTCGCACAACATCTATTGCATGTATCAACTGATGTTCGCGATCATCACGCCGGCGCTCATCATCGGTTCGATTGCGGAGCGCATGAAATTTTCGGCAATCCTGCTGTTCGTCACGTTGTGGATGTTCGTGGTTTATTTTCCGCTGGCGCACATGGTGTGGGGCGTGGATGGCTTGATGAATGGCGTGGGCAACCCGGACGCAAAGATCAAGGCGATTGATTTCGCGGGCGGCACGGTGGTGCACATGTCGTCGGGATGGTCGGCGCTGGTGTTGTGTTTGATTCTCGGCAAGCGTCTTGGTTTCGGGCGCGAGCCGATGCCGCCGCATAGCGTGGTGTTGTGCATGGTGGGCACGGGGATGTTGTGGGTGGGCTGGTACGGCTTCAACGCGGGCAGCGCGGTGGCGGCGGATGTCATCGCGGCCAATGCGTTCACGACGACGACGATTGCGACGGCAGTGGGATCATTTGTATGGGCGATGGCGGAATATGTGTTCCGCGGCAAGCCGAGCGTGCTGGGCTTTTGTTCGGGCGCGGTGGCGGGGCTGGTGGTGATCACGCCGGCGTGCGGGTTCGTGGATGTGACGGGCGCGGTGATCATCGGTTTCGCGGCGGGTATCGTGCCGTTTTTCGCGGTGTGGAAATTGAAGGCGATGATGGGTTACGACGACGCGCTGGATACGTTTGGCGTGCATGCGATCGGCGGGACGATGGGCGCATTGCTCACCGGCTTTCTCGCGACTTCGAAAGTGAATGCAAATCTTGCGTTGGCGACTGACGCGGCTTCGGCCAATGCGGCGACGAAGAACGGCCTCGCGCAACTGGTCGCGAATCATACGTTGTGGATCGAGCAATTAAAGGCGATGGGCATCACGCTTACGATGGCGGTGGTGGGCACGGTGGTGATCGCATACGTAGTGAAAGCGGTGACCGGGTTGCGGGTAACGCAGGAAATCGAATCGGCGGGGTTGGACTTGGCCGAGCATGGCGAGGAAGGTTACACGCACCACGGTTGAGGTGGGATTTGCGCGTTGAATAATGCGTGGCAAAAGCTCCCGTTTTCGGACGGGAGCTTTTTTTGTGGGTGCAAGGTTGAGAAAGTTTTTCCCGGGTGCGCGAGGTATGAGATAGAAAGGAACTTGTTTGATTTTGATGTTGACGTACAGGCTTGCCTCGCTGCGCTTGGAATAGCGGATTTGAGTGGGATGTAATTCTTGCGGCAGCCGGGGTTAATAAGAAGCGATTGGACGAGTGTTTAAAGGTTAGTTCCGCGCGAGAATTTCTTTCGTCCCTGCGGGACTTGTTTTGGAACGAATACAAACCCAGCAATAAATTGCTGGGCTAAGATCTGCCGTCCCTGCGGGACTTCGGACGGCTGCGCGGCAGCGCAGCCCTACCATACGCCAGGATATTAGTTGTCCTGGCGGGGCTTTGGGCGGCATGGCCTTTCACGACGATTTACTATCCGTGTGGGACTTTGGGTTGATGAAGATGATACCTATGGAAGGTTTGTAAAGGTCCGGGGAATATGGTTAAGTGGAGACAGTTCTTTGAAATTTGGTTGGGATTGGCCATGCGCACGGAGACTTTTGTCAAGCGTTTGAATTTTTGATTTGGTTTTCTCAGATCGAGGCATTGCTCCAGTCCCGGTATGAATGTGTGGGGATTTCGAGCGGGTCAGAGCGCGAAAGTGCGGATAAGTGCGCTTAAATTTTTGCGTCGGATGGGGTGGGTGAGACGGGTTGGTTCGGGAAAGATCGCAAAATGGTTCACTTTGGTCCGGATAAGTTCGCGTTGGCTCGCTTAAGCTCGTCTGGCAGGAGAATTTTTTTGCGAAGGGACTGCGGGGGATTGGGTTTGAATGTTGCGCGAATGGGCGCTTTCAGGATAACGCATTGACTTGCAATGGGCGCAACCGTAGATTGGCTGAGCATGTTTGCTGCCGAAACTAGAACGGTTGCTGTTCCTGTCAATAATTCCCCGAATAAGGAAACGCTGGTTGCGTGGAAAGATATAGCGGGTCCGGTTGAGCCTTTTTTGGAGGCTGTCGCGGGCCGGCTGGGAAAGCAGGTCCGTGAATTTGATCCTGCCATCGCGCCGTATGCGGAATATACGCTGATGGGGCAGGGCAAGCAATTACGGCCAACGCTGGTCGCGATGAGCGCGCAGGCGACCGGCCAGCTTAATGATTCGCATATCACCGTGGCGGTGATCATCGAGATGGTGCATCTGGCGACGCTGGTGCATGACGACGTGATGGATGAGGCGGAGATTCGGCGTGGTCGGTTGACGTTCAGCGCGAATTGGGGAAATGAAGTCGCGGTGTTGTTTGGCGATTGCCTGTTTGCGCAGGCGTTGAAACTGGCGGCGAGTTTTCCGACGCCGGAGATTTGCCGCGCGGTAGCGATGGCGACGAACACGGTTTGTTCGGGTGAAATTTTGCAGACGCAGCAGCGGCGCAATTTCCAATTTTCGCGCGCGGAATATTTCAAGATTTTGGAGATGAAGACGGCGGAGTTGTTTGCGCTGTCGTGTGATTTAGGCGCGTGTCTCAGTGGTGCGCCGAGTGCGCAACGGACGGCCTTGCGGGATTTCGGCGTGGCGTTGGGAACGGCGTATCAGGTGTACGACGATTGCCTCGATTTGTTTGGTTCCGAGGCGGATGCCGGGAAATCTTTGGGAACAGATTTGGCGAAGGGGAAATTGACTTTGCCGATTCTTTGTTTCTGGCAGCGAGCCACGGCGCCGGACAAGGTGCGGATGGAGGACTTGATCCAGAATTGGAAGCCTGGGGAGTTGGCGATGGTTTTGGAATTGCTCGGTAAATATGGGACGCTGGCGGAATCGCTGACGACCATTCATCAATATCTCGGGCAGGCGCGGCAAAACATCAAAGGTTTGCCGGAAGCGAATCAGGCGGGTTTGATCGGTCTCACCGAATACCTTGGCCGCCTGACGGACCGACTAGGAGTTTGACGCCGGTTTAGTAATTATGACCGATCCGGTTTCCGGGAAGGCGTCGCCGGGTTCTAACGAACCCGCCGAAAACGCAGCCCAACACAGCAAAGCGGAGGAGATGGAGCTTGTCGGACGCGCGCGAAGCGGAGACATGTCCGCGTATGACACCCTCGTGCGCCGTTATCAGGAACGCATTTACGCCACGGTCTATCACATGACATCCAATCATGAGGATGCCAATGATTTGGCGCAGGATGCGTTTATCAAGGCTTATCAGGCGCTCAATTCGTTCAAGGGCGGGTCGAGTTTCTACACGTGGGTTTATCGGATCGCGGTGAACAAGACGATTAATTTCTTGAAGCAGAGGAAGAACCGGGTACAAGTAAGCCTCAACGATCTGGATTTTAATGCCGAGCACGACCCGGATTTGGTGGCATTGATTTCTGATAAGACCCCCCGGCGCGACCTGAATCTGGCGGAGTTGCAAGAAAAATTGAACGCCGCCATGCAGAAGCTGTCAGAACACCATAGACTCGTGGTGACCTTGCACGATGTCCAGGGCTTGTCGCATGAAGAAATCGCGACGATCATGGACTGCAATATTGGAACGGTGCGTTCGCGGTTGTTTTACGCGCGCCAGCAGTTGCAGGCTTATTTATCCGAATACTTGACGTAATATGAGCGAAGACCAGCAGGATTTTGGAAAGCTGAAACAGTTGCTGAAGCTGAAGCGTTATGAGCAGCCGCCACCCGGCTATTTTAACGGTTTCTCTGGCCGTGTCGTCGATCGCATTGAAGCGACGGGAAGCGAGGCCGCTTTTGTGAGACAGTCTTCGTGGCTCCGCCGGGTATTTAATCTCCTGGAAACAAATCCTGTGGCCGCGGGGCTTTTCGGCATGTCCATTTGTGGACTGCTGATTTCTGCAATCGCTTATTCCCAATACCAACCGTCGGCGGATTATTCTTTCGATGCCTTGTCGCCGGTCAGCATGGCTTCAGTGAGCCCGCCGGATTGGGCGGCGCGGACGGTTGCGGCCAGTTCAACGACGCCGAGCATCAATCCCATTTTCAATACCAACTCGCCGAGCGCCCTGTTTGGTGGTTTGGATAAACTGAGCGTCCAGCAGGTAAGTTACTCGCCTTAATCTGTCGGCGTCCTATTTGTACAGTAGACGGCGCTGCGGTCTGCCGATCACATTGGAGCGCGAACTTATTCGCGATCAAACACCAGCGGATAAACATCACCAGTGATCGTCAAGCGATCACCTTCCACGACGGCATCCAGAGTTCCGCCTTGCTCTTTGTCAGGAAAGCTGAATTGATATTTGCCATCGCTGCCGGTCCAAGTGCCGTGGAAACTTTGGATGTCAATCGTCGGCGCGGTATTCGGCTTGGTGGCCGGGTGAATCTTGCCGAAGTCTTTGAGAAACGCGACCCGGTTGGGCGCGGGCGTTGCGACGAGCGTGGTCTTGGAAAAGCTCAGCGAGATATATTGCTTCGTGCGCAGCAAATCCTGGGGCGTGATGTCCGTTTTCGTGCGCTTGATCACGTTGAGCGCGGCATTCGGATTGAAATCCCAACGGCCAAGGATTTTTTCCGAATCGTAGGTGGCTGATTGGCCGGTTTTGAGATAAGCATTAAGGTCAACCAAGTCCGGCTTGGCAATGCCCCAGATTTCCTTGAGTTCATCGGGATTGTTCAGAATATTTTGCGCTTTGGAATTATTCAGGATGTCCATGAATGGCGGCTGGCGCTGGCGAAGCTCCGTGAAATCCTTGTCGTTGCCGATGTCTTGAAATTCACCGCGTTCGCCCAGCGCAAGAAACGCGGGGTAATGGGTCAAGCGGCTTTCGAGCAGGTCATTGTGATAGATCAGACCGACGATGTCCGCCGCGCGATAATAATCCACCGGCAATGGATCAATCGCCGCCGAAACTTTTGCCATGCCCGAACTTTGCAGATTTTTTCCAGCGTCGTTAAGCAGCTTCACATACCATGCGGCTTCGCCGCCGGAAACCACCTGGACCGTCCAATAGCTGAAGGCGTAGATGACCCAGGAAATCAGGATGAAATACGCGGCGGCATTCACCACGCCCAGGCAAACACCGAGGCGTTGATTGAGCCGCAGCCAAAGACCCTGCCGCAGATCACCTTCCTTGTATTTGTAATGGACGTCCACCTTCTGATGCACGGCGAAGCCCACGATCTTGAAAATGATGACTACGAGCAGGAACGCAAGAAACGGCCCGACGAGCCAAACGACGACAGGATTCTTTTCGCCCGTCGCGGTGATGATGGGGGCGAATATGTGCCCGAGGGGAAACGCGAGCAGCGCACCGAGGATGACCCCGATTACTGAACCCGCGACGCGTATCGCGCCGAAGCACCATCCCATATATCCAAGACAAACAAACAACACCAAAGCGAGCAGCCAAATGATCATGCCCGCAACATAAGATTTGTCCGGCGCAAAATCACGAAAAAAATTTCAATGAATGTTTTTCATCCCAACGGACCGCGGGTCTGTGTCCCGCAGCAACGCCCATAAGGTCAAGCCATTGTCGAATCAGCCTGAGGCGGCAATCTTAATTGGGTATTGCTGCGAGTCATGGACTCGCGATCCGTGGGGAGTGGCGATTCGGCGGTCGTGGAGCATGGTTAGAGGCTGGAGACTCGACGGGCGAGCCAGACGGGATTAAGCTGTGCCGATGTTTCGTCCGTGTATTGATCTGCATGAGGGCAAGGTGAAGCAAATCGTCGGCGGCACGCTGGGGGCCGCGAGCGAGTTGCGGACGAACTTTGTTTCTGAACGGTCGAGTGAATATTATGCGGAGTTGTATCGCCGCGATGGCTTGACCGGTGGCCACGTGATCATGCTGGGAACCGGAAATGAGGAAGCGGGTAGGGCGGCGTTGCGGGCGTACCCGGGAGGATTGCAGATCGGCGGTGGAATCAATTTGAGCAATGCGCCGCAATATTTAAGTGACGGCGCATCGCAAGTGATCGTGACGTCGTGGGTTTTTCAGGGTGGCAAGGTGGATTGGGAACGGCTGACGTCGCTGGTGCAGGCGATTGGCAAAGAACGGCTGGTGCTGGATCTGAGTTGTCGCAAACGCGGCGGCGATTATTTCGTGGTGACGGATCGGTGGCAGAAGTTCACCGATTTGCCGGTCAGCAAAGAGACCCTGGAAAAACTGTCGGCGTATTGCGTGGAGTTTTTGATTCACGCAGTGGATGTTGAGGGTCTTTGCCGTGGCATAGACGCGGAACTAGTCGCAAAGCTGGGCGAATGGTCACCGCTGCCCACAACTTACGCGGGCGGGGCCAATTCGTTGGCGGATTTGGAAACCGTGACGAAAGCGGGCCGGGGAAAGATTGACCTGACCATCGGTTCGGCACTGGATATTTTTGGCGGCACCGGAGTGAAATACGCCGACGCGGTGGCTTTCAATCATCGGCAAAAGAAGGGCAAGTGAGACCGCTCGCAACGCCTACCTACGGAAGCGCTTCGATGCGATAGAACCGGAGCGGATTAGTGGACGTATCCAGTTCAGACGCGGTCGTGCCGTTCGCCGTGACCACACCACCCACATTCTGCCACGTGCCGGTAACGAGGTTCGTACTGAAAACCAGTTGATAACGATGACTGGCGACGCTTTGCCAAGTAACGGTGTTGCCATTCGCCGCATGGGTGACGCCGTCGAGTTTCAAAAAGGATGCGGCGTCGGTTGGATTCGTGCCCGCGACATATTCGGCGGCGTTATTGAAACCGTCGTGATCAGGATCGGCAGCGGGCGCGGCATTGGAGGAAGTAAACGGAAAGAAATATTGCCGTTGAAAGACATCGTCGAGACCGTCGAAATTAAAATCGGCGACCAGCGGCAGCACTTCGATAAAGCCATTTGCATACGCGATATTCGTGCCCTGTTGAACGATGAACGAGCGAAGTCCCGGCGTGGCGTTGCTGGATACGCCGATAGAGACGGAGATGCCGTTCAAGCCCGAGAAGACATTCCCGGGAGCAAACGTGGGTGTGCCGAGCGTGAGGCCATCACCAGTGATTGCAAGTGTGGCGTTGTTGGCCGGCAGATCAGCCGAAAATACTCCAATGGTCTGGTTGCTTTCGCCAAGCGAGAGCGATATGGGCTGCCCACTGATCGAATACGTATTGGGCGTCGAAGTTGGAGACCGGATGAGGGTAATGTGAAAAGCTTGAGTGCCATTCGTGACGGTGAAGTTGGCGGTATTGGTGGTGTTTGCGGCGAGCGTCACCGGCATATTTCCCGTCGGTAAAAAACTCGTGTCCGCCGTGGCGAAAATCGAGGCGACATCGGTACCGCGAATCAGCCAGTTACTTGCATTAGCGGGATCGAGCGGGACGATGCGCGCGTTATAGTTGCCGGGTGGTATGGCGTTGAAAAGATAAGTGCCGTTGGTGAGTGTGGCTGTGCCGCTGACGAGAATGCCATTCAAGCCTTCCAGAATAACCGCGGCACCAAAAACGGGTGAACCATTTTTGGTCACAGTGCCTTTCAAATTGCCCAAGGTAGTCGCGAAAGTTCCGCTCGAATATAGCGCATGGGCAAATTCAATTTCATCTACCGAAAGCCCTGCCGTGGGATTCACACCCGAGCCGCTGTCCCAAAGCATCGTCGCGCCGCCGATTACCGAATGGTTCAGGCCGAGTGAGTGGCCAACTTCGTGTAAAATCGGGCCTTCGACAAAAATGCCAGGATTATTCTTGTCGTTGAAATCGGTGAACCAAGTGCTTTGGACGCCATTGATCGCGATATCGAACTGGCTGATGTCATTGGCCGTGGAAGTCGGAAAAAAGGAGGAGAAAGTCACGGCGAGTGCGCCACTGATGTCACTGTGTCCGCCGTTCACCATGGTGCTCTGTTTCGCCCAAAACACGATGTTGGAATTATCGGACGTGTTGACATCCTGGCCGGGCGGAACCAAACCGGCGTCTTCATATTTGATGATCGTGTTGGGAACGGATTGCCACTGGCCAAACACATTGCGCAACGCATTCAATTCGTTGGCGGTGTTCGTCGTGGAATAGGCGTCCGACTCAAGATAAAAGCGAATGGCGTGTGTGTTGCGATCGAAGGAATTTGTCGAGATGTTGACATCCGGTGTGGTGATGCTCCAACGCTCGGGACTGCCATTCGCACCATACATGTAGTCGAATGCGTGAACCGGCAGCGCGATGATCAACAGGATAAAAATTGCGGCGACGCGAGATTTCATTGCGCACCTCCACTGGCTTTCTGCACGCGTTGTTTCAGATCGGATAGCGTCAGGCGATTGATGATTTTTGCGGTCTGCGGGGTCGTGGCATTATTCGGCAAATCGGGATGCAGACCGTGAAAATGGTTGTGCGTGAATTTTTCGCCGGTTCTTGGATCCGCCCACACATGAAATTTCCCCTGCGACATGCCGATGCAAACGCCTTCGCCCAGTTTATTGGTCACCAGAAACGCAACGACTTCTTCGCCGACGTCAAACGCCACTTCGCCGGACGCCGTGGCCACTTCATCGCCGAGAATTCCTCCGCTATGGACAATGGTAAAATGATTCGTGGCCACCGCGCCTTTCCACGACTCCATCACTTGCAGATCGATCTTCGTGTAGATGCGCCGGGCCGCGTCGCGCTGAACCGTCGTGCTGATCACCTTGCCATGCAGAATGAATTGGGAATTGGTCGAGAGATCTTCAACCGCCAGCGGATACATCAAATCCGCGCGGGCCGAGAACAGAGGAATAAACAGAAACGCCAAACAGAAACGAACGAGAAGTGCGCGCATAGGGTTTTATGGGCAAAGCCGACTGTGATGGAGCATAGCAGCAGACACTGGACTTGCCAAAACAAAACCGGACGGCGTCCATTTTGATATTTGAGTGAGGAATTTCCCGCGAGTGTGTGAACTTCACGCGCTTTGCGTGCGAATGTTCCAGCGCGCCCTTTGGATGCGTGAAGAAAACCCTTTGTTTACAGCGATTTTGGGTTGGCATTGAGAGTGCTATTTAACTGGCAACGTCTCGCAGGAAAACATTTATGGCGCGGAAATTATACATATTTAATCCGGTTGTCAGAGTGAAAACGGATGCGCAACTTCCGGCTAAATGGGTGGGTGGGTTTTCAACCACCTACAGTTACCTGGGAGACTATCAGGCGAGATTGCTGGGGGTGGGAATTTGCCTGGCGAACCGGCGGATGCCTTCGTGGCTTCACACGCCGCCGTCAGGTGCGAAGTTCGTGAAAGGCGGCGCAAGCCGTTCGGATCGCGATTTTAGGGGGTGGGGCTGAGCCATCTGGGCGCGATAGTTTGGGGGGCGCCCAGATGGTATCAATTTCCCGTTGTCCGTTGTTCAACGGGAGGATCGGTAGGTCGTTAGTGTCTCATGCGTCGGTGCAGTACAGAATGGGAGAAGTTAAGGGGAAAGTTGTCGCAGTTAGTAGCAGCAGTAGTAGTAAGTAGCAGAAAGCCAGTGTGGAGTTAGAGTCAGTCAGTGATCAGTGTTAGTAGTGTTGTTAGCGCTAGTTAGTCCTGAGAGTGAGTGCAGTTAGTGTCCGTGTTGAAGTCCACTGGTTAGTGAGGATGGAAGGTGCTTCGGTGTCCATCGAAGCGGGTTGATGCGTGTTGACCCGGCTTCGGTGCACCGAAGCCTTCTTTTTTAAGGGCGGCTCAATCTTCGTCCGGCTCGGGGTTTTCCCATTCGGGATAAATTTCCGGCTTCAGTTGCCCGCGGCGAATCAACTCCTGCAAATCCCGGATGATCGTCCGCCGCGCCACGCCGAACTCGCGCGCGTACGCCGAAATGTTCGGCCGCCCGGTGGACTTGCCGATGGATTCACGCAAACGATTCTGCCGGCTCAACCGATCGGTCGAACGGCTGAATAGTTCGAGGGCATCCACGCGCTTGGCACGTTCCAGCGCTTCGAATTGCCGCACGACTTCCGCTTCGCCGCATTCCTTGAGCGCGATGGCCACGGTTTTTTTCAACTCATGCACGTCCACCGGTTTCGGCAGGCAGTAATGCGCGCGGCGCGGTCCCTGCAACGCGTGAATTTGCTGATGCACTTCCAGCGCACCAGAAACGACGATGATCGGCACGAAGGGCAGCAAGTCCTTGAACTGCGGGAGAAAGTTTAGTCCCAGTTCGCCATCGGCCAGCACATGGTCGAGAATCAAAAGTTGCGGCGGGTCTTTGGCGATGGTCGCGAGCGCGTGACTGCCGGTGAGAACGCGCACCAACTGATATTTGGCGAGGGTTTCCTCGTAAATCTCGTATTGCAAATCATCGTCTTCGACGACCAGGATTTTAGGCGCTGCCATAACTTTAATCGTCTAAGGTTAATGCCATCACGTCAAACTGTCGCGGAAGATTCTTTGCCATCGGTGGGCGGCGGACTCACTTCCGTGACCGCGCGTTCGGGAAGGATAAGGGTGAACTTACTCCCTTGGCCGACCACGGATTCCACCGCCAGCCCGCAATCCATTCGCCGCGCGAGTTCATACACCATTGAGAGCCCCAGTCCGGTTCCGCGCCGCACGGAGAGCGATTTCGTGGTGAAAAAAGGCTCAAAAATGCGCGGCATGACTTCCGGCGCGATGCCGCTGCCAAAATCTTTTACGGAAATAAAAACATAATTGTTCGCCGCCGCCGGTTTGAGCGCCATCGAGATTGGCAGCCGATTCGAGTGCGCTGTGCTCAAGATCACCTGGCGATGTCCCGTGCTTGCCTCCGCCGCGTTGAAAATGAAGTTGAGCAAAATTTGCTGCAAAAATTCCCGTGACGCGGGGACTTCCGGCGGCGCCGGTTCGGCTGGCTCAAATTTGACTTCGACCTCACGCAGAAAACGGTCGCCAAGCAGCGTGATAGTATCGCGCACGATGTGATTTACATTGCAGGGCGCGAGTTGGCGATCTGAATTGCGGCTGAAACCAAGCATCGCCTGGACAATGCCCGCGCCTTGCTCGACGACCGTTTTAATGCGGTCGGTGCGCGTGCGGATTTTGTCTTCGTTGTCGAGATTGTCCTCGATGATTTGCGCCGAGCCTTTGATGATCGAGAGAATATTATTGAAGTCATGCGCGATGCCCGCGGCGAGCGTGCCCAGCGCATTCATTTTTTGGCTGTGAAATAATTCCTGATTGGCGAGGTCAAGCTGCTTCGTGCGAATGGCGACCTTCGCTTCCACCTCGGCATAACTGCGGAGCAGTTGGCGATGGCGATTGAGAGCGAGGCTGGCAAAAAACAGCGCGACCGCGAGGCCCGTGCCGGAAATAAAAATTAATCGCGACTCGCGATACCACGGCACGGTCATCGCGAATTCCAGTTGAGCCGGCCTTGGGTCCTCGTTCCAATTACGATCCATACTGCGCACGCGAAAGATGTGTTTGCCTGCCGCGACATCGAGGAACGAGGCGCTTCGCTGTTCCTGATACGGCGACCACTCGAGGCCATCAAGCCGGAACGAATACACGAGCCGATCCACGGAGGTTTGTTTCCACTTGTCCTGGGCATCGAACGAAATGGTGACGATGGAGCCTTCGGGCAATGTGTTGTTGGGCGTCGGCAAATTCTCCACGTAAGTATGCGGCGGATCGAGGTCGGCGTCGGGATGATAGAAACTTAAACCAAGCGCCGTCGCGGCGGCAACGCGCCCGGTATGATCTTCAAAAATCTGCCGCACCGTCGCGCTCGGCAAACCTTCTTCCGAACCATTGGCCAGCCACGCGTCATGAAAAAAGCGATGCACGCCGTTGTCCGACGCCACCCAAATGCTGCCGTCGCGGGCCTTGACCAACGAATTCACATGATAAAAACCAGCGTGAATGGCGGTCCAGGTTTTACCGTCAAACTGCACGATCTTGTCCTGCACGCCGCACCAGATTTTTCCGTCGCCGACCTCGGCGAAACACGACGGCGCGGAAGAAACGGACGGCACATCGGCAAATGACTGCCACTTTTTATCATGAAACCAGTTCAATCCTTTTTCCGTGCCGAGCCATAAGTCACCATTTTGCGAAGCGGCGAGGAAAAGCAGATTGCTCGTTGAATTCAAGTTTGGTTGCGGGAAAGGAAATGGTGCGAGATTGCTGCCATCATAAAGCGCAAGCTCAGCGGACGCGTTTCCGGCATCAGAATTTTTTTGCACACACAAAGCCCCGTCTTTGAGAAAGCCGAGCGCTTTTAGATGGAACGTCCGAAGTAAGACCGGCTCGGTGAACTGTGCGTTTTGTGGATTGAATTGAAACAGGCGATCTTCAGTTTGCAAAAGCACAGCACCATTAGTCACGGCGAACAACGCATGAACCTCTGTGCCACCGCGAAATTCGGCGGGGAAGGGATAATTCGTCCACGTAGTTTCCAGCAAACTGCGTAATGAATCAGCCGAGGCAACCCACAATTTTCCGGCTGCATCTTCCGTCAATGCCAGCGGTGGCGTGCCCATATTGGATCGCGGCTCAGCAGGGGTTTGCCATATCAACGGCGCGTGACGAAATAAACCGTCCGAAGTCGCGATCCAAAAGACACCATTCGTTTGCACGGCCACATCGAAAAAGCGATGCGCGGATATTTCTTCGTCGGTCACGGGCTGTTTTTTGCCGGATCGAATTTGGAAGAGTGAGTTAAACGACATCGCCCAATACATGTTACCCTCGCGCCACGCCTGGCTGAGCCGTTCACCGCTGACTTTTTCAAACTCCCATTCGTGGTTTGCGTAATAGGCGATGGTTTGTTGCCCGGTTTGCGAAGAGTCGGCCAGAACGGTCACGCCGCCATTAACGCTTTCGATAGGCTCGCGCGCGTTAAAAAATTGTTGTTGGCCGGGCAACAGATGTTCTTCCCATTCGGTGCCGGATTTAAGATTGCGAATGGGCGCGGAGATTTTTGCGAGGCCACGCGCGCCCACGATCCATAAACCACCGTCGTTGGCGGGCGTCAGGTTGAAAAATTTCTGCAAACCGGTGTCGCTCGTGGCGCGGATGACGGAGAGTTGCGGATGCGCGGCGTCCTCGACATTGCAATCCATCAACTTGTCGGGAAACAGAATCAGCACATGGTTTAGTTTGAACCCGGCAAGGGGCAACGGGCGGACGTTGCTGAGATTGTTGCGGCGCAATTCCGCATTGATGCCGGGAATGGTGTAATGAATCCACGCGGTTTGATTTTTGTCATATTGTTCGAGGCCATCGGGTGTGAAGGTCCAGAGTTGTCCGCTGGCGCTTTCGCAAATGTGGCTGTTGCCAGGGCCGGGCGAGGGGATGGCCTTGATGTCGTAACCGCTCAGCCAGCCGATCCATTCGACATTCGGATGGCGAACCCACAAATGTCCGTGGGGCCCGACGCTCACCGCCGAGGCGAATGTCTCCGGCAAACCATCGGCGGCTTTGAAGGCGCGCCAGTCGGAACCACGCTGGCCCAAACACGTGGAAGCCAGGGCAAGAAACGCACCATATAGAAGCCAGCGTGGGTATTTCATGCGCTGCCGGAGTATCCAATGAGTCGCGTTCGTGTGCAATCAAAAGCACAGGTGTGCCCGCAAACGCACAGTTCACAAACCCCGCGCCGCAGTGAACTATTCACGGGTGAAAGTTTCATGGATTCACTTGCGTCAAATTTTGCACAAGGATCGGCCGCGCGCGAAAGATTTTTGCGTCGCGAGAATTCATTTTGCCGATCCATTGATCACATAAAATTTAGCAGATGACGAGCCAGCGTAATCTTCGGCGAGCGTCGCCAGTTCGATCGGGTTTTACCTTGATCGAATTGTTGGTCGTCATTGCCATCATCGCGATCGTTGCCAGTTTGCTGCTTCCCTCGCTGACGCAAGCCAAGCTTCGCGCGCAGGCGGCCCAGTGCGTGAGCAACCTGAAACAACTCCAGGTCGGCTGGCAAATGTATGCGAATGATTTCAATGACGTCCTGCTGCCCAACGCGCCCGACGACCCGCAGTTCGCACAATTACCCGGCGGCTCCACGGTCGTGAATTCTTTCGCGTGGTGCGGCATGGCGGAGGAAGGCTGGACGAGCCAGGACGCGAACACCAACGCCATTTATTATACGACCTCGCCGCTCGGCCCTTACCTCGCCAACCAAATCCGCGTTTACAAATGCCCCGGCGATACCGTCCCTTCCGCGAACGGCCAGCGCTTGCGCTCGTATTCGATGAACAGCCAAATGGGACAATACCTGCTCTCATTGCTCGGGCCGAGTTTTGTCATGAATAACAATCCGGGCTACGCGGTATATAATAAAATGAACGACCTGGTCTGTCCGGGCGCGGGATTGACCTGGGTGTTTTGCGATGAGAACGGCGGGAGCATTGACGACGGTTTTTTGCGGGTGAGCATGGACAAGGCGCAATGGGCGGACGTGCCCGGTTCGTATCACGGCGGGTCGTCAAGTTTTTCTTTCGCGGACAGCCATGTCGAATTGCGCAAATGGGTGCGGCCCGAAGTGCAAGTGCCGGTCGTGAGCGGCGTGATCGAACACAACGTGGACGCAGGCTTGGGTAATCCAGATTATATTTGGTTCACCCAACGCTCCACCTGTCTCGTTGGACAATGATTTTTGCGTAAAAGGTTGGCGGATGACATGATTTTAAGTGTCGCTGACCCGATATCACGTTTTCATTTCAGCGCGCAGAAAAATCTCTTTTGACGGTTGAATCTTTCCGTTAGCTTCGGCGTCACAACTCCGAATCATGAAACGATTTATCCTTTTTGCGTGGTGCTTTGTACTCGTTGCCTGCGCTGCCTACGCCAGCAATACTTCGCCGTTGCGCGTCTTCATACGCGCGGGGGTGAAGACGCACGGACCCGATCAACATGACCATCCGCGTTTTCTCAAGGAGTGGACGGAACTGCTCAACGAACGCGGCGCGAAGGCCACCGGCGCAATGGATTTTCCGACGGCGGAACAACTGGCCGATACCGACGTCCTTATTTTGTACGCGGCTGATGCCGGCGACATTTCTCCCGAACAACGCAGCTATCTCGACAAATTTTTGAAGCGCGGCGGTGGTCTGGTAGTGCTGCACGACGCGGTGTGCGGCAAGGATGCCGATTGGTTTAAGACCGTTATCGGCGGCGCGTGGGCGTACGGCCACGCGAAATTTTATGAGGGCCACATCTCGCTTTATTATCAGGACCACGAGCATCCCATCACGCGCGACGCTTCAAATTTCGAATTTGACGATGAGGAATATTATGACCTGGAAATGATGCCCGAAGCGCATGTCCTTGCGAACGCCTATCAGCCGGACGATCGCAACAAAAGTGATGGTGTCGTACGGCCTTCAGTCTATGACGTGGCTCCGCAAATCTGGACGTACGAAAAAGACAATTATCGCGCGTTCGTTTCCATACCGGGCCACAACTATAAAAGTTTTCAGTTGCCGCACTATCGCGCGGTCCTGCTGCGCGGCATCGCGTGGGCGGGAAAACGCGATGCCGATTTGTTGGTGAGCAAGGAGGAATTGGCCAGCCTGCGTTATCCGGTCGGCGGTCCGACCGCGCCGGAGGAAGCGTCGAAGAAAATTAATGTGCCGCCGGATTTCAACATCAGCCTCGTCGCTTCCGAGCCGCTCATCGAGAAACCGATTTCGATGGATTGGGACGCGAAAGGGCGCCTGTGGATCGCGGAGACGCCGGAGTATCCGTTTCGCAAAGACCGTTCACGTGCGCCGTATGATCGCATTTCGATATTGGAAGATTCGCATCACGACGGGCACATGGACAAGAAGTCGGTTTTTTGCAACGACCTGGACCTGGTCACGAGCCTGGTGTTTTACAAGGACGGTGTGATCGTTTCGCAAGCGCCATATATACTATGGTTGCGCGATACGCACGGCAGCGGCCACGCGGACGAGAAAATCACTTTGTATCGCGGATTTGGCACAAATGACACGCATGCCGTGATCAGCAATCTTCGCTGGGGAATGGATGGGTGGATTTACGCGACGCTCGGCTATACACGTGGGGATATTTATTCGGGCGATGGCAAACAACATTTCGGACGCGTGACGGAGGGTGTGATTCGTTTCAAGCCGGATGGCAGCGCCATGGAACAAGTGAGTTCCAAAGGCGGCAACACCTGGGGCGTGGATCAGGCGCCTGATGGTGAAATCTTTTTTTCGCAGGCGAATGGCAGTCACGTGAACCATGTGGTGATGCCGGAATCCGCGCTGGCGCGAGGACGCGTCGGAAATGCCACCAGTTTTTTAAACATTGAAGACCACACCCGCAGTTTTCCCCTGATGAGTTGGAAGCAGCAGGCGTATGTGCAGATTGATTGGGTGGGAAATTTCACGGCGGCGGCGGGATGCTGTATTTACGACGGTGGCGCATGGCCGGAAAAATATGATTACACCTATTATGTTTCCGAGCCGACGCTCAACATCGTCCATCAGGATTATCTCAGGGCGAAAGGAGTGAGTTACGTCGCCAGCAAAGACCCGCAACGGCTCGAAACGGAATTCATCACCAGTTCCGATTTATGGTTTCGCCCGATTCATGAACGCGTCGGTCCCGATGGCGCGCTCTACGTTTTGGATTTCTACAATCAAGCCGTGGTCCACAATGATACGCGCGGCGTCCGTGCTGATCCGCATAGCAATAGCGCCAACCGACCCGACCGCGACCATCATTTCGGACGCATCTGGCGCGTGCAAAATAACGACGCGCGCAAATTGGAAGTGCCGAAGTTGAGCGGCGCGAAACCCGCCAAGTTGGTAGAGGCGCTTAATCATCCCAACGAATGGGTGCGCATGACCGCGTTGCGGTTGTTGCTCGAACGCAACCGAAGTGACATTGCGCCGCAACTTCAGGCGCTGACACAATCCACTCAAGCTTCTCCGATCACGCGCGTGCATGCGCTTTGGTTGTTGAACGATCTGGGAGTGGAAACGCCAGCGATATTGGCTGCCGCAATTTCTTCGACCAATGAGGCCATCGCCAAAAATGGCTTGGAGATGATCGAGTCCGCAAAAAATAAAGTCACGGCCGACGGGGCCGTGACGGCGGCGGCGATTGGCCGGGTGAATGACACAAATGCGCGCGTGCGATTGGAAGCGATCATCGCGGCGGGCGAACTTTCCAGGCGAAGCGATGACCAGATCAAAACGCTGGTGCGGGTGTATCCGCAGTTGCAGGACTCGTGGCTGGAATCAGCGTGGCTGGGCGCGTCCGCCTCCGAGCCGCAACGGTTCATCGCGACAGCGGTGCAGATTGCGGATGAAGGAGATTTCACCACGCTCGTGGGAAATCTTGCGGCGCAAATGGGCGAGAGCCAGGACGCGGCTGCCGCGGCGCAAACGGTGATTTTGATTTCGAGCGCGAGTGGCGTGCGGGCGGACGGGTTGAAACAAGCGGTACTCGAAAATTTAGCCAGAACTTTGAAACCGGACGCTGTGCCCTCATGGACGCCAGAATTGGAAAGCGCTTTGCAGGTTTTATTGAAGTCGCCAAATCGTGAATTGGCGATGTTTGCGTTGCCGTTGGCGGCGCGCTGGGACACGCACGGCGCGTTGGCCGGCCAAGTCAAACCGCTGGTGGTAGAATTGATCGCCGGATTAAACAACACAAGCAAGTCAGAAGGCCAGCGGGTGCAAATCGCAACGAGTCTTCTGGCGGCGCGGCAGTTGGATGCGGAAATTTTGCCGGCGGTGGCAAGACTTTTGGGTTCGGCAAATTCGGCGGCGTTTCAGCGGCAGATTATTTTCGCGCTCGGCAACGTATCCGATTCGTCCGTCGGCGCGGCCTTCACTTCGGCTTACGCGCAAATCCCAGCGGAATTACAGGATGTGGTGTTGAACGAACTTTTGAAACGCGCCGATTGGTCTGAGGCGTTGCTCGACGCGATTGAAGCGAACAAAATCAGCCTGGCCACACTCGGCCCGGTCACAATTAATAATTTGCGCACGCACAGCGATCACGCGGTCGCGGTGCGCGCGAATAAAATCATTGATACGTTGCGCGGGCCGCAGATGAAGGAGAAGAACGAGTTGATCGCAAAATTTACTCCGCTGGTCACGCAACCGGGCGATCCCGCGCGCGGCAAGGAATTGTTCACGAAAAATTGCGCGATTTGCCACAGTTTTAACGGGCAGGGGAAGAATGTAGCGCCCGACCTTACCGGCATGGGCGCGCATGGCCCGGCGGAATTGATCGTGCATGTGCTCGACCCGAATCGCGAAGTGGAACCGAATTATTATGCTTACAGCATCGAGACGCGCGACGGGGAAATTTATGACGGCGTCATCGCGCGCGAAAATCGAAACAGCGTGACGTTGCGCAACGCGGCGGGTGACACCGAAATCAGCGTCGCAAACATCAAGACGCGCCGCAACACGGGGCGTTCGCTGATGCCGGATGGATTTGAATCGCTCGGCGGCGATGTGTTGCGGGACATACTGGCGTATCTTTGCGCGGGCGACGCGCGGTTCCGCATTTTGGATTTGCGCCCGGCATTTACTGAAGATTCGCGGCGCGGGATGTGGCTGGCCGAGGCGAACAGCGAAGACGCGCTCATGTTCAAAAAGTTCGGGCTGATCAAGGAACTCGACGTGCCGTTTGAAATCGTGAATCCGCAGAAGGTTGGCAATGGCAAAAACGTGATTGTGTTGAAGGGCGGAGATGGTTTTGCGAAAACGCAACCGCAGCGCGTGGAAATTCCGAATGTGAACATGCGCGCGGGGCGATTGCATTTCCTCGGCGGCGTGGCGGGCTGGGGTTATCCGATTGGTGAGGACACGCTCAAGGGTGTGCCGGTGGTGAAAGTGACGGTGCATTTCTCCGATCAACCAGAAGAAGAAATCATTTTGAAAAACGGCGTGGAATATGCCGACTGGATCGGCCAGCAGGATGTCCCGGGTTCGCAGCCGGCGGGTGATTTGGTGAAGCGCGGGCAGGTGCGGTGGTTTACTAAATCGTTCAAGCACGAGGGAATGATCCAGTCCATCACTTTGGAAAGTTTCGATAATCAAGTATCACCGGCAATCGTCGCGATCACGGCGGAAGCGGGATTGGGGCAACCCGCCGCAGCGGTGGAACCGGCGGCGCATGCCGATTTTCAATGGCAACCGGGGACGAAACACGTCTTGATCGTGGGCGGTGGAAGTTCGCACGACTTTAATAAATGGTACAAATCGGTGGATGCGGCGACGCTGGCGGCATCGGGCAAATTTTCCGTCAATTATACGGACAAGCTGGACGACGTGCTGCCGACGTTGAAAAATGTGGATGTGTTGTTTTGGACGAGCAATCAGGCGATGGATGACGCGGCGTTGCAACAAGGAATTTTTGATTTTGCGAATGCCGGTCATGGGTTGGTGCTGGCGCATCCAGGGCTTTGGTATAATTGGAAAAATTGGCCGGAATACAATCGGGTGCTGGTGGGCGGTGGCGCGCATGGCCACGACAAATATGGCGAGTTTGAAGTGGATGTGACTCAACCCGCGAATCCGCTGATGGCGAATGTGCCGGCAACCTTTCATGTGAATGACGAGTTGTATCATTCCGAAATTGATCCGCAGGCGACGCCGATCGAGGTGCTGGCGGAGGCAAAAAATCTGGCGACGGGAAAGACTTTTCCATCGGTGTGGATTGTGAAACATCCAAAAGCGCGGATCGTTGGAATTGCGCTCGGGCATGATGGCGGGTCGCATGATCTCGCGCCGTATAAAACGATTCTGCAAAATGCCGTCGCGTGGGCGGCGGGGGAATGAAGTTTTATCGGATGCGCGAGCCGCAAGCCGTTTGACTTGACTTGACTCGCGGAGGGGTAAGAATATTTCCATTCTGTCATCCTATTTATTATGCGCTTAAAATTGATGTTGGTTTTGTCGGGCATGCTGGCGGCGGTTTCAGTGATGGCGGCTTCTGAGGAAGCAAAACCGGCGGACCCTTATTTCGCCCCGTATCACCCGGAGAAAGCGCCGGCGCCGATGAAACATTATTTGCATGTGCGGGACCGGCTGGCCATCTGCGGCGATTCGATCACGGAGCAGCGGAAATATTCGCGCATCATGGAAACGTATTTGACCGTGTGCGTGCCGGAATTGAACGTGGACGTGCGGCAATACGGCTGGAGCGGCGAGAAGGCGCCGGGTTTTCTTTCGCGCATGACAAATGACTGCCTGCGTTTCAGTCCGACCATTGCCACGACCTGTTATGGGATGAACGACCACGAATATACCGGCTACGAAGATCGCATCGGCCAGACCTACCGGTCGAATTCACTGGCGATTGATGAATCGTTCAAGGCACATGGTGTGCGCGTGGTTGAAGGCTCGGCGGGTTGCGTGGGGAAAAAGCCCGCGTGGAAGAATGACACCAACTTTACCACGGAAGATTTGAATTTGAACTTGTGCATCTTGAGAAATATCGGGTTGGAACTGGCGCGGCAGGAAAAGATCGGTTTCGCCGACGTGTTTTGGCCGATGCTGGTTGAAGGACATTTGACGGTTGAGAAATATGGGACGAATTACGCCCTCTCGGGCAAGGACGGCGTGCATCCGGATTGGGCGGGGCACGTGGTGATGGCTTACGCATTTTTGCATGAGTTCGGGTTGGACGGCGAGATCGGGACGTTCACGGTGGATATGACGTCCAAGCGCGCGAAGGTTTCCCCCGGGCATGAATTGTTATCTTCGAAGCCAGGGGAATGGGAAATCAAAAGTCATCGCTATCCGTTTTGCATCGGCGACGGCGATCCGGCGCAGGACAACAATATCCGTTCGGGGACCATGCTGGTGCCTTTTAACCAGGAGTTGAATCGCCTGACATTGATCGTGAAACATGCCCACGGGAAAAAATATCGCGTGACGTGGGGTGAGGAGTCGAAGCATTTCACTGGTGAACAGTTGAGCAAGGGGATCAACCTCGCCGCGGAGTTCGGCAAAAATCCTTTCTCGGATGCGTTCAATAAAGTGGACCAGGCGGTTGCGGACAAACAGGCTTTTGAAACGAAGGAAATCAAGCAGATGTTTCACGGGCCTGAAGGGAAAGAGGACATGGATGGAACCGCGAAGCGGGGGGAAGACGAGCGGACGCCTCTAGTGGCGGCGGTCAAGGCGGCTTTCGTGCCGGTGACGCACACGATTAAAATCACCGAGGAATAAATGGACGTTGAGCGCGACGAACATTCGCGCGCCCATTCCTCACGCGTAATTTTTCTGAAAATCCTCGCAGGCGAGCGCAATGCCGCTGGCGAGGTCAATCGAAGGTTTCCAACCGAGCGCGGTAATGCGGCTGCTGTCCATCAGCTTGCGGGGCGTGCCATCGGGCTTCGTTTTGTCCCACATGATTTCGCCAGTGTAACCGGTGATTTTTTTCACCAGGTTCGCGAGGTCATGAATGGAGATTTCCTGGCTGGAACCGACGTTGATTATTTTGGAGTCGCTATAATTCTCCATGAGAAACACGCACGCGTGGGCGAGATCATCGGCGTGGAGAAATTCGCGCAGGGGCGAGCCGGTTCCCCAGCAAGTCACGGTGGCGGCGCGGGCAACTTTGGCCTCGTGAAATTTTCGAATGAGCGCGGGGAGCACGTGTGAAGTCTGGGCATCATAATTGTCCCTTGGCCCATAAAGATTGGTGGGCATGACCGAAATAAAATCGGCGGAGAATTGGCGGCGCAAGGCTTCGCAAAGTTTGATGCCGGTGATTTTGGCGAGAGCGTAACATTCGTTGCTGGGTTCGAGCGGCCCGGTGAGGAGATACTCTTCTTTTAACGGCTGCGGCGCCAGCTTGGGATAGATACAGGAGCTGCCGAGAAAAAGCAGTTTGCGCACGCCGCTTTCGTAGGCGCCGTGGATGAGATGATTTTGGATCAGCAGATTTTCGTAAAGGAAGGCGACGGGCTGGGTGCTGTTGGCGAGGATGCCGCCCACTTTGGCCGCGGCCACGAACACATATTCGGGTTTTTCATGGCGATAAAATTCGCGCACCGCGTCCGAGTTCAGCAAGTCGAGTTGGGCGCGGGTGCGCGTGAGGACATTGGTAAAGCCAAGTTGTTCGAGCCGCCGCGTGATCGCGCTGCCGACGAGACCCCGATGTCCGGCGACGAAGATGCGGGCATTTTTTGCGATTGCCATATTTGCCGAGGATACGCAAGGCGCGGGCCCGGCGACAAGCCCGGAAGTTTTTTGCGGGACAAATCCAGATTTGGGACACTGTCGGAGCGGGTTGAGACACTTATTCTGGACACAGGCGGAGGAAAAAAAATGTTTGGATGACGTTTCTGCATTTTGCGAACTCAAACCCTCGAATAATTCGTGGAAGCATTTTAATTCGTCTTGGCATCGCGGCTGCTTTTGGTGATTGCGCAGTTTGCGACGGCAATCTTGAACTGAAACAACAGTAATAATAACCAAATTAACCCGCCGTTCGCTCAGTTCAGACTGCATTAACGCAGATAGAAAGATTAACTTATGAAAGTCAGCCAATCCACAAAACGGGGCTTCACACTGATTGAAATCATGATCGTCGTCGCCATCATCGGTCTGTTGGCAGCCATCGCGATTCCTAACTTTGTCCACGCTCGCTCCATCTCGCAGCAAAACGCCTGCATCAACAACCTCCGCCAGATTGACGGCGCGAAACAACAATGGGCTTTGGAAACCAAGGCGGCGGCTGACGCCCTCCCGGTGGACAGTAACATTCAGCCCTACATGGGCCGCGGCGCTGGCGGCAGTCTCCCGGTCTGCCCGCTCGACTCGCAAAACACCTTCGACACCAGCTACAATCCGCAGATCATCTCCATTCCTCCGACCTGCCTGATCAGCTCCAGCAACCACGTGTTGAACTAAGCGATTCGCTTTCTCTTTCAAAGGCTTTGGAATTCGTTCCAAGGCCTTTTTTGTTTGCCACGAGCGCCCCGGCGGGAATATCTCTTGTAAAGCATCAAGTCCGACGCGAACCTGCCGTTATATATGGGTGTCAGCAAGACAACATGAATCCAATCGTTGAGATAAAAAATTTGCGAGTGGAATACCGCAGCCGCGCGATCGGGCAAGCCACCAAGGTGGCGGTGGATGATTTGAACCTGGACGTCCGACCGGGCGAAGTTTTTGGTTTTCTCGGGCCCAATGGCGCGGGCAAAACCACCACAATGAATGTCCTGCTCGGCTTCGTGAACGCCACGAGCGGCTCGGCAAAATTATTTGACGTGGACGTGCGCCAGCCGATCGCCCGGCAGCGCATCGGGTATCTGCCGGAGTTGACGTATTACTATAAATTTTTGACCGCGGAGGAATTGCTGCGGTTTTACGCGCAGGTTTTCGGCATGAAGCGCAAGGAGACGGATGCGCGCATCGAAGAGTTGCTCAAGCTGGTCGAGCTTCAGGACGTGCGCAAGCGCCCGATCAAAAGTTATTCCAAAGGCATGCAGCAACGGGTCGGTTTGGCCCAGGCGCTGATCAACAATCCCGACTTGCTCATTCTCGATGAACCGACGAGTGGACTGGATCCCATCGGCCGCATGAAAGTGCGGGAAATCATTCAGCGGTTGAAACAAGAGGGAAAGACGGTGTTGTTTTCGTCGCACGAATTGGGCGAGGTGGAGACGGTTTGCGATCGCGTGGCCATTCTGCATCAGGGCAAGCTGCGCGTGGCGGGGCGGGTGGCTGACCTGATGCGCGAATACCAAGCCAATCTCGAACAGATTTTTCTGCGCATCATCGGCTATCAGCCGGTAACCGTATGAACGCCATTTTCGCGCTCGCCCGGATCGTCGTCAAAGAGCTTTACCGGCGCAAAGATTTTTACGTGCTCTTCATCATGACGGTGTTGATCACGTTGCTGATGGCATCGGCGAATCTTTTCAATGACGATAAAATCGTCGGTTATCTCAAGGAGATCTGTTTGCTGTTGATTTGGATTTCCGCGCTGGTGATGGCGGTGGGAACGGCGGCGCGGCAGATACCTGCTGAACGCGAAAACCGGACCATCTTTCCATTGCTCGCGAAGCCCGTGACACGCTGGCAGGTCATCGTGGGAAAATTTCTAGGCACCTGGCTCGCGTGCGGCATTTCGCTCATCGTATTTTATTTATTTCTGCAAGTGGTCAGCGCCTCGCGGGAGCATGAATGGCGGGTGCTGGCTTATTTCCAGGCGATGTGGATGCAGTGGATGTTTCTTGCAATCGTGATCTCAATGGTGCTGCTGGGTTCGATTATTTTCGCCGCGCCTTCTTCCAACGCCACCATCTGCATCGTGGTGGTTTTGGGAATTCAATATATCGGACAATATTTGGCCAAGATAGCGATCCAACAGGCGGAGCCCATGCGAACGATATTGTATTTTACCTATTTTGTGATTCCGCATCTGGAATGGTTTTATCTGCACGATTCGATTGTGTTTCCGAAAAACGGCCTCGCCGATTGGGGCGCAGTAGCGGAGGCTTCAATATATGCGATGTTCTATACGGGCGCTTTTCTGGTGGCGACGTGGGTGTGTTTCCGCCGCAAGCCGCTCAGCCAATAAATTATGCCGGCGCCGAGTCTCATCCTGACGTTTTTGCTGGTGGCCTGTTTCAGCATCGCCACGTCGCTTGAACCGCGCTGGCAGACTTTGAGCAAGCGGACGAGTTCGGACTCGGACAGTTTATTCAAACTGGTTTTGGGCGATGCGAGCCGGATGTTTGCGAACCATTTTTTCGTCAAGGCCGATGTCTATTTTCACAGCGGCTATTATCCATCCATTTTTCAACAGGGCTATCAACACTCTGAGAACACGGAGCATTTGAAGGACGACCACGACGAAGCGCACGAGACCCGGGAAGAGCATGAGCGCGAGGAAAAATCCATGAGCTTTCTTGGGACGCCGACGGATTGGATTGACCGTTTTGGCCGCCATTTTTATTCCACTAAACATACTCATCTCGACAAGCCCGGCGAAGCACGGGAAATCCTGCCGTGGCTGAAGCTTTCGGCGGAACTGAATCCAAATCGGATTGACACCTACACCGTCGCCGCTTATTGGCTGCGCGAACGGCTGGGCAAGCCGGATGAGGCGGAGGAATTTTTACGCGAAGGATTGCGCGCCAATCCCACGAGCTACGAAATACTTTTTGAGTTGGGCAAACTCTATAACGAGAACAAGCATGATCCCACTGTGGCAATTAATTTGTGGGAGATGGCTTTGCGCCGCTGGACCGAACAGGACGATGCGGGATTGGAAACCGATGAGCACGTCTATGAACAGATTCTTGCGAACCTGGCGAACGTCGAAGAAACGCAGGGGAATTTGCGCGCCGCGCTGGAATACCTCGACATGGAGTTGGTTGTTTCGCCTTTGCCTGCGAGCATTCAGGCACATATAGATGATTTGCAGAAAAAGCTTGCCGCGCCTGGGCCGGCGAAATGAGCGCGCGGTGCGGCTAGCATTGGGTATGTGGTTCTAGGTTCTATAATGTGAGGTGAGGTTCGAGGAGGTTGGTTCCAGGGAATACGGTGGCCTCGCTGCGCTCGGGATAGTGGGTTTGGATTGGGGCGCGGATTCCCCCGGCTGAAGCCGGGGGGTTAATGAGAAGCGGTGGGTTTGGAGGGATTTTGGACAGGGGTGGCTGTGTGGTGGGTTCACGGCTCGCGAGTACGCTCGCCCTTCCGTGATGGGGTGCGATGGGTTTGGTGGAATCGGCGGTGGAGGGACTGTATCGTGGGAGAGGGCGAAGTTTCAGAGAATTCTATTTTGTATCCTATGGAAGGGTGGATTCTGTCGAAGGAGTGTGGCATGGTGGGGACGGTTCTTTGACAGGACGTATAGGACAGAAAGGACGGACAGGTTGCCGGAATGGATAAAAAACGCCATTAGGCGAGCCAAAGGGTAAAAATTGGTTCGAAAAAGTTCGCCTGAGTTCGGGTTGGCTCGGATAAGTTCGGATAAGTTCGCTTAACAGGGGGAAAAAATATTGGGAGGGGCAGCGCCGAATTGGTTTGCCGATAAAATCGTCTGCCGGCAAGAATGGGTCGAGAAAAGCCCATGTATTCTATCATCCGTATTGGACATTGTTTTTCTTTGTAACTCCCGCTAGTAATTGTAAATGCACATTCGGCAAGGGCAGATCAAGCGCGAGACCAAGGAAACCAAGGTCAGCGTCAAAATTAAAATTGATGGTTCCGGAAAGTCTTCGATCAAGACGGGCGTTCCGTTTTTCGACCATATGTTGACGCTTTTTGCCAAACACGCCGTTGTGGATCTGACCCTGAAATGTGACGGTGATTTGGAAGTGGATGCGCATCATACGGTCGAGGATTGCGGGATCGCGCTGGGGCAAGCCGTGACGCAAGCTCTGGGTGACAAACGCGGCATTCGCCGCTACGGCGCGGGTTTTGATCCCAGGAATCCGTTTACCGGCGAGGCGTTCGTGCCGATGGACGAATGCCTGGCGCGCTGCGTGATTGATTTCAGCGGACGGCCTTATCTCGTATGGCGGGGGCTGGATGATCTGGCTTATCGCAAACTGAGCAAAGGCGAGCGCAGCCAGGATATGTCCAGCGCATTTCGGTTCGGTTTGGCGCGGGAATTCTTCCAGGGATTTGCCAATGAGGCGCGTTGCAACCTGCATTTGGAATTGTTGTATGGCGATGAGCCGCACCATGTTGTAGAGGCGTTATTCAAGGCTTTCGCCAAGGCATTGGACTTTGCCTGCGAGCGGGACGAGCGTATAGCGGGACAGGTGCCGAGCACGAAGGGGCGGCTATAAATTTGGGTTGAATATCCACTGATTCACGCCCGTCGAAACAGATGAAGACAAACGCAGACCATTCTTCCGCCAGTGACGAGCAACTGGTGAAAGCAGCCAAAGACGGTGACATGGCGGCTTTTGAAGAGTTGGTTGCGAGGCATCGCGATAAGATTTATGCCCGCGCGTTCAGCATGATGCGGAACGAGGATGAGGCGCTCGATCTTTCCCAGGAAGCATGGGTCAAGAGCTGGCAGCGGCTGAAACAATTTCAGGGCGACTCCAGCTTCGGCACATGGATGACGCGCATCGTCATCAATCTTTGCCTCGACCAACTGCGCAAGCGCAAACGCCAGCGCACCGAGTCCATCGAAGAGATGAGCGAGGAAACCGGCGGGGTGGAACGGCAGATGCCGGTGGTGATTACGAATCCCACCGAGGGGCTCGAACGGATAGAATTGCGAAAGCGGATTGATAAGGCGATGGAGCAATTATCGCACGAGCATCGGACGGTTCTGATGTTGCATGAATTTGAAGAGATGGAATATAAAGAAATCGCAAAGACAATGAATTGTTCGATCGGTACCGTGATGTCACGCTTGTTTTATGCCCGCCGAAAGATGGCGGCCTTGCTGGTCAACCTGAAAACCGAAGACGTAAAATGATCAATCAGGAATTACAGTTAAAGTTGCAAGCCTACCTGGACGGCGAATTGATGCCCAGCGAAGAGGCGCAGGTCAAGGACCTGATCGAGAGCGACGCCGAGGCGTCGGCGCTGTGCATTGAATTGCAGTCGGTCAAGGCCGCGCTGACGGGCGCCGATCTGGAGATCAAGTTGCCGGAAACGCGCGAATTTTTTTGGTCGAAGATCCAGCGCGAGATTGAGCGCCAGAGCGCGGCTCAAGCAGCGCCGGCGCATAAGCCGTCATGGGTGGAATGGGTGAGGGGACATCTGATGCCGGTCAGTGGCGTGGCATTGGTGCTGGGCGTCATGGGCATCATGGCGTTGCATTCATCCAGTTCAGCCGCTCAATTTGGCGAGATGGAATTGGCGTCTGATAATATGGGCGCCTACACTTTTCGCGACCAGCAAGAGGGAATGACGATGGTTTGGTTTTACAATCGCGATGATTCGCAGTTTACGGCAGACTCATCCCTTGCTAGTGTGGATCACCAATGAAGAATTTCAGTCTTGCGGCCAGTTCTTTGCGCCTGGCGTTAATTTGTTTGGCGGTGGTGATGTTTGGCGCGGGCAGCGCCCGGGCGGAAGAACCTCTTCGCGGCGAGGCCATGCTGGTTTGGGGCACCAATGATCCCCAGTCTCCGGATCCCAAACATGTTCCCGTAGATGAAGTGCTTGCGCGCAAATTGAGTAAATCGCCCTATCGTTGGAAACATTATTTCACAGTTCGCAAAGAGATCGTTGAAGTGCCGACGGGTGAAACGAAAAAGGGCGTGACCATGAGCAAGCATTGTGTCCTGGATATCACTAACCTCGGTACAAACCGTGTGCAGGTCAAACTATACGGTGAAGGCAAGCTGGTTTCCTGCAACACGGAACCTTTCGTGGATAACTGGCCGTTGATTTTTGCGGGCTCGGCGGGAAATGAAACGGCGTGGCTCGTGGTGCTGCGCAAGGTCAAGCCGGAAGAAAAGAAGCACTGAGCTTTCTGTTTCAGTCGCGGTCGTGACTTAAAATAGATTGCTGCGTTAGACTAATATAGTCACGGCTCGCGAGTACGCTCGCCCTCCCTGGGGTATAAAAAAACACCCCGCGATTTTATTCGCGGGGTGTTTTGGTTTTAAGCCTGGTGACGCGCGCTTAACTTACTTCTTCGTTAGTCGCCACGTTGACGATTTTGAAGATTTCCGCATGCAGCGCGGGGTCGGCACGGAAGGACAGTTTGCCGAAATAGCGTTTCTCCATTTCGATCAAGTGTTTCTCGTCCTCGTTGCGCAACCGTTCAAGAATGCTGGGATGCACGACGATGCGGAGTTGGAAATCTGATTCGTCGCGGGAGCGCTTCTTCAGTATCTCGCCGAGCTTGCGTTGGATCTCCACGCTCATCGTGAGCGCACTCTTCACTTTGCCGCGGCCTTTGCAATACGGGCATTCATCATATACCGCCGCGTGCACACTTTCGGAATGCCTCTGGCGCGTCATCTCCATCAGGCCGAGTTGCGAGATGGGCAGGATGTGGGTCTTGGCTTTGTCACGGCGCAGGCCGTCTTTCATGCGTTGGTAAACCTGTTGCTGATCGCGACGCGATTTCATGTCAATGAAGTCGAGCACGATCAACCCGCCCATGTTGCGCAGGCGCAACTGCCGCGAGATTTCATCCGCCGCTTCAAGGTTGACGCGCAGGATGGACGATTCCTGGTCTTTGCCGCCTTTATGGCGGCCGGTGTTCACGTCAATCGCCACGAGCGCTTCGGTTTCATCCACGACGATATAACCGCCGCTTTTCAAATGCACCGTGCGCGAGAACGCATTCTCCAACTGCCGGCTCACATTGAAACGGTCGAAAACCGCCTGTGAATCGTTGTACAATTTCACCTTGTCGGCTGAGCGGGGCGAAATCTTTGAAATCATTTCGCGCATGCGATCATGCGCCTTGGGGCTGTCTACCACAATGCGTTCAACGTCTTCCGTGAGAAAATCCCGCACGGTGCGTTCGATCAAATCCGGTTCCTGGAAAACGCACGTGGCTGCCGGTTGCGCCTTGATACGTTCCTGGATGAGCTTCCATTCCTCAAGCAGCAACGCGAGGTCGCGCACGAAATACCGCGCCTGCTGGCCTTCGCCGACCGTGCGCATGATTACGCCCATGCCTTCGGGAATGGTGAGTTCGCGCAGGATTTTTTTGAGACGCTGGCGTTCTTCCTGCTTTTCGATCTTGCGCGAGATGCCGCTCTGATCGGAATTCGGCAACAGCACCAGGTAACGTCCGGGCAGGACAAGATTCGTTGTGACGCGCGGGCCTTTGGTGCCGATGGGGCCTTTGGTGACCTGTACGATGATGTCGCTGCCGGGTGGGTAAAGGCGCGGAATGTCTTTTTGCGTGATGCGCGGTTTGTCGCGCTTCTTGGTTTCACGTTCCACGAGTTCAACGCCACTGTCGAAGTTGCTCGGCACGATGTCCCAGTAATGCAGGAACGCATTTTTCTCGAAACCGATGTCCACGAAGGCCGCCTTGAGGCCGTCTTCGAGATTGCGCACCTTGCCTTTGAAAATGCTGCCGACGAGGCGTTCCTCGGTCGTGCGCTCGATGGTGAATTCCTCGAGCTTGCCTTCTTCCATCACGGCCACGCGCGTTTCGAGCGACTCGGCATTGATGATGACTTCCTTGTGCGTGCGCTTCACCGGTTTGATGAGACGCTGCACTTTTTTGATGACCGTGTCCGCGACGGCGCGGATGGTTTCGACGATGCCCTGCGGACGTTGCGGAATCGGCACCGGCTGAAACTGCTTTTCCTCCTCCACTTCGGCGGGGGTTTCGAGATTCGGTTCGCGAAAACCATCCTTGCCGCGACCTTCGGAAGCATGCGGTTCCTGCGGCACGCCTTCGGGCGGGAGGCCCGCAGCGACGTTTTCGGCGCGTTCGATTTCCTGCGCGTGACGCGACCGGTCATAGACCTTGTCGTTCGGCGCTTTGTCGCCCACGACTTCCGCGCGGGCCTCAACGGCTTCGCGGTCCGGGCGATTGGGATTGGGATTCAATCCGCTGCTGGGACGAAACCGCATGCCGCCACGGCGTCGCCGTGAAAAATTTCCACCACTCATACTCAATAAGCCTTTCGATACATATATACGTTTTGCAACAAGCCCATGGCGATCAACGAGCCGAGCACTGAGGACCCGCCATAACTAAGTAGCGGCAGTGGCACACCCGTCACAGGCATGATGCGAATATTCATTCCGATATTGATGAAGACATGGCTGAACAACAGGGCGACAACGCCCACAGCCAGCAATTTGCCCAGGCGGTCGCGCGCCTGTCCGGCGATCCTGATTCCCGTGAACAGGATCACCGAGTAAAGCGTGAGCACAACCACGCTGCCAACGAAGCCCATCTCTTCCGCGATCACGGAGAAAATAAAATCATTGTGCTTGCCCGCTTCTGGCAGAAACCCGAGCGAATTTTGCTGGCCCTGGCGCCAGCCTTTTCCCGCCCGTCCGCCAGAACCCACAGCAATGAGGGCCTGGTTCACGTTGTACGAATCTTTCAGTTCTTCTTCCTGTAATTTACGCCGCTCCGCTTCCGAAGTCGTGGAGGCGGCGTAATAATCCGCATAATTGCGGCCAAAATAAACAAGCAGCCGTTTCGCCTGGTACGACGGCATCTTGAGCCGGTACTTGGCCGGCGCATAAACCACATCCGCCAAAACGAGCGCGGCGAGGATGCCACCGATGCCGAGCAACTGCGCAAGATAATGGCGCGGCGTGCCCGCGGCATACATCATCGCCAATCCCGTCGGCAACAAAACGAGCGCTGACCCAAGGTCCGGCTCTTTCATGATCAATAAAAACGGCAGCACCATCAGGCCGATGGCTTTCCAGAAATTACGCGGTTGCCGCAGTTCATCCGCCGGCCGGCTCAGGAAATGCGCGAGCGCCAGGATGCACGCGAGCTTGCCGAATTCCGATGGCTGAAATTGAAATCCGCCCAGGTCAATCCAGCGCCGTGCGCCATAACGCATCGAACCGATGCCCGGAATGATCACCACGAGCAGGAAAAAAATCGCGATGCCATAAGCGACCAGCGACCAACGCGTCAGCGCGTGGTAATCAATCATACAGACGCCGCCCGCCACGCCGAGGCCGAGCGTAAACCAGATGATTTGCCGGAACCAGCTTTGGCGATACCACGTCACGGGCGAGACGGCGTCGTTCGCGGTCGTCGCGCTATACACGAACGCGATGCTGATGAGCATCAATGCCACGACAGCCAGCAGTTGCAGAATATCAATTCTGCCGGGGCGTTCGCGTTCTGTGGCGGTGTAGATCATTGGGCGGCGGCGAGCGTTCCTCGAGTTGAAGCTTTTTTCCTGGACGGTTGCTGCTCGCGCAGTTGAAGCGCTTTGTAAACTTTCCCGGCGATAGGCACGCAAGTCAGGCCGCCGGACGCACCGCCTTCGACAGTGGCGACGACGACGTAACGGGCCTTGCCGTCAACGCCCGATGAATAGGAAACAAACCAGGTATTTTTAGCGCTTTTGACTTTTTCTCCGCCGCGTTCAACTTCGGCGGTTCCAGTTTTTCCCGCAATCGTCCAACCGGTGACACCCAGTTTTCTTCCGCTGCCTTCGGCGGAGTCCACGTCCGCAAGCATGCCTGCACGAATCACGTCAAGCGTGTGCTGGCTGACGCCGAGATGATCGCGAACGCGGCCTTGCGGATAGGCCTCAACCGCGCCGCTGCCATCCTGATTTTCCGTGCGCATGACCACCCTCGGCCAAAACACCGTGCCGCCATTTCCCACTGCCGCCGTCATCACGGCCATCTGAATCGGTGTCACGTCCACTTCTCCCTGGCCGATGCTCATGTTTGCGGTGTCACCCAAATGCCAATCTGACGAAATTCGTTCAAACGTTGGCAAATTGCCGGACGCTTCCTGATGCGGAACGATGCCGGTGCGTTCGCCCAAGTGCAGCCGTTGTCCGAGCGCGATGACCTTTTGCAAAACCCCGGCGTTTGTGCCGTAATGCACAAAATAGGGGTTCGATGATTTTGCCATCGCGCGATTAAAATCGAATTCGCCCGCACCAGCGGTATCCCCGTAATGGCGCGATGACCGGCCAACCAAATAGTAGCCATCACTGTGGAAGATTGCGTTTGGATCCAGCACGCCAAGCTCCAACGCGGCCATGCCGACGATAATTTTGAAAATGGAGCCCGGATGGTAATTTTCGTAGATGGCGCGATTGCGTTGCAGGCCGACCACCGGATCATCCCAGCGTTCATTTTCCTTTTCGCGCTCGGCGACGTTTGGATCAGGACGGATGCGATAATTGGGATCGTAAGTTGGCGCGGAAGCCATCGCGAGCACATCGCCGTTTTGCGCGTCCATGACGATCACCGCGCCGCGGACATTTGCCTGCGCTTCTTTCAAGGCCTCGTCCGCCGCTTTTTGAATATCGAGGTCAATCGTGAGGACGACATTGCGGCCGGGTTCGGCGGGTGCCCAAATGGTTTCGGACTGGCGATAGCCGAGATAATTGACAAGCACCGATTTTTCACCAGCGGAGCCGCGTAAATCGTCGTCGAACAAACCTTCCATGCCGGTCACCCCAACGTAGTCCGGCAGGCGATAATTATAATTGGTGCGTTCGCCCTCGCTGGACTCATTGTTGCGTTGAAGATAGCCGAGCAGATGCGCGGCGATGGGGCCATTCGGATAATAACGCATGGACTGAACCTCGAGATCCATGCCTTGCTCGGCGGCGGATTGTTCCTCGAAGCGCGCGAGTTGAATGGGGTTGAGACTTTCGGACATGATGGGCATGGGCAGCGCGCGCGCCTTGTCGTATTGCTTTTGAAATTCCTTTTGCGGCAGTTCGATCGGCTGCTGTAACCGCGCGCCGAGATCCGCCACCAAATTGCTGACGACTTGGTAACGCGTTTCCTGTTTCAACTGATTCTTGATCGTCTCGGTGAGCGCGAATTGTTTTTTCTCCTGCGGCGTGAGCGGACGGCCCAGTTGCACCTGCCGTAACGACATCGCGTGGGTGATATTCGTTCGCATCGAGCGCAAGGCGAAGGCGTAAGCCGCCTGAAAATTCGTGCTCAATTCTTCGAGGTATAAATCCACCGTATAGCTGGGACGGTTTTCCGCGAGCGGTTGCCCGTTGCGATCGAGGATTTTTCCACGCGCGGCAGGGATGCGCACTGTGCGGATGGATTGGATAAGAAGTTTTTCCTGGTAATGCCGGCTCGAAACGAGTTGCACCCACCACAGGCCGGTGAACAAAATCAACATCCCACCCAGCACAATCATTGCGAGAAAGCGTAATTGCGCGTCGTCTTTTTTCAGTTGGTCGAAGACGAGCATGTTATTGGCGTCCTCTCTTGATTTGCCGGTCCAGTCGGAAACTGGACTCGACCACCGGACGGTAATTCAGCGCGTGGTTCAAGCCGTCGAACAGCCAGAAACAAAACGGCGTGAGGATCGCTCCGCCGACGCTCATGACGATCCATTGCCAGACGGAATCCCAGCCGAGCACGGGAGATTGTTTCGTCACGGAGAGCATCAGCAACGCCAGCAACGGGGCGAAGGCGCTGGCGAGCAATCCCAAAACGATTTGCGCATAAAATTGTTCGCGCAGGATCAATCCGCGCCGCACGTAAATGATATAGGCGGGAAGAAATAAAGGCAGGATGCTGATACCAAGCGGATTTGATGAGAGAGTATCGAATAGCAATCCACCAGCGACGGCGACGGCCGTCACGGTGAGCAGGCCGGAACTCAAACTGGCATAGACCATCAGCGCGGGCAGCAGGTCAATTTGTGCGCCGAGCAAATTGCGCGCGCCATCAAAGACGGACTCCATGAAAACCGCGAGGAACGCGACGAGCAAAATCAAGATGGAGTTCAACCAGTTCATTGGATGATCACCCACACTTCCTCCAATGCGCCCAGGTCCGCCGCGAGTTTCACCCGCGCCTCGGTGTAGCCGAGTTCCGAGAGATGCGAATCCTCGACCACCTGGCCGATGGGAATTCCTGGCGGAAAAATTTTTCCTTCGCCCCACGTGCGGACAAATTCGCCGGGTTTTAAGCTGCTGTTGCTGGAAAGAAAGCTGAGCGTCACGAGTGTGTTGTCGAGCGGACTGGAAACGCCCGTGATAACACCGCTCTCACCATTTCTTTCGCCGGGTTTCTCGACGATGGCCGCGACTTTGCAATCGGGATTGCCGATGAGCACCACCTGGGAATCAGTGAGTCCGACCGTGGAAATTTTTCCGACCAATCCGGCTGACGTGATAACGGGGAGGTCGGGTCGCATGCCGTCGCGCGTGCCCAAATCAATCCGGATGATGTGCCACCAGTTCGCGGGGTCGCGGGCGATGACACTGGCGAGGCGAACTTTCCAAAGAGATTGCTTTTGCCAGCCGAAGAGTGCGCGGAATTGATCGTTCTCGCGTTGCACAGCTTCGGCTTGGGTGGCGCGGAATTGGAGTTCCTGGTTCGCGCGGCGAAGCTGTTCATTTTGGCGGAGCAACTCGGAGCGGGGCAGGAGAGTATCGCTGGCGTGGCCAATGATCTGCTGGGAAGATTTGGACAGGCCGAAAAGGGGCAGAAAAAGGCTTCCGATAGCGAGTTTGATTTGATTTGTCGCGTGATGCGGCAAATTCAAAACTATCAGTGTCAGCAATACTACCAGACCCAAGGCAATTAAATGCGGCCTTTTTAACATGTTCACCCGGCAAAGTTGCGGGCGAGCGCGCGGGAATTAAATCTTCGAATTGGAAGTGACCTGTTTCAGAAATTGGAGTTCCTGCAAGACGCGTCCGGTGCCTTCGGCCACGGCGCTCAGGGGATCGTCGGCAATGTGGACCGGCAAGCCGGTCTCCTCCGCCACCAGGCGATCTATCCCGCGCAACAATGCGCCACCCCCGGCCATGACCAAGCCGCGGTCCACCAGGTCGGCGGACAATTCGGGCGGGCAGCGTTCGAGCGTGATGCGTACTGACTCCAAAATACTTGAAAGCGGTTCCTGCAAGGCCTCGCGAATCTCTTCTGAGCGAATGGTCAGGGTTTTCGGCAACCCCGCGCTCAAATCGCGGCCCTTTACTTCCATTGTTAATTCCTGCTCCAGCGGAAAGGCTGATCCAATCCGGATCTTAATTTCCTCCGCGGTGCGTTCGCCAATCATCAAGTTGTAAGCCCGCTTCATGTGCGCAACGATCGTTTCATCAAATTCATCTCCGCCGACCCTCAGGCTGCGGCTAAAGACAATTCCGGCCAGGGAAATAATTGCGATTTCGCAAGTCCCGCCGCCGATATCCACGATCATATTGCCTGCCGGTTCATGCACCGGCAGTCCCACCCCAATGGCCGAAGCCATCGGTTGTTCGATGAGATAAACTTCACGAGCGCCGGCATGGGTAGCCGAGTCTTTTACGGCCCGTTTTTCCACTTCGGTGATTCCCGAGGGAACCGCCACGACCACCCGCGGAGCAATCAGCTTGCGGTGATGAACTTTCTGGATGAAATGACGGAGCATCGCTTCGGTGATTTCGAAGTCGGCGATGACGCCGTCTTTCATTGGCCGGATGGCCACAATATTTCCGGGGGTGCGGCCCAACATCCGCTTGGCTTCATCGCCCACAGCGAGGACGTTGGTGGTTCCCGCCTGGATTGCGACCACTGAAGGTTCGCGCAGGACGATTCCTCGATCACGAACGTAAACGAGGGAATTCGCCGTCCCCAGATCTATTCCAATGTCGTTGGAAAACAGGCTTTTAAATTGCGCTAACATGAATAGTGCTTAACAAGCCGCAAAAATAAGAGCGCGCCCTCCAATGGTCAAGATTATTAGCGAGAATGCTTCCCCAGTTGGTCAACCAATCTGTCCCGTCGTTGGCCTCCATCGCAGACGCGTTGATCATCGGGCAGGCTATGGAAAGAGTATTCGATATGGCACGGTCAGTTTTCCAAAATATTTCGCGGCAAGCCCGTCAGCGCCGTTGGGACAACGCCGACGGCGGGGCGGGAGAATTTTTCACCATAACGGGTAAAGCCGTCCACAAAGCCCCCCTGGCTCAGAAAAAACTGGCCGTCTCCCACTCCCATGAAACGATCGAGACGGTTGCTTTTACCATTTGCGTCGTGGCTGAAACTGGCCGTTGTCAACTCAAGCCATTTTCCGGCATCGTCCCGAATCCATTGATTGCCATAAAGCGCTTTGCGCCGCAGGTTGCCGTTGTCGCCGTTGAAGTCTTCACTGAAACTGTAAAGATGCCGCAAATATCCTCCGTCCTTCGGCGCCTTCCAACTGGAGAGGAGCATCCACGCTTTTTTCTCGGGATGAAAATAGTAACCGGAGTAAATCGTGTGCGTCGCATCCACGGGTTTGGCGGTGACCAGAAATTTTTGTTTCTCGCCGGTTTTCCAAAGATAGATGAAATGACTGTGGCCGCCGGTGCCTTCGTGGCCAAAATCCCCAGCCTCGACACCTTCACCCTTGGCGATCAGTTGCACGCGATCGGCCCCCGCGACCTTGGCTCGCGCCATGGCTTCATCGCCGCTGTCCCAGACGCTGAAAATAATGCGCCGTTCGGTTTTGCTGTTGACCTGCATCCCCAAATAACCGCGATGCCAGCCGCAGGCCATGTAGTAGGTCGCGGGCGGGTCTTCCAAGCTGGTCACCTCGCAGTAGAACGCGGCGACTTTGACCGGATCGGACGGCGAATAAATCAGATGCACCGACGCGGCGTTGCGGCGCGTTTCCAGGTTGAACTGCGCGTCTTTCGCTGCCGGCCCGTCGAGAATGAGCATGTCCAGATCACCCGCTGACTGGCCATTTTCATTGAGCGAAAAGAGCGCGAATTGCTGATAACCAGCGTGAGTTAGATCGAATCCACCAAAATCCGCCGTAACCGGCGTAGCGTCGCCTGCGCCGATCACCTGCGTTTGATGCGATTGGCCCGCGACGGAAAGCTGAAGTTTTGACACGGTGTTTTTTGGCAAGCGCACTGCAATTTTCGCCGTGACCTGGCCAGTCTGACTGAAGTGCCCATACCAGTTCAAGCTGAGTTGGGGATTGGTCCAATGAGTGACGCCATCGCGTTCGGAAACACTCACGCCGCCTGGATTCGGCAGCACGTAAGCGGTGAAAGCTGGAACACGCAGATCGGCTTGCGCCGGGCGCAAAGCCAGCAACAGGAGAGATAAGATCAGAAGAGATTTCATTCTAAAAACGCCAGAGGCGTAATGAGTGGTTGCTTTGGTTCATATTATGTATCGCGCTTTTGCCCGCGGTTCAATGCCATTAAAAAGTGAAGCAAAGAAATTCACGTGGCGGTTTTGAAATCTCGACGATTTGTGGAATGCGTTTTTTATTCTTCATATCGCCGCCCACTTTTGAACTTTAATCCACACTCCAAAAAAACTAAGCTCCTTCAGCTTAACAATGTTTCAGAACAAAAAAGTCGTCGTCGTCATGCCCGCTTACAATGCGGCGAAGACGCTTCGGCAAACTTACACGGAGGTGATGGAGCAACAGATTGTTGATCTCGTCATTCTTGTGGACGATGGCAGCAAGGATGAAACCGCCGCCATCGCGCGCACGCTGCCGGGCGTGAAAGTTCACGTCCATCCGAAGAACCGCGGTTACGGCGGCAATCAAAAAACCTGTTACCGGCTCGCGCTGGAGGAGGGCGGCGACGTCGTCATCATGATCCATCCGGATTATCAATATACGCCCAAGCTGATTCCCGCGATGGTCTCCATCATCGCCAATGACCTGCATCCGTGCGTCCTTGGCAGCCGCATTCTCGGCGGATACGCGCTCAAGGGAGGCATGCCGATCTGGAAATATATCTCGAACCGTTTTCTCACCGCAGCCGAAAATATTTTGCTCGGCGCGAAGTTGTCCGAATATCACACCGGCTATCGCGCCTTCTCGCGTCCGCTGCTGGAAAGCCTTTCGCTCGAAAATAATTCCGATGACTTCGTGTTCGACAACCAAATGCTCGCGCAAATCATCTGGCAAGGCCACACCATCGGCGAAGTGAGTTGCCCGACGAAATATTTTGAAGAGGCGTCGTCCATTAATTTGCGCCGAAGCATTCAATACGGCTTCGGCTGCCTAAGCACCGCGGGCAAATTTCGGCTCGCGAAAATGGGTGTGATTAACTCGCCGTTGTTTCCCCGCCGCTAAAAGCGATTCTTATGCGTACATAGAAAAAGGCGTCTGCCGCGCTGGCAGACGCCTGGCGAAACCAAAAGCGAATTACTTCAGTTTGTTCAACCGCAATGCGAGGCGGGATTTCTTGCGGCTGGCGCGGGACTTGGGAACCGTGCCGGTCTTCGCGGCTTTATCGAGCGCGGAGATGACCGTTTGGAAAGCCTTGGTGGCGTCTTCTTTTTTGCCGGCATCGAGGGCGGCGTGATACTTCTTTTCCAAAGAATGCAGGCGCGAGGTCGTGCTGCGGTTATTGACTTGCTTGCGGGCACTGTTCCGCATGCGGCGTTGGGCAGACTTATTATTCGGCATAAATTAGTTCAATTAACAATTAAGAGCCGACAACCCTAGCTGAACGACAGACAATGTCAACCGCTTGTTGGTGGATTTTCTGACGGTCGAGTAACGCTGGCGGCATGGTAAAAAACACGCCTGCGCTCGTTTTGTGTCCAGATGCGCTCGCGAAAAACCGCGTGCGTAAATTTGCATTGGTAGTTCGGCGGGTTCGGTTTATTTTTTTGGCATGGCTAAGAAATTATTTTTGCTGGATGGAATGGCGCTGGTGTATCGCGCGCATTTCGCTTTCGGCAACCGGCCCATCATGACGTCCAAAGGCGTGAATACTTCCGCGCTTTACGGTTTTACCCAGACCTTGCTCGACATCATCAAGAGCCAGCAGCCGACGCATATCGCCGTGGCGTTTGACACCGATGCGCCGACGCAGCGCCACGTGGATTTCCCCGAGTACAAGGCGCAGCGCGAGGATATGCCGGAGGATTTGAGCGCCGCGCTGCCGCATGTTCGGCGGATGCTTGAGGCGTTCAACATTCCGGTGATCATTTGCGATGGCTTCGAGGCGGATGACATCATCGGCACGCTGGTGCGCCGCGCGGAAAAGGGAGATTTTATTTCGTACATGGTGACGCCGGACAAGGATTTCGGGCAGCTCGTATCCGACAAAATTTTTATCTACAAGCCTTCGCGCATGGGCGAGGGGATTGAAGTGTTGGGCGTGCCGGAAGTTTTGGCGAAATGGGGAATCGAACGGGTAGAGCAAGTGATTGATGTGCTCGCGCTGTGGGGCGATACTTCCGACAACATTCCCGGTGTGCCAGGCATCGGGGAGAAGACGGCGGCGAAATTGGTTACACAATTTGGTTCGGTGGAAAATTTGCTCGCGCGCACGAGTGAACTTAAAGGCAAGCTGAAGGAAAATCTCGAAGCGCATCGCGAGATGGCGCTGTTGTCGAAACGCCTCGCCACGATCATTTGCGACGTGCCGTGTCCGATTGGGCTGGAGGAATTGCAACTTCGCGAGCGGGATGACGAAACGATTAAGCAACTCTTTGTCGAATTTGAATTTAATTCGCTGGGGCGGCGTTTGTACGGCGAGGAGTTTAAGGCCGGGCGAGGTTTTGAGAAACCCAGTGTCAATGCGACTGAGGAAACGGCGGAATTCGCGCTTACGTCAGACTCGGATGAGGTCGAAGAAACTACGGATGCCGCGCAATCACCGCCGCCTGCGGCTGCAAATTATCCGACCATCAAGGACACGTCGCATGAATATCATTTGCTCACGACCAAAACGGAACGTGCGAAATTGATCGGCAAATTAAACGCACTAAAATCGTTTTGTTTCGATACCGAAACGACTGATCTCGATGTAAAAAAAGCGCGGCTGGTGGGCATCGCGTTTTCGTTTACTGCGCATGCGGGATATTATGTTGCGATGCCGCGAGATGCTGAAGGCGTGGAGACGGTGTTGGAAGAATTTCGCGCGGTGCTCGAAGACGAGCGCATTGAAAAGGTGGGGCACAATTTGAAGTACGATGTGAGCGTGTTGAAATGGCACGGCGTCACGGTGCGCGGGAAGTTGTTTGATACGATGATCGCGCACAGCCTCATTGAGCCGGATTTGCGGCACGGCATGGACTATTTGTCCGAGGTTTATTTGAATTACACGCCGGTTCCGATCACGCAGTTGATTGGCGATGAGAAAGGCGAGCAGATCAATATGGCGGACGTCGCGCCTGAATTGGTCGCCGAATACGCGGCGGAAGATGCGGATGTGACCTGGCAGTTGCGTGAGAAGCTCGAGCCGTTGTTGAAGGAAAAGGGGCAGGAGAAAGTTTTTTATGAGATCGAGGCGCCGCTGATTCCGGTGTTGGTGGATATGGAATTCGAAGGCGTGCGCGTGGATGCCATCGCTCTCGCCGAATTTGCGACGCAGCTTGCCAAAGAAATGTCGGACCACGAAGCGACGATTTATGTTCTGGCCGGCACGAAGTTTAACCTGAATTCGCCGAAGCAGTTGGGGCAAATTCTTTTTGACGTTCTCAAACTTCCCGCGCCAAAGAAAACCAAGACCGGCCAGTACGCCACGAACGAACAGACGCTGCTCTCGCTGGCGTCGGAGCATGAAGTGGTGAAGCGGTTGCTCGATTATCGCGGCGCGACCAAACTGAAATCCACTTATGCCGATGCGCTGCCCACTTCGATCTGGGAAAAGACCGGACGCGTCCACACGACTTACAACCAAATGGTCACGGCGACGGGGCGGCTCAATTCGCAAAATCCCAATTTGCAAAATATCCCGATTCGCACGGAGCAGGGGAAGGAAATCCGCAAGGCGTTCGTCCCGCGCAATGTTGAACACGTTCTCCTCTCAGCGGATTATTCGCAGATCGAATTGCGCATTATCGCCGCGCTCAGCAATGAACAGGGAATGCTCGAGGCGTTCCGGCAGAATGTGGACATCCATACCGCGACGGCGGCGAAAGTGTATGACGTGATGCTTCCGCTGGTGACGCCCGAGATGCGGCGCAAGGCGAAGATGGTGAATTTCGGAATCGCGTACGGCATTTCCGCATTTGGATTGGCGCAACGCCTGGGCATTCCGCGCAAGGAAGCGGCGGCGATCATCGAGCAATATTTTGCGCAATATCCAGGCATCGCAAATTATATGCGGGTGACGATTGAGTTTGCGCAGAAACATGGCTACGTGGAAACGGTCACAGGACGGCGGCGCTACTTGCGCGACATTCGTTCAGCGAATGCAACCGTGCGCGGCGCGGCTGAGCGCAACGCCATCAACGCACCCATCCAGGGAACAGCCGCCGACATGATCAAAATCGCGATGGTGAATATCCACCGCGCGTTGTTGGAAAGAAATTTGAAAACGCGGATGTTATTACAAGTACATGATGAATTGGTTTTCGACGTGTATCGCGATGAGGAGGCGGAAGTTCGGCCATTGATCGAGGAGAAAATGAAAACGGCGATTCCGCTGGCGGCGCCGATTGAGGTGGAAATTGGGTCGGGGGTGAGTTGGCTGGAGGCGCATTGAGTTAGGGAACATTTTTTAAACGCGGAGATTCGGTGATAGAAGATTTTATTAGCGGTTGGCGCATGCCGCGTAGTTGGCCTGAGTGATAAATAATGTGAGGTGAGGCGATGCAAAATCCAGAAACGAAATCAAATACAAGAAAAGGAAAGCGCGTTTTAAGAATTTCAGTGCTAGTGGCCGGTCTTTTTTTTCTTATTGCAATCGCTCTAACTCCAAGACTCGGAAGCAGTCTTGGCATGCCGTGGCCGGATTTTTTTTTGCACTTGGGGTGTGATGACAGTCGCCGCATTAATTTGCCTTTGGGGGTTTTATTCGGCTAAGCAAAGAGGAGAAGAAATCAGTGTGCTTTATGTTTTATGTCCTTCACTTCTCTTGCTGGTGTTATTTCTAATGTTCTACAGATACGATATAATTCGGATTATTTTACATTTGGAGGATGTTAATTGAAATTCAAACCAACCGCGTATTACGGCGGAGCTGCATGAAAAAATGCAATGTTTTGTCTCCTGCTCTCTGCACCACGCGGGATTTCACCACGTACGGGCTATCATCCGTGCTCAGTACATCAAGCGGTGCAGAGAGCAAGAGACTCGATAATTGATGTGGTACAACCTGATTCCCCACTACGACCGCTCCTTCCAGTAATGCAGAAAGTTTAGCACGCGCGCGCGGCTTTTGCAAACGGGCGCGCAATACGTTGGATTTGAAGTTCTTTCGTCCTTGGCATCTCGGCGCGCAGCCGAGCCCACCAAATTATTTGGGACTTGCGGTGGCGATTGAGAGCGGCGCGGATTTATTTGGCGGCTTCCTTGGCCCAGGAATCGCGCAGGGACACGATACGATTGAACACGAGTTTTCCCGGTTGCGAATCTTTGGGGTCGGCGCGGAAGTAACCGAGTCGCTCGAATTGGTAGCGCGCTTCGGCTTTGGCGTCGGCGAGGCTCGGTTCGAGTTTGGCGCTGGTCAAAGTTTCGAGCGAATTGGGATTGAGAAAGGTTTTGAAATCGCGGCCTTCTTCGTCGGCGTCGGGTTGTTCGACGGTGAAGAGGCGGTCGAACATGCGGACTTCGGCGGAGACGGCGTGCGCGGCGGAGACCCAATGAATCGTTCCCTTGATTTTGCGGCTCGCGGTCGCGCCGCCGCTTTTGGAATCGGGGTCAATGGTGCATTGCAACTCAGTGATCTCGCCGTTGGCATCTTTCACGACTTCAACGCACTTAATAATATAGGCGTAGCGAAGCCGCACTTCGTTGCCGGGCGAAAGGCGGAAAAATTTCTTGGCGGGCACTTCCATGAAATCATCGCGCTCGATATAGAGGACGCGGCTGAATGGGACTTTGCGCGAACCGGCGCTCGGGTCTTCGGGATTATTCACCGCGTCCAATTCCTCAATCATGTGGTCGGGATAATTCGTCAGGACGACTTTGACCGGGCGCAACACGGCCATGACGCGAAGGGCGCGTTTGTTCAAATCTTCGCGGACACTGTGTTCAAGGAGCGCGATATCGGTGAGGCCATTGTATTTCGTCACGCCGATGCGCGCGCAAAAGTGGCGGATGGCTTCAGGCGTCACGCCGCGGCGGCGAAGACCGGCGACGGTCGGCATGCGCGGGTCGTCCCAACCGGTGACGAGATTTTCCTCCACGAGCTGCAGGAGCTTGCGTTTGCTCATGACAGTGTAACTCAAATTAAGACGCGCGAATTCGATTTGCTGCGGATGGCAAGGCGTCTTGAGTTCATTCAAAATCCAATCGTAGAGCGGGCGGTGAACTTCAAATTCCAGCGTGCAGATCGAGTGCGTGATGCCTTCAATGGAATCCGAAAGGCTATGCGCATAATCGTACATCGGGTAAATGCACCAGGCATTTCCGGTGCGGTGATGCTCGACTTTGCGGATGCGGTAGATGGCGGGGTCGCGCAGGTGAATGTTCGGCGACGCCATGTCAATCTTCGCGCGCAAGGTTTTTGCGCCGTCGGGAAATTCGCCGGCACGCATCCGTGCGAACAAATCCAAATTCTCCTCGATCGTGCGATTCCGGAAAGGACTTTCACGCCCGGGAACGGTCGGCGCGCCGCGATAGTGGATCATTTCGTCGGCGGTAAGGTCGCACACGTAGGCCTTGCCCATTTTGATCAACTCGACGGCGAAGTCATAAAGTTTGCCGAAATAATCCGAGGCGTAGAATTTATTTTTGCCCCAATCGAAGCCGAGCCAGTTGACATCTTCCTGGATGGAGTCCACGTATTCCACGTCTTCGCGCGCAGGATTGGTATCGTCAAAGCGCAGGTGGCAGATGCCGCCGGAATTTTCGCCGGCGATGCCGAAGTTCAGGCAAATGGATTTCGCGTGGCCGATGTGGAGGTAGCCGTTGGGCTCTGGGGGAAAGCGGGTCACAACGCGGCCACCGTGCTTGCCGCTTTGGTTGTCGGCGGCGACGATGTCGCGGACGAAATCTGCGGGCGCTGGTGCGGGAATGGCTGGGTCGTTAGGTGGCGTCGTCATGAAAATTTAATTTTATTGAAGCGTAACAAAGATGGGACAGATAGCACAATCAAAACCAAATGTCCTTGCAATGACCACTGGGAGAAGAAGCCGCGGGTGGAACACGAATTAAACACGGAAGATGAGCTTGCGATTGATTAATTAATTTTTCGTGACAATGTGGAAAAGGTGATTATAGTTCACCCCCCGATAACGACCCTATCGTCTAGCGGTTAGGACACTGCCCTTTCACGGCAGCGGCACGGGTTCGATTCCCGTTAGGGTCGCCATCTTTGCTTAAGCTTTTAGCAAGTCCTCAAAAAAGCCTGTTTTTCCTGACCGCGTATACCCCTGAGAGCGATAGTTGACGGTGACGTGTACTGGCGTCATGGTGATTCAAACCAACCAAAGGAATACACATGGAAACCGCCGCTGGCACATTAACCGGAATCGTCGGGCTAGTTCTCGCCGCCTTAGCATTTATCCTCGCCATATTTTGGATTCTGCTTCCGCTGCTGCTGCTGGCGAAGATGGATAAGATTTTGAAGGAAATGCAGAAATTAAATGAAGGCCAGTCCGCCCGTCAGTACGATGTGATAAATAATCTCAACAGCATCGTGAGCAACACCGCCGTGACCGCTGCTGCTGTGAGTCCGCAAACAAAGGTCGGGTAAGATCGAGAGCGGAGGGTTACTTGCGACCGCGAAATCCGCCAGTAAGAAAAATGATCAGGATGATCAGGAGAATCAGTCCGGCGCCGCTTCCGCCAACCACCGGGCCACCGAAATAAAAACCGCCGCCGCCGAACAAGAGCAGTAGAATGATTAGGATTAGCAAAATGTCCATGTGGCATTATGACCGCTTTCGGTGAAGCGCCAAAAAATATTTTGTTCGGCTTGCTTGCCGAGATGCAGCGCGAGGGGAAGTGGCATGAATTAAGTATGAGGGGGTGCGGAAATTGGCTACTGGCTTTCGCCTTTAAGAGTCCCATCAAAATGTCGCAAGTGAATGGAGAGTTTTGTAAAAGCTCACAAAAAGGCTATAAATCAGGCTTGATATGGCGTTTAGCGGGTTTGGTGGAGGCATCGAAATGGGGTTTGATTCTCATTAGGGTCGCCAATCGTTTTCGCTGCGTCCCACGTCCTTTTAGGTGATCCATACAAATACCAGAATATCGGATTTGACATTTTTTTATAGTTGGGGTAAAGGTTTTAGACCTTCCCATTAAGGTTTACCCAAGAAAGCTTCTTTTTATTTCGCGTGTGTGTTGGTTTGGTTCAACCCACCCTTGACGGTTTTGCCGGTTAAAACACGCAACAATCTTGGTTATGATGACAGGTGCAGCCATTGGGGTGACCGTTTTGCTCGCGGGTGTGTATTTCGTTTTGCCGTATCATCAGGCGCATCGGCGGCGAAAGGAACTCGCGCGCAAAATTCAGGAGCGGCAAGGTCGCGCGGCGGGCAAAGACGTTCTCTGAATACCGGCCTTGCATTTTCGTTTGACAAAAACGCGCATGGGGCGAATCTAGCTTTGCCTCAAACTTCATTCGCAAGAGTGATGTAATCCTACGAGGCAGTGGGGAGCCTGGAGGCTCCCCTCCTTTTTTTGGGTGAGAGTTTCAAAACTGCTATTGCCCGAACATTTTATCCGCTTCACTTTTGCAATGCGTTTTCTTATTGTTTGGCCACTATGAAATTTGCCACAGTTGCCTCCCGGCGGTTCCTCGGTTTGATTATTTTGCTGGCTTCGTTGACGGCGGTGCGCGCGGATGCGCCGGCGACGTTCACGGTTGGTGAATTCACTTTCACGCGCCCGGCAAAATTTGAATGGGTCGAGGTCACTTCGGAAATGCGCAAGGCGCAACTAAAAGTTTCCGATCCTGATACCAAGGCGGTCGCGGAAATCGTGTTCTTCCAATTCGGCCCGGGCGCGGCGGGCGGCGTGCAGGCGAATGTGGATCGTTGGATGCGGCAATTCGCTGAGCCACGTGATCAAATCCACGCGGCGAAAGAGGAGGTCACGGTCGGCAAGACCAAGATTACTTATGCGTCCGCCGAGGGGACTTATAAAAGCGGCATGCCCGGCAGCACGCTCACGCCGATGCCGGATTATGCTTTGCAAGGCGCGATCATTGATTCCGATGATGGCGCGGTATTCGTGCGTATGACCGGCCCAAAGGCGCTGGTCAAGGCGTCCACCGACGATTTCAAGAAGATGGTGGAGAGCGGCCCGAAGAAAAACTGACGGACGGCGTGTTCCTTAATCGGAATCGCCCGGCAGAAGTTTTTCGTTGATGCGTTTGCACTCACTGGGAATCAAGCGTCCCTCGTGATCGTAGTGCAATTCGATCACCCAGTTAAAAATTCCCGAAGGCCATTTGCCACCGGGAAAAAGTTTGTTTGGATCTGCGCCGAGACCTTCAATGAGGTCCGGAATTTTTTCATGATGCCAAGCGATGAGAACGCATTTTCCGTGATGTGTTGTGCGAAGGTCTTCGACTTCGTTCGCAAAATTTTTATTCTTAACGTGGTTATCAATGGTCAAACCGAGATCCTGCGCGAGCGGTAAGAGTGTCAAACGTGGGCGGCGGCTTTTCTCCGAGTCTGCTGTGGCAACCAAATAATCCGGCCGCAGTGGCTTTGAATTCACGGTGAAGTTCTTGAAATAGTTCACGTAGGCGATGGCGCGTTGCTGACCGGTGGGCGATAACTCGGCTCCTTCTTCGGGCTTTTCAGCGTGGCGAATAATCAATACGACGGTGTCCTTTAGTCCGGGCGACGGTTCGCTGGCAATCGCGGCGGCATCGAGCGGAACGGAAAAAGACTTGTGAGCGAACAACGCCATCGCCACAACGGTCGTGAGAAGAATAGCTTTTGGAAATTTCATAGATGACCGGGTTATTCGTGTCGAAGCATGGAGATTCGTCAAGTTGATTCGATTAATGTTTTCGGCGTGACATTGCGCGGGGTTGGACGTATTCATCGGCAGCGAGTCGGGTTGCACAAGCGCGCCCGGCTAATGCCTCGGCCATCCGACCGTCGCGGCACGCAATACAACAAAAATGGACGCATATATTATTGCCGTTCGTTATTTGCCCGCTCATTTTTCATAAAATGCGTTAAGGTAGTTGCAATTATCGAAAGGAACTGCGATGGACGAAAAACCAGCGGCGACAGGAATAAAAACTACTTTGGCTGGAGCCGAGCCAGGCACTTTGCCGCCCGCGCCGCCGCCACGCATAAAAAAGAAAAAGATGCCATTTATTCTTGGCGCCGTCGGCTTGATCGTGATCGTGGCCGTCGTCATTTATTACATTCAATGCGTCGCCCCGTATGAATCCACCGACGATGCGTTCATCGAGAACCACGTCACGATTGTGAGTCCGCGCGTTTCGGGACCGGTCGTGAAACTATTGGTGGACGATAATCAAATTGTCCAGCAGGGAGACTTGCTGGTGGAAATTGATCCGAGCGATTACGAAACGAAAGTCACGCAGGCGCAGGCCGACCTGAAGACCGCGCAGGGCCAGCTCGAACAAGCCAAAGCGCAGATCACGGTGGATCAAGCCAAGGCGGATCAGGATCGCGCGCAGGAAGCGGCGTCCGAGGCCGACGCGATCCGCGCCAAGGCGGATTTACAACGCTATTCAACCGTGGAAGCGCGGGCGATTTCCGGCACACAACTCGACCTCGCGCAAGCCCAGGCCAAGGTGACGATTGCGAACGTGAATGTCGCCACCAATCTAACCAAAGCCGCCGACGCGCAAGTCGCGCTCAGCCGCGTGAACGCCGAGACCGCTGAAGCCGTCGTCAAGCAAGCCGAGGCGAAACTTCACCAGGCCGAACTCGACCTTTCTTACACGAAAATCACTGCACCCGTGAGTGGGCGCGTCACCCGCCGCACGGTGGAGCAGGGGGCTTACCTGCAAGTGAGCCAATCGCTGCTCGCCCTGGTGCCGAAAGAAGTCTGGGTCGTGGCGAATTTCAAGGAAACGCAATTAGCCAACATGCGTCCCGGCCAGCCGGTCACGATGACGATTGATGCCTATCCCAAGCGGAAATTCAAAGGCAAGGTCCAGAGTTTGCAGGCAGGAACCGGCGCGCGCTTCAGCCTTTTGCCGGCGGAAAATGCCGTAGGTAATTATGTGAAAGTGGTTCAACGCATTCCCGTCAAAATTGTTTTCGATGAACCGCTCGACGCGCAATTAGATATTGCGCCCGGCATGTCGGTCGTGCCCGAGGTGAAAGTGAAATGAGCGCGGCTGCCGCCACTGCCGGGGAAATTCACGTACCGGTTGCGGAATGGCGTCCACGCGTCAATCCGTGGTGGATCGCCGCCGCGGTCATGCTCGCGACGTTCATGGAAGTACTGGACACTTCCATCGCCTCTGTCGCGCTGCCCTACATCGCGGGCAACCTTGGCGCGAGCCGCGACGAGGCAACATGGGTGCTGACGAGTTACCTTGTCTCAAACGCGATCGTGCTGCCAGTGAGTGCGTGGTTCTCAAATTATTTCGGGCGTAAACGATTTCTTATCGGCTGCATCATCATTTTTACGCTGTCCTCGTTTGCGTGCGGCGCGGCGACGAACCTCGGAATGCTGATTCTCGCGCGCGTGATCCAAGGGGCGGGCGGCGGCGCGTTGCAACCGCTTGCGCAGGCTATTTTGCTCGAGAGTTTTCCACCGGCAAAACGCGGTGTGGCGATGGCTGTGTATGGCCTCGGTGTGATTTGCGCGCCGATCATCGGCCCGACGCTGGGTGGCTGGCTTACGGACAGCTATTCGTGGCGCTGGTCCTTTTATATTAATATTCCGGTGGGCGCGCTGGCGGTATTTCTCATCTCCATGTTTGTGGAAGATCCGCCTTACATCCGCAATGCGAAGCGAACACGCTTTGATGCCATTGGCTTCGGGTTGCTCAGCATTTGGCTGGCGACGTTGCAAATCATTCTCGACAAGGGGCAGCAGGACGATTGGTTTGGAGCACTGTGGATACGCTGGTTTGCGGCGATCTCGGTGATCTCGATGTTTACGTTCGTATGGAGATCGCTGAGCACGTCCTCTCCGATTGTGGATTTGCATGTGCTAAAAAATCGAAATTTCGCGATCGGTTGTCTACTGTTTGGAATGTTCGGCGCATGCTTGTACGCATTGATCACACTGCAACCTTTGTTTCTTCAAACACTCTTGGGATATACAGCGCTGGACTCCGGGCTCACTGTAAGCCCGCGCGGGCTGGGCGCGGTCGTGGCTTTGTTCCTGGTGGGTGCGCTGGTGCAAAAGGTCAATCCACGTTTTTTGGTGGCGTTCGGTTTTCTGATTTTCGGGATCGCGAGCTTTTTGTTCAGCCGATTCACGCTGGATGTTTCAATGCGAAATATCGTGCCGGCGAATGTGCTGAATGGGTTCGGCACCGGTTTTATTTTCGTGCCGCTCACCGGACTGGCTTTGGGAACGCTCACCAACGAACAAATCGGCAGCGGCACCGGCATTCAAAACCTCGCGCGCAACATCGGTGGCGGCATCGGCATATCCTTCGTCTCGACCATGCTCGAACGATTTGCGCAGGCGCACCAAGTTTTCATGGTGGGACAGGTGACCCCGCTCAATCCGCTGTATCAACAACGCCTGCTGGCGGCACAGCACGTTTACAGCGCCAGTTACGGTGTGCCCGACGCGCTTCAGCGGGCGCAAGCCTCGATTTATAATTTGGTGCTGCAACAAGCCGACTACTGGGCCTTCATGCAATTATTCTATGTCATCGCGTGGGTGTGCGGCATTTCGATCGTTGGCGTGTTGCTGTTAAAAAACGTGAAAGGCGGACGCCCAGTGGCGGTGCATTAAATTGTGAGCTAAAATCATTTTAACGATAAACCATGAAACGCATTTTGGTCATCGAACGGGAATACGGAGCCGGCGGCAGCGTTATCGCGGAAAAAGCCGCGCAACGGCTCGGCTGGAAATTGCTCGACCAGCAACTGACCGAGTCCATTGCCCGGCTCGCCAAGGTTTCGCCTGAAGATTGCGCGAAACGCCAGGAACGCATGGACCCGTGGCTGTACCGTTTGAGTAAAGTTTTCTGGCGCGGCAGCCACGAGCGCAGCGTGGAATTTGTGGATGCCGATGTGCTCGATTCGGATTGCCTGATTCATTTTACAAAAAAAGTTCTCGAAGAAGCGGCAGAGGCGGGCAACTGCGTGATCGTCGGCCGGGCCGCGCCTTATTATTTGCGCAAACGGCACGACAAATACTGTGTGTTCCTTTACGCGCCACGCGATTACCGGTTTCATCGGGTGATGGGAGACGTAAAAGATGAAGCCAAAGCCGTGGACCTCGTGGACAACGTGGATGCGGAGCGCGCGGAATTCATCAAACATTATTTTGGAGTGCAGTGGCCGTCGCGCCCGCTCTACGATTGCATGCTCAACACTTCCATTGGAGACGATGCCACCGTGGAGACGATCCTGCATTTGATGGATCAAGCCAACCAGCGCGAAGCCGCTATCAAATCATGAAAGCGATTTTATTCATCGTCGCAGCATCATTGATTTTCGCCGCAGGTTGCAGCGTGGGGCCCGATTATCATCCGCCCAAAACGGACACGCACGCGGAATGGGCATCGCCCTTGGCCGGAGGAACCACGAATGCGCCGATGACCGATACCAACTGGTGGAAAACCTTTCACGATCCGGAAATTGATTCGCTCATCGCCCGCGCGGTGCATTCAAACCTGAACTTGCGCGTCGCCACGGCGCGCGTCCACGAAGAGCGGGCGGCGCGCGGCGTAGTCGCGGCGGATTTTTGGCCCACGGCCAATGCCAGCGGCTCCTATACACGCGAGCGCTTGAGTGGAAATGGTTTTCCTGAATTCCCGCCGGGTGAACCGCTCGAAGCAAATGTTTATCAGGCGGGCTTTGACGCGAGGTGGGAAATAGATGTATTCGGCGGCACGCGCCGCGCGGTGGAAGCGGCGACGGCCGAAATTGGCGCGGCGGAATTTGGCCGGCGGGATGTGCTTGTGTCATTGCTCGGCGACGTCGCGCGCAGCTACGTCGAGGCCCGCGGATTTCAAAAGGAAATCGCCATCGTCCAACAAAATATTAAAGCGCAACAGGACGTCCTTGAACTTACCCGCGACCGTTTTAAGTCCGGCCTGACGAGTGATCTCGACGTCCAGCAAGCCGCGGCGTTGCTTTCGACGACTCAGGCACAAGTCCCGACGCTCGAAACCGGATTTCGCCAGTCAACTTACCGTCTCGACGTTCTCATCGGCCAGCGGCCCGGGACCTTGCTCGAAGAATTATCCGCCGAACAACCCATACCCTCCGTGCCGCCGCAAGTGCCGATCGGTTTGCCCGCTGATTTGCTGCGCCGCCGTCCCGACATTCGCCGCGCGGAACGGCAACTCGCGGCCTCAAATGCGCGCATCGGCGTGGCCGTCGCAGATTATTTTCCAAAATTCTCGCTCACCGGCGACGCTGGATTGCAAAGCGTCAGCGCCAGCGATTGGTTCACTGGCGGCAGCCGTTTCTGGTCCATCGGTCCGACGGCGCAATGGCGAATATTCGATGGCGGCCGCATCCGTTCCAATGTGAAAGTTCAAAACGCACGCGAAGAACAAGCGCTCGCCACCTATGAACAAGCCGTCCTCGGCGCGTTCCAGGATGTCGAAGGCGCCTTGGTCGCTTACGCGAAGGAACAAATCCGCCGCCAATCATTGATCGAAGCCGTGACCGCCAATCAAAACGCAGTGGACATCGCCAACCAGCTTTACAAAAATGGATTGGCGGATTTTCTCCGGGTGCTCGACTCGCAACGCTCACTTTACGAAGCCCAGGATGCCCTGGTCCAAAGCGACCGCACCGTCAGCGTAGATTTGATCGCCCTCTACAAAGCCCTGGGCGGCGGCTGGGAAGAAGTCGAACGCGAAGCGATGAAGTAAGATTGCGCGCTGATGAAACCCGTCTTGGTTTTCCTAATGAAATTCCACTGCGTGTCGTAAGATGTTTTCATAATGCGGATTCCAGTCTTCCAAAATGCGATGCTCGCCCGTGACATGCGAATTGAAAAGACCTCAGATCAAGGTTGCATAAACTTATTCATCTGCTGAGCCACGTCCCGCACCAAGGTGTTCAAATCAGCCACCTGAATTTCCTGCCCGGAAATGCACTTTGAGGCCTGGCATTACGCGCTGCGATGCGCTCGTTGGATTCGTCAGCGGGATGGGGCGAATTTGAATTTCTCAAAGCGGTTGTTGACGCACTGGAATTGATTTGGGCGTTCCGGTTGGTACGGCCAAGTGGCAAGGCGCGGATGAGTGTCTACGCAAAGACTAATCATAGTACCCTGATGAAGCGAATGCGTCACCGCACAAATGCCTTCATAGTCGCATAATTTGAGGTAGCCGATTCATGCTGCGGCCGGATGGAATAGGGTCCCACCTGGGCGGGCACAATGAAAGTTTCAGCATAGTGAACTGTGAAAGGAGCAAAAGCGTTATCGGGACTTTCCACCACTGCTTCGTCTCCCTGCACCAGGTTGAGAACATTTACAGTGCCTTTCGTATCGTGGGTTACCTTTCGGTCAAACCAATGCCGCCGCGTTTCAATGAAGTGTCCTTCCTGCAGTCCGGTGGCTTCCTCACGCCAGCCTTCGCCCGACGCCAAAGGCCGGATGTGATTAATCAAATTGCGCTTCACCCAAAGTGGGGTGCGCTCCCAATTAATGTTGTCAATACCATGCTGCAAGTGAATCGGACGGGGGTGGCCATCCAGGCCCATGCGGCCCCAGTCCCACATTTTAAACGTGAAAATATAGGGCGTGGCGCTGATCTCCAACACCATGGAATTCGCGCCGGAACAATGCACGGTCCCCGCCGGAATCAAATAATGATCATGCTTTTTGGCGGGCCACGATTGTGCATATTTCTCGACTGGGAAGGGGCATTGGCCATTTTGGGCCGCCTTTAGATCGCGCAACATGGATGGCGAATCAATCCCGCTGCCAAGGCCGAGATAGACTTTTGCATTCGAACCGGCGTCGAGGAGGTAGTAGCTTTCGTCCTGCGTGTAGGGCATGCCAAAATGTTTTTGGATATATTCAGCCAGCGGATGCACCTGAAACGAAAGATTTCCGCCGCCCATAGTATCCAGCAAATCAAAGCGAATGGGAAATTCTGCGCCGAATCGCGCGTAAACCGCCGCGCCCAATAAACCCAGTGGCTGATCAAAAACCAAATTAAGCGCGGGAGTTTCAAAATGGATGTTGTCAAAGCCAAGCAAAAGGCTGTTCTCCTCCGGCACGCAGTCGAAGCACCAGCCATAGTTTGGATTGCTTGGATCGAGGTCAAATTTTTGTTTCATCCATTGGCCGCCCCACGGTGCCGGGTCAAAAAAAGGCACCACGCGAAATGGCCTCGTCACAGCGTGTCGCAATCCGCTCCGCACGGCTTTCCCGCTGGCAAGTTTCGGCTGGGACGGTTGGTTGGTATCCAGCATGAAGTCGCACGCGCCGATCAGGTCGCGCTTCCAACGATCCGCCACGCGCCAATCCACAAAAAACGCGCGGCGATACTTTATGCTGGCTGGCTCAAGCCGGTTTGGAACACCTAAATTGCCGATTTCATTCCGGCGAAAACGCTGTTGGATCTCCCAGCGCGCCAAATCTGCGTAAACCAAGATGTCACCGTCGGCGAGCAGGCGGGCGCCGCAGCCAACGATTAATATCAACCCCTCGGTCGTTTGCGCCACTTGCCGTTTCAACGCTTGAATTTTTTCACTGTCGAAAAATTTTTCGAGAGTCAGGTCGGCTAGAAAACCGAAAACCGGTTCATTTTCGCGAAGAAACGGGGCAACCAGCGATTCTATCGTAGAGTGAGACAACATGGCCTCGCTGGCGCGCAAAACCAATTTGGCGGACAAAGAAATTGCCAAGCGCTCCAGCAACTCCGTTTCATTCACGCCGGGGTAACAATCAATCAACAAAACCGTCCGGCGCGCGGATCTTTGGGTAATCGCTTGCCGCAATCGTTCGGTGCAGCCGTCCCATCCGGCGACGCATTCGCCTGCGGCGCCCGGTACCGCCACCACCGGGAATTTATCGTAATTGGATTTCATGCCGCCAGGTAATCCTCCAACAACCATTCACCGGCCAGCAGGGCGGCCTTTTCGCCCAGAGACGAAGCGGCCACGGTCACTTTGCCCCACGGCGTGTGGGCGTGGCGATTTACGTAATCCTGGATCTGCGGCAAAATGAGGTCCGCGCTGCCCATGACTCCGCCGCCCATAATCAATAATTCCGGATCGAATACATGGATCAAACTCACCGCCAATGCGGACCAAACCTGGACGCTATGGTCGGCCAGGGCCTTGGCCCGCGGATCACCCTCGGACGCGAGACGAAAAACCGCCGCATAATCCACCAGTGATTCTTCGGGAATTATGTTCGCGTGCGTTGCCTTTTCCCGGAACTTTTTTTCCAGCACGGAAGTGGAGGCCTCCGCTTCCGCACAGCCGATATTTCCGCAAATGCAAGCGCGGCCAAGGTGATTGACGGTAATATGTCCGCCGAGAATTCCGGCCTGGCCATGCGCCCCGCGCATCACTTGGCCTCCCAGCACCGCCGAAACGCCGATCCCGGTGCCAAGGGTGATCATCACGATATCATTGCAGTCGTTCCATTCTCCATAACGCCATTCGCCGATGAGTGCCATGCGGGCATCATTGTCCATTGCCAGGGGCAATCCAAAAGTGCGTTCAGCCCATTCGCGAAAATTAAACGAACTGCCGTCGCTGAATTTGCCAAAGTGATCCAGGATACGCGCGTTGGCCGTGTCAATAATGCTGGGATACGCGATCGCCAGCCCATCGCACTCGCGAGCCGTTGTTCCCGCATCGGCGCAGAGTTGGTGAAGCGCGTCGGCCAATGAATCAAGGCGGTCTCGCAAAGGTTTCTCAGCCTGGGCGGCAATGATTTTTTGCGCCAAAACTGTTCCATTGCAAATCAAGCCAAGTTTGATGCGCCGCCCGCCGAAATCAACGGCCATCGTTTTCATGGTTCGCTGCGGCGCATATCCAGCGAAAGCGTGAAGCGAGAACTGACGTAGCAGACTTCCGCAAATTCAAACGGCCGGTTTCCCGGATCATAAACGGTGTGGCGGCGAAGCAAAAGCGGTGTGCCGCGGTTCACCCGAAGCAACCGGGCGATCCGCGTTTCGGCGCTGACTGCCAGAAATTCCTCCCTGGCATGGTGCGGGCGCACTCCTGTGTGCTTTTCCAGCATTTCGTAAAGGGGCAGGTTGATCTGCTCATCACCGGATAATTTAAGCCGGGGATGGAACCACGAGGTCGAATGGAGAACGGGCTGATCGTTCCATCCGCGCACCCGCTCCAGGCGCAAGATCGGCGTGCCCTCGTCCAGTTGCAGGGCTTGGGCGGCGGCTTCGGTCGCTTTCGCTTGCTGATATTTGATGCTGAAATTCTGCACGGTGATCCCTTTGGAGGCCATTTCGCGTGTAAAGCTGCGCCACTCTTTTATTCCCGATTCAGGCTGCTGGCCGGAAGCGCGCGTGCCGACGCCGGCCTTCCGTTCGAGGATGCCCTCAAAAACCAACTTGCTGATGCCGGACCGGACCGTGCCGCGGCTGACGCCTAATTGCGCCGCGAGAGTAATTTCATCCGGCAGCAAATCGCCTCTTTGATAATTGGCTTGGCGAACCAGGTCGCGCAGCAAAGCTTCAACCTGCGCGCGCAGAGGCAAGGCACTTTTGTGGTCAATCGAAAGCATATTTAATTGTATAGACAATTAAATAAAAATTGTCAATCCGAAAAAAATTGAGATGGAAAGGCAACCTGGGCCACGCGGCAAAAACGCGTCCGAGACCCTCCGGTAAAAATAAAAATACCGGGGGAGGATGGATCTTTGCGCCATTTTCAAGCTCTTGGCGGGATGAAGAAGCGCGCGGCCCGCTTGAGAATATCGCGCATTTCATTTCGTGACGGGCAGGGCAGGCGTTGAATCCTGATCTTTCCCGAGGCGCGGTCCGCCACTGTCCAGGGAGGCAAATGGTCTCGCAAAAAACCCGCCGGATTCCGGGGCCGGAAAAGCGGTGCCAATAAATTTTTAGAAAAAGCTTGATTTTGTAAGTATCAATATATATATGTTTAAACAATTCACTCGTTAAATGTTGTTCGCCTTGGGTGGGCCGCGGTCCCGGCAAGTATTCCGATATGAAATTTGCGCAACCTGATCATGCGAACCCCGCTGAAATAAAACAGGCGGGAGCAGGCACGGGCCTTGGCGTCGGATGGCGGCGGTTCGGTTATAGATTTGGCGCTCGCGCGAATGTGCGCGAATGCGCGCGCTAAATCCTTTAAGGAAGCCAATTGTTAGCGATATCAACCCAAAAAACGAAACCTATGAAACTATCTTTTCCACGCTGGATGCGCCAGGCCGCCTTGCTGGCACTGTTTTCCCTGTTCATTGTCGCGCGGGCAAAAGCCCTCGATCTCATCGGCCCGGATGGCACTATTTATTCCGGCATTTCTGATAACACCCATTATAACGATTCATATTCCAGCGCTAATCTGTTCAATGAGAATTTGACCGGGGTCAGTGTGGGAGCCACCCTGGGCGATGGCAATGAATATGCCACGGCGAGCGTGGCTGATGGTTTTGTCGCGTTTCAACTGGATCAAAATTACACTAATATTGCCTCAGTCTTTTATGCCCAGCGGGGAGGTAACGATCCCAATGCGGATAAGATCCAGGAGATTGACGTTTGGAGCAGCGTGAGCACGCCATTTACGGCTGCGGATCCGGGCACCGCGCCTAATGCCGTGGTGACGGTCACGAACAGTTCTGGCGCCATTTGGTCGGAATATCCCCTGACCAATATTATTTCTGGCCAATATTTTTTAGTGAAGTTTCATCAAAGCACCTTGAACGGCAATCCCGGTGGACGGGAGTTCCGTTTTGGCGCAAACCTTTCGCAGCCACCGGGCGCTCTGATAACTCCGCTTGCGGATAAAAGCGTGTACGTCGGCGGCTCCGCGTTTTTTAGCGGGGTTGTCTCGATCGGAACTGCCCCATTGTTTTATTCGTGGACTCATGGAAGTACGGTTTTGACGAATGGCGGTTCCATTTCAGGGGCGAACACGGGCAACCTCGTCATTTCCAATGCGGCGCTAAGTGACGCCGGCGCTTACACGCTTACAGTTTCAAATAACTTCGGCTCCATTACTGCCTCGGCCAATCTAAGCGTCCTCGCCGCGCCGACTGAAGCCGTGGAAGCATTGATGGTTTCCAAAAAACCGGTGGCCTACTACCAGCTCAATGAGTCCTTCGGGCCGGCCGCTCTTGACCTGGAAGGAAGTTACAATGGCGTCTATGGCGGGGATTCCCTTCTGGGAGTGGCCGGGCCGCAACCCACATCGTTCCCCGGTTTTTCGTCAAGCAATACCGCGGTGCAAACCACCGGCTTTGATATCAACTCGGCGGTGACCTTGCCGCCGCTCAATCTAACGAACGCCAGCACTACGAACGCCGTGTCCATCGTGGCCTGGATTTATCCCGATGATTCAGCCGGCGCGCAACAGCCTTACACTGGCATCGTTTTTTGCCGCGGGTCGGGGACTGCTGCCGGAATGATTTGCTCCGGCGACGGCACCCAACTGGGCTATCAATGGAATGGCAACCGTTATGCCTTTAATTCCGGTTTGGTTCTGCCCGCCAACCAATGGACGCTGGTGGCCCTGGTCTATACGACTAACTTCACCACTCTCTATATGGGGTCGAGCAATGGTGTGGTGCTTTCGGCAGTGGATAATTTTAAACAAGCCGGTCAGACCTTCGCGGGGCCGACTTCGATTGGGCTGGATACTGATGTGGGCGAATCCGCCCGGACGTTCAACGGACGCATTGATGACGTGGCGTTTTTTAATCGCGCTCTCTCCTCGTCTGACATCAATGCGCTCTATGCGACCGCCGTGGGAATCAATCCCACCGTGCAAATTCTAAGCCAAACGACAAATGATTCCGCGGTTTTGGGCGACGCCATAACTCTCTCCGTGACGGTGAGCGGATTGAACCCGGTATTCCAGTGGTACAAGAACAATGCGGTCGTTTCCGGCGCCACGAACGCCTCATTTACCGTTACCACCAATGCCGTGTTGAGCGACGCGGGGAATTATTACGTGCTCGCCTCCAACCAGGTCAATTCCGTTACCAGCGCCGCCATCAACGTGGCCGTGGCAAATTATTCGATCCGCCCGCTGAGCCCCACGGGATCGCTCTATACGAATCTGGTTGAAAGCGGCGAGTATCCCGATTCCAACTTTAGCTACACCTCTACCAACTTGTTTGACAGCGATCTGACCGGCGTTCCGCTGGGTACAATCCTTGGCGGGAATGATTGGGCTATCTCCGGCCCCGGGCCGGCTTATCTGAGCTTTCAGGTTGATAAATCCTATGCGGTGAATGCGGTCTATTACGCTCAACGCAGCGGCAGTGATCCCAACGCCGATAAAATTGACTTCATCAGCTTGTGGGCCAGTGCGACGACTCCATTTGACCCGTTAAACCCTCCGGGAACTCCTCCCGATGCAGAAGTTGCCGTCCCGGATCCCTCCGGAGCCACGCTGGATCGCTACTTATTGCCCGCGACCATCACCGGGCAATATTTTCTGCTGGAACTGAAGCAAAATCCAGTGGATACCGCCGCCCCCAACAACAATATCGGCGGCAAGGAATTCCGTTTGGGCGTCCCGACCACCCCTCCGGTGCAGTTGGGCATCTCTCAATCTGGCGGCAAACTGACGCTGACGTGGCCATCCGGGATATTGCAGCAATCAACAAATGTTTCCGGACCTTTCGCGCCGTCCAGCGGCATTACCAGCGGCGTGCCGTTTACTCCGACCAATTCGCAAATGTTTTATCGCATCCACTAATTGCCGAGCCATCTCAGCCTAATGTCGCCGGGAGCAGGAACTCCCGGCGACAATCCTTTGAAAGGCATTTTATTATGAAAAGCACAACGATTAAACATAGCGAAGCGGGGAATGGTTTTACCCTGATCGAACTACTGGTCGTCATCGCCATCATTGCCATTTTGGCCGGGTTATTGCTGCCGGCGTTGGCGCGGGCCAAAGCCGCCGGCCTGCGCACTCAATGTATCAACAACCAACATCAAATTGGTCTGGCTTGCAATATGTACGCCACCGATAACAGTGAATCCTTTCCGGTGCATTCCGGTTGGGCGACGCTCGGGGGCCAGTGCCCCACTAATCCTTACATAGCAGGACCCGCGAGTTACTATCGGGGGCAGGACTCGGAAGCCAGTCGGCCCCTCAATAAGTATCTCGGCAGTGTAAATGTGTTTCACTGTCCGGCCGACAAGGGAGATCCGATCAATCCTGTCTCGTCTGGTGGTCCAAAAACCTGCTGGGACGGGTGGGGGAACAGTTATTTGGTTGAATGGTCAGGGGACCTTTTCCGAGTCGCAAAAGTGACGGGCTGTGATGGCAAGTATTTCGCCGCTTCCGCCCCGATCAAGGCTACGACCGTGGCGCAGAGGCCTTCGACGAAACTTATTCTTGGCGATTGGTGCTGGCAGGGCAATCGTGATCCTTATAACCAGGGCGCAATCTGGCATAACAACAGCGGCCAGCGAAACGAAGCCGTTTTGTTCGGAGACGCGCACGTCGAGTTCTATAAATTTCCCGCCGACCTGGCGGCCAACATGAACACGGTCCCCGATCAAAATTATCTCTTCTGGTGAAAATCTGAAAATCTTAACTCAACAAAAAATGGCTGTGGCGATTTTCGAGTGTCCAACCGCTCTGCAGTGGCATGGTGACTTTGGCTGTCCTTGTGTTGAATATCGTTTTAGAATGCCGACCGTAAAATGAACACCACGACGACGACCAATTCGATTTGGTTTGTGGCGTTCGTCACGGCCGTCACGGCCATCGGTGGTTTCCTCTTTGGATACGATACGGCCGTCATCAACGGGGCCAACTCCTATCTCAAGGCAAACATGCATCTTTCGCCCAGCCAGGAAGGTTTTGCCGGGGCCAGCGCGATTCTTGGCTGCATCCCGGGAGCCATGTGCGCCGGTTTCCTCAGCGACCGGTTCGGGCGAAAAAAACTGCTGCTGGCCTGCGCCGCGCTCTTTGCCATCAGCGGTTTGTTGTCCGCTGTGCCGCGCACTTTTGAACAATTTCTGACCGCCCGCTTCATCAGTGGGCTCGGCATCGGCTCGTCGTCCATGATATGCCCGGTATATATCGCCGAGATCGCCCCGGAAAAATGGCGTGGGCGGCTTGGCTCACTATTTCAGTTGGGAATCGTCTCCGGTATTTTCCTGACTTTGTTTATCAACAAGGTCGTCCAGGGGATGGGGAACGAAGCCTGGAACATCGCCTCGGGCTGGCGTTGGATGCTCGGAATGGAAGCCGTTCCCGCCATTATTTTCTTCGGCCTGCTTTTTCTAGTTCCGGAAAGCCCGCGCTGGCTGGCGCAAAAAGGCCGCGAACAAGAAGCTCGCCAGGTGCTGTCACACGTGGGTGACGCCGCCTATGCCGAAACCGAGTTGACTGCGATCAAATCCGCGATTTCGAGCGAGACGGGAAAACTTTCCGAATTGTTTTCGCGAACTTATTCCCGGCCGCTGGCCATTGCCGTCCTATTGATGGCTTGCTCCCAATTCTGCGGGATCAACGCCATCATGTATTACTCCTCACGAATTTTCGAATCCGCCGGGTTGGCTAGGAATTCGGCTTTTGCTTCTTCCATCTGGATTGGACTCATCAATTTGCTGTTCACATTCCTGGCGATTTTTTTTATAGATCGAGCCGGTCGCCGGCCTTTGTTGCTGATTGGCACCGCCGTGCAGGCCGTTGCGCTGGGGATGGTCGGCTGGATGTTCCATTCCGGACATCACGAGCTGGCGCTGTTGCTGTGGGTACTGGTATTCATTGCGGCGTTTGCCATGGCCATGGGACCGATTCCCTGGATCATCTGCTCGGAAATATTTCCCGGCAAATTACGGGCGCGAGCCATGTCGGTCGCGACACTGGCGATTTGGAGTTCGTGCTACCTCGTGGCCCAGACGTTTCCGATGCTTAATGATGACCCGATGATTGGCCCGGCGGCGACCTTCTGGATTTACGGCGCGGTGAGCCTGTTTTCCTTTTTTTTCGTGCTGACAATGATCAAGGAAACCAAGGGCAAAAGCCTAGAAGAAATCGAAAGCGAATGGAAACGCGCGGCGGTTTCTACCGTTTAACCTTGTGAACGGACGATTTTGAGATGGCTGATTAAAATGGATTTATCGTCGCGAGTAATATGTATATGTTTATACAAGTAATGATCCGCTCGCGGCGGCTCCATCTCGCCACCACGTGTCTCGGCAGTTCATTTTTTTACTTCGTAACCATCCTCGATCCAATGGAACGCAAGGGGGTGCGCATTGCCGTCATCTTCTTCGGCGCCATGCTTTTTTGTGCCCGGCCGGCGGATGCGTTGTATGTGATTGGCCCGGCGCCTGGACTCTATTCCGCGGTGAGCGATAGCAGCCATTACGATTCAACCTATACTGCGGCCAACCTTTTTAATTTCAACGTCACTGGGCTCCCGCTCAACTCCCAGTTGAATGATAGCGCGGAATTTGCAAAAAATGGCGGTGGCACGAGTTACGTTGCGTTTTCGCTTGATCAGGTATACACCAACGTCGGCTCGCTTTTTTACGCCCAGCGCAGCGGCGGCATTGCCTCGGCGGATAAAGTTTCCCAGATCAGTGTTTGGACCGGCAGCACTCCCTTCGCCGCGATGGATCCCGGCACTCCCCCCAATACCGTCGTGACCATTACCAACGCGCAAAGCGCCATTTGGAACGAATATTTGATGACCAATCTTATCGCGGGCCGATACTTTCTATTGAAATTGGATCAGGCCGTTGACGATGGCAATCCGGGTGGGCGCGAATTGCGCCTGGGTTCCACAACTCCCAACACAAACACCGTCCCTCCGGCGGCGGAACTCTGGACCACGCTGGGCATTTCGGAATTCATGGCCGACAATGAGCACACGGTGACCGATGTGGATGGCGATTACTCTGGTTGGGTGGAAATTTTTAACCCCACCCCAAATGATTTAAGCCTCGGCAACTGGTTTCTAACCAGCAGCTCCAATAATCTCACCCAATGGCAGATTCCCAATGTCACCGTGCCGGCCAACGATTACATCGTCATTTTTGCTTCCGGCAAAAATCGAACCAATATTACAGCGGAACTGCACACGAATTTTGAACTCCTCGTGGGCGGCGGTTATCTGGCACTGGTGGATGCAAACACCAACCTCGTTTCGGCGTTCGACCATTATCCCGCGCAAACTGCCGATGTTTCTTACGGCCGCGATGCGATCAGCGTAAATGCCACCGGTTACTTCGCCAATCCCACTCCGGCGAATGCGAACTCAACCACGGGCTCCAATGCCGCGCCCGCAGTGGTGTTCTCCCAAGCCGGCGGCACGTTCACGAATTCGTTTCAATTACAGATCACCGATTCCGTTACAAACGCGGCGATTTATTACACGCTCGATGGCACACCGCCGACAGTCGCTTCACAGCTTTACACCCAGCCCATCACGATAAACAATTCAGTGCAGGTTCGTGCGCGCGCGTTTGCGACAGGATTGATGCCCGGCGCTCCGCACAGTGAAACCTATCTTTTGCTGGCGGGCGATCTGGTGAACACCAATTCGGATTTGCCCGCGATTGTCATTTATAATTTTGCCGCCGGCAGCGTCCCGCAGGGCGGAAATCAATTTGCCAACATTGCTGTCTATGAGCCGAGTAATGGGGTCACGTCACTGACCAATCCGCCGACTTTCAACACGCGCGCGTTGATCGAGGTGCACGGCTCATCCACGGCGGCTTTTCCCAAACAGGCATTTTCCGTTGATTTTGTTGACGATTTGAACAATGACGCGAATTACACGCCGCTGGGATTGCCGGCACAATCCGATTTTATTTTGTATGCCCCTGATCCTTTCGAACCGGTTTTGATTCACAATCCGCTCATCTACCAGTTGAGCACTGATATCGGCCGATATGCGCCCCGCACCCGCATGTGCGAAGTATATCTGAATACCACGGGCGGCAGCCTGAGCGCCGCAAATTATAACGGTATCTATGTTTTGGAGGAGAAAATCACCTGGGACCAAAATCGGGTGAACATCAACAAAATTCATAACGTGGATCAACTGCATCCCAACGATAATACCGGCACAAATGTGACCGGCGGTTACCTCATGAAGATTGACCGCCTGGACCAAGGCGAATCGGGATTTAATTCCGCCGGCCAGTTGATTGTTTATGACAAACCGAGCGAGGATAATATCACGATGCCGGAGCGCATTCCGCAGCAGCAATATCTCCAGACTTACATGGATTCCTTCGGCGACGCCTTGATCAGTTCTTCCTATACTAATTTGCTCACCGGTTATCCGGCCTATGTGGATGTGCCGTCGGCTCTTGATCATCACATCCTCAATGTGATGGCATTCAATGTGGATGCGTTGCGATTGAGCGCGTTTTTTTATAAAGACCGGAATGACAAAATTTTCTTTGGGCCGATTTGGGATTTTGACCGTTCCCAAGGTTCGACCGATGGACGCGATTTCAGCCCGCTCTATTGGAGTTCGCTGTCGCCGCCGCCGGATTTCGGGACAGATTTTTTTAATTACAGTTGGTGGGGGCGGATGTTCACCGACATTGATTTTTGGCAAGCCTGGATAGATCGCTACCAGGATTTAAGGACTGGGCCGCTCTCGACCAATCATATCTATTCGGTCATTGATTCGCTGGTGGTCCAGATACAACACGAACAACCCCGCGAAGTAGCGCGCTGGCCATCCTTGACCACGCCCCGGTCAGGAACGGTGACGATCTACAACTATACCTATAATTTTCCCGGAACCTATCAAGGCGAAGTGAGCTTTTTGAAGAAATGGTACGCCGACCGTTTGAATTTCATGGATACCAATTTTCTGGCGCGCCCGCTGCTCAACCGCAGCGGCGGCGGTTTCGCGCCGGGATTTTCCCTGGTCATGACTTCACCGGGTGGCGGCAGCATTTATTACACGACTAATGGACTTGATCCCCGCATTTCTGGCGGAACGATCCGGCCCGGAGCACTGGCTTATACCGGGCCGATTCCGCTCGCTACAAATACCACGGTCATGGCACGCGCTTTCAATCCGGCGCATCAAAATCTGACCGGCACGAATAATCCGCCTTTAAACAGTCCGTGGTCGGGACTTGTTCAGGCCGTTTTTGTTCCCGCAACCGCGCCAACGATAACTCAAAGTCCGGCGAGTTTGGATGCCTACATCGGCCAAAGCCCAACCTTCACCATTCAAGCAGCCGGCAGCCCGGCTCCCGGTTACCATTGGGAATTCAACAATGTTAGTTTGGCCGGTCAAACCAATTCGCTATTGACGCTGCCAAACGTACAAACAAATCAAACGGGAGTTTATTCGATTGTGGCCAGCAATAACTATGGAAGCGCGACCGCATCATTCACGCTCAATGTGACGATCAAGCCAAACCTGGTTATAACCGAGGCGATGTCCAGCGAGTCCAAGGGGACAAATAATTCCACTCTTGATCACGAAGATTGGTGGGAGTTAAGCAACCTCGGCGCCTTCGCGGTAAACTTGCAGGGATATCGCTTTGATGACAGCCATGATTCCCTGACTAACGGAGATGTCATCACGAATGCGGTCAGTATCGCTCCGAGCGAATCCATTGTGCTGGCTGAAGACATGACGGCGGCGCAATTCCAACTCTGGTGGGGCTTGGCCCAACTTCCCGCCCATCTGCAAATCATCACCTATCCCTCCATTGGTTTCAGTGCCAGCGGCGATAATATTTATTTATGGAATGCCGCCGCCACGTCGGTGACGGATACCGTGGCCATGGCTGCCTTTCCAGCCGCAGTTCGCGGTGTGTCCTTTGGCTATAATCCCGACACGCAAATGTTTGGCCAACTAAGCACCGTTGGAACCCGTGGCGCTTTTCCGGCGGCGGTGAATGGCGACATCGGGTCGCCCGGTTACTTCATCAACTCGCCCCAGTTCACCCAATTAAGTTTCAACTTGGCCAGTGGCCTTAGGTTGAGTTTCTCCGCCCAGCCGGAACGCAGCTATACTCTGCAATACAAAACCAATCTGGCCGATCCGGTCTGGTTAACCGCGACTAACATTACCGCGATTTCAAACTCCGTCACCCTTCGCGACCCGGCCACCAATTCCTCCCGCTATTATCGTTTGGAAACAAATCCCTGACGAACTCAAGCTGCGCAACTCGATCACAAAATATTATATGAAAAAATGGATTCAATACTTTCTGGCAATCATGGCGTTCCCGGTGTTGTGCACTTCAGCCGCAGACGCACATTTACTCTGGCAAATTGGCAAGCCGGACCGCGACGGCTCCGAATTCGCGCTGGCGCCAAAAGGCTATGGGCAATTCAAGGCGGACGGCTTGTTCATCGTCGGCGCATCTGACGCCAAACGTGATTGGCCATACGTGCAGCCGGGACCTGACGATGCCTGGGCCGGCAGTTCCAGGCATCGTTTCAAAGTGATTTTCGGCGTCCGGCAGCCGGTTCAAACGGGCAACTGCGAATTGACCGTGGACTTGCTGGATACGCAATCGCAGACGCCGCCGAAATTGCATATTGAAATTAATGGCCACGCATTCGAGCGGCAGATGCCCCCGGGAGGAGGAGATGCCTCGATCGAGGGCGATTTTGCGAGCGGCAAGCCGTATCAATTCAAGGTGGAATTTCCGGCCGCGCTGCTTAACTCCACCAACATCATCAGCATCGCCAGCGTTTCGGGAAGCTGGATGCTTTACGATTCTTTGTCGCTCACAGTACCGGCGGAAGTTGAGTCCGTCCCAGTGACCAGGTTTGCATCGCTGGCTTCGTTTGATATCGAAAACGCGTTGGTTGAGCAGGACGGAAAACTTTTTCGACCGATGACAGCATCGCTGGTTTACGCCGGGCCGGAGCATGAAGTGTCAGTGCGCTTGGGTGGGACGGAAATCAGCCGGCAACCGCTGGTCAAGGGGCTTCAGGAAATCAAGGTTTTATCTCCCGAAGTCACTAGCGAAACCAAAACAGTTTTCTCGCTCGTTGCCGGTGAGGAAACTTTGGCCAGCCAGTCGGTGACCTTTGAGCCAGTGGGGCATTTCACAATTTATCTATTGATGCACTCGCACAATGACAATGGTTACACCGACGTGCAACCCAACATCGCCAAAAAACAGGCCGGCAATGTGAAACGCGCACTGGAACTCATCCGCCAGACAAAAGATTATCCGGCCGGTTCCCGCTTTAAATGGAATCTGGAAGTTTTTTTGCCCGCGGACGATTTTTATGCGACCGCCACCCCCGAACAAAAAAAGGAATTTGAGGAAGCGGTTCATGATGGTGACATCGGCGTTGACGGCATGTATGGCAACCTGCTGACCGGGTTATGCCGCCCGGAAGAATTGTTGGAACAGTTCACCTTTGCCGCCGAACTAAACCGCCGCTGCGACGTGACCATGGACTCGATGATGTTAAGCGATGTCCCGGGTTTGACCTGGGGCGTTGTCCCGGCGATGGCGCAAAATGGAATAAAATATCTTTCAGCCGGGCCCAATGAAGGCGACCGGATTGGTTACATCCGCGAACAGTGGGAAAATCGGCCATTCTATTGGCTTTCCCAGTCAGGGCAGGAGAAAGTGCTTTATTGGGGTTCCCAGGGGGGATATTCCATGGGCCACCATTACTCCTCGCTGCTGAAGGCGCTTCCGGTCTTGTTGCGAAACCTTGAAACAAAACATTACCCTTACGAATTTGTGCAATTGCGCTGGACCCGCGGCGACAACGGCGGTCCTGACGAAGCTGCGATGGACGAAGTGCGCCAATGGAACGCGGATCATGCCTGGCCTAAGCTTGTCATTGCCACTACCAGCGAGGCGTTCCACGCTTTCGAGCGGCGTTATGGCGCCACGCTGCCGACCTACCAGGGCGATCTCACGCCATATTGGGAGGATGGCGCGCCTTCGAGCGCCAGCGAAACCGCGCTGAACCGTCATTCCGCGGATCGCCTGGTGCAGGCCGAAACGCTTTGGGCTTTGTTGGATCCTACTCCTTTTCCCGCCACTACTTTTGGCGCCGCGTGGAAAAATGTCGTCCTGTGGAGCGAGCATACGTGGGGCGCTTACAATAGCATTTCCGAACCCGATAAACAAAGCGTGAAGGACGAATGGCGCTACAAACAAGGTTATGCCTTGGATGCCAGCGAGGAATCGCTGAAACTATTGGCGGAAGCATCCTCCCGGCGCGGCGCGGCGGTGAAAGACGCTGTGGATGTTTTCAACACCGCTTCGTGGCTCCGCACGGATTTGGTGACGCTGCCGAAGGAAACAAAGGGTGACGGCGTAAAAGAGGAGAACGGTCAAGCCGTCCCGGCGCAACGGCTTTCAACCGGTGAATTGGTTTTTTTGGCCCGCGACGTGCCACCATTTGGTTCCAAGCGTTTTGTCATCGGCGCCGATACAGCTCCGGCCGGGATGGCGCGCGCGGAAGGTGCGACTTTATCCACGCCATCATTGACGGTGAAGTTGGACACCGCAACCGGCGCGATCAGCAGTGTGCGCCAGGCGGATCTGGATGTTGAATTGGCCGGCGGCCAGATCAATCGTTACCTCTATTTGCCTGGCCGCAATGTGAATGATGCCCAACCCAACGGCCCTTCAAAAATCACCGTCAAAGAATCCGGCCCCTTGGTGGCGTCATTGCTCGTCGAATCCACCGCTCCCGGCTGCCGCGGGCTCGCCCGTGAAGTGCGATTGGTTGATGGCCTGGACCGGGTTGAAATCAGTGACGTGGTGGACAAGGAAGCGGTACGGGCGGTGGAGGGCGTGCATTTGGGATTTGAGTTTAACGTGCCCAATCCAGTTGTGCGCATCAATAGCCCGGGCGCCATCGAGCAAACTGAAAAAGACCAGCTTCCCGGCGCGTGCAAAAACTGGTTTTCGGTCGAGCGCTGGGTGGATATTTCCAACGATGACTATGGCGTGACCTGGGCCACGGCGGATGCGCCACTCGTGGAAGTCGGCGGATTGACGGCCAACCTGCCGCGCGGCCAGGGAAATCCCAACGCCTATCTCAAAACGATCCAACCCTCGTCCAAAATCTATTCCTGGGTGATGAACAATCATTGGCATACGAATTATCGGGCCGAGCAGGAAGGGCCGGTCCGTTTCAATTATGCTTTTTTCGTGCACGCGAGGTATAATCCAGCCGCCGCCATGAGATTCGGCATCGAAAGCACCGAGCCTTTGATCGTAATTCCCGCCGCCGGCAATAAGCCCCAGCCTTCCCGATTGCGCATCGAACCGGACAGTGTTTTGGCCACGGTTCTGAAGCCAAGCGACGACGGCAAAGCTCTTATCATCCGCCTCTTCAATGTCTCCGCCAAGCCTGAGCAGGCAAAGCTGATTTGGGGCGAGCAGCCGAAGTCCATCTTTTTGAGCAACGCCAGCGAACAATCCCTGCGACCGGTAAATGGCGCTGTGAAAATTGCCGGTTGGGACACCGTCACTTTGCGTGCCGAGGGTTTTTAAAAGGTCTTTACTGCTGGTGTTATAGCGACGTGATTGGAAACTGATTCGGCTTGCGCTACGTCGGCCGCCTGTTCATTTTTCTAACTCACGGAACGGTGCCGCGGAAGAATCGTCCCGGCTCACCTTTATTGGTCAGAATAATTGTCTGTGAACTATTCGTGAGCGTGATTTGACTAAGTGGAGACCACACGGCGTTGGTTCCCAGAGCGGATGAAGTTTCAAGACCATAAAGTGTTCCGGGGAAACCGCTCAGTTGCAAACTCAGCAGCGTATTGCTGGTGCGATTGATGGACAGCATCGGCGGCGGCGCTTTCACTTCCAGTATGTTGAAGAAGGCTTCCGGCAAACTCGAGTTGGACAGTGACAACGTCATCGCACGGCCCGATTGCACGAATTGTTGAATTTCTGTCCAATGGTTCGTCGCCAGATTCGTACTCATGAGCAATCCGTAAATCGCGCCGGGACGTCCGTAAAGTGTCAGTGATGGCGGCGGCGCATTGCTGTTAAGATCGAGCAATGAAAGTTTCGGCGGCGTTCCTGCTTTGATGCCGAGGACAGGTTCACGGCCCACAATGATGACTTGGCCGTTGATGCCGGTTGTGTTCGTGATTAATTTTCCCGTCGTATCTTCTCCCATGACCTGATTAGCGCCCAGTTTGGCGACGGAAGAATGATAATTCGTTATCGTCTGAAAATTAAGCGTGGCGAGCGAACGCGTGCTCGCCGTTTGCAAGGCGGGATTAAGATTGAAACCCACCGTATAAGTATTGGTTCCATTCGGGATGAGGCTGATGCCGCTGACTTCCGCGCTGATTCCCCGCAGCGCGAGATTCGTCAACTGCGATCCCGGCGCGGTCAGTTGCAGATTCACGTTGGTCAGTTGCAAACTGTCCGCCAGCACGACGGGCACGTTGTTACTCTCGCCGGCGAACACATTCGTCGAACCGATCGAAAGCGTAATGTCGCTTAGCGTATCCAGCACGATTACGGAGAATGTCTGCGTGGCGCTCAATGACGGAACCCCGTTGTCGGTCACAACCACTTTGATGAGGTTGGTGCTGGGGCCTTGCGTGTCCGTCGGACGCCACGAGAAAATGCCAGTGTGTGAATCAATACTCGCGCCAGTGGGCACTGGATTTCCGAGACTGAAGGTGAGCGCGTTGGTGGGAATGTCATAATCCACCGCGCTATTTGTTATTCGCAGGAGAAAACCTTCAGCAATGGTGTAATTGCCAATCGGCGAAAGTATCGGCGACTGGTTCACTTCATTTACGATCACCGTGACGCTGCCCGTCGAACTTAGTGGTGGAAAACCATTGTCAGTGACAATCACATTGATGGTGTTCGTGCTTGGCCCATCAAGTTCCGTCGTCGGCCACATGAGGATGCCGGTGGAGGAGTTGATCGTCACATTCGCCGGCGCCCCGGAACCAAGCTTGAATGTAAAGGTTTGTTGCGGCACGTCGGAATCGCTTACGCGCGGCGTCAGCGAAAGTGTATCGCCTTCATTGATCGTCACGCGGTTGCTGGCGAACGAAATGGTAGGCGGCGTGTTCGAGAGCGAGACGGTGGTGGTGGCATCAGGTGTTGCCGGCGGCGCTTCGACATTGCCAGCAGTGTCGGTGGCGATGCTGTAGAATGAATACGTATGGCCCGGCTGGCCCGAGTAAAGCGCGCCAGTCTGCGTCGTGTGCGGCTGCCAGACGGTGAACGGTGAATTATTATCGGACGCGTAAATATCATAGAAGGCGAGGGGAGCTTGGCCTTCCAGATTAGCGCCGCTCCAAACCACGCCGAAAGTGCTTGGACTGAACGGTGGCAGCGCAAACACGGCGCTGATCGGGGCATTCGTCTGCGGGATGCTTGATGGCAACGCATAGACGAGAATGTAAGTGTACGGGCCGGCGTTGGTGTGATAATCCATCAGGTGCAATAGATTTTCGTGAATCGGCGGTTGACCCAAACCGATGAAGGTACGGTCGGTCGTCCAGAAATTATTCGTGTTCATGTTGGTGCCATTTGAGTGAATGACACCGACGAGCGGGAATTGTCCATTCGCGGGGTCAGGCACTTGCACATAGGTGAAACCTGACGGAAACGTCGCGTTGAGTTGCACCTGCAAATGGTTGTTGCCCGCGGGCGCGTCAGGCGTGGCTGTCTCCACGACGCTCACCGGTTCGATGCGACCATCGCTCAGATAAAGTGTGTCGGGCAAATAATTGAAGTCGGCAATGTCGTTGACGAGAAAATCCGGGAGGCCATCGTCGAACGCGCCTTCCGCCTGCACAAGATGATTCATCTCGTGAATCTCGACACCGTCAATCAGTGAGAGACGAGGATTTCCCAGCGGGTCCACATGCTCGAACGTCGCGCTGTAATTGATGAACAAACCTTGCAAGGTCGAAGTCAACAGCCAGCGTCCAACCACGGTGTCGTTCGGAAGAATGTCGCCAAAATCCACCGTGAGCGAAGGCGATACCGGCTGGTTGCCAACTTGCGCCCCGATGATCTGGAAGTTCACCAACAACCCTTTTTCGTTATCCACGATCTGCGGCTGCGCGGAGGTGATATGGAAATCATACGCCGTGCCGTAACCGCGGTTTTGAACCATCACTGCGAGCGAGTAGGGGATCGAAGGCTCGATCTGCGGAGTCGTCGGATCATCCGCATAGACATCACGTTGATGGAAATATTTCACATAAAGCTGCGGATTCGGCTGCACAGAAATGGAGGCGGGCGAAAGCGGCAAACTGACCGCGACACCATTGAGCGTATAATTTAACGAGCCGCTGACGAAATAATTTGTCGGTGCTTGCGGCGCCGCGTCAATCGTTGGGATCAATGTCCACTGGGCCGTGCCTGCGCTGTTGGGCAGAAGTTCGCCCGTGCCGTTCACGGCATTCAACTCGCCAGTCAGCGTAGGCGCTTCAATGCCGAACAGGCTGGACACATCCTGCCCGGCGGCGTTTTGGACGACAAGATTGACCTTCACATTTTCCAACGGCGTGCCGCCGCTGTTGTTCAGTTGCAGCGTGGCGCTGAAAGCATCGCGCGTCAGCACGGCGTCCTGGTCAAGTTGCAGCACGACTTTCGCGCAAGTGCCTTCGCCGCCGAGCATGGATTCGGCGCTTTGCAGCGCGCCAAAAAATCCCGCCACCGGATCGGCATAGCCCGCCGCTTGCGACGCCTGATATTGCTGACCGATGTCCAAGGCCAGCGCGGACATGTCGTAGAGTGAAATAAAATTGGTGTTTCCACCGGGAGCCACATTCGTCGGTGAATAGACGCCCGCCACCCAGTTACTGATGCTGAGATTCCAGCGGTTGAGCATGTTCACGACGTCCGCGCCGCTGACCGTGCTGGGAACCTGCATCGCCATAAGGCTGTTGAACTCGTCCGGCGAAATGAAGATGCCGGAGGGACTGTCAGATTGTATGGCCTGATTGAAGGCACTGAAAAACGCGCCGAACGCGCCACCGGAACCGGGCGCGAACCAATGCCCATCCGTGTCATTGATGATCATCTGGATCATCTGAATGCTCGAATAACTTCGTGCAATATAAACATCCATCGGATCCACCGGCGACAATCCTTCGCCCGTCGTCAGATCCAGCGGGCGCGAACCGCCGCCCAACGCATGCGAAACACATGACGGGACGGTGGACAGCGCGCCGCCACATTTGCAACGGAGAATGCTCCACAAACAAGCGACGGTATTGCCGATTGGTCCCAGGCAACCGACGCCTTGCACGACACAATTCTCACCCGTGGTTGCATTAAAACCTTGCGTGGCCAATCCCGCAAAGCAACTCCAGCCACCGTAAGCGCAACCAGCCGGGGTATAGCCGATGCCGCATTCGACAATGGCCTTGGCCAGGCATTGATCGCACGTCGAAGGCGACGATTGTCCTGGTGGAATATTGATTGGGCCGCCAGTGCAGCCGTCGCATCCTACGAAGACAATGGTGCCACCAGCGCCGCCGGTCGGCGTGCCGCAATCGCCAGTCACATTGAACACTGGAATCGGAATGCCCGTGCTGATATCATATTGGCCGCAAAGGAAAAGGTAGCCGATGCTGATGGACACTTCGCAATCATCGTCCGTGGGACGAAGGCCGGTATTGGCGACGCGCGTGATGCGCATGGGAACCGTCACCGTGCCGTGCGCGGGCAAGTCGCCGATATTCTTCGTCAGTAAATCGAATTGGTAATTCGGATTGTCCGAGATGTTGATTGTGACGCTGTGGACCGCGATCAAGCCATAGTTGGCCAACGTCAGCGGCACGTCCATGAATTGTCCCGGCTGTTGCAATGAAGCGAGATCGAGCGATGCCGGTGTGGGCACGACCACTGGCGCGGGAACATTCGCCTCGAATTCTGCCTGCACGGTGATATGAGTCACGTCCTGAATCTGGGTCGGCACAACGGTCCACGTGTAAGTCACCGTTTGCATCGAGAGGAAAGTTTCAACGTCCGTGGTCGTTCCCGCCGTCACCGTCGCCGAGCCTTTGAATGAAGCATGCTGCGTGGCCGTGACATCGAGTTCATAAACGCCTTCCATAACATTCGACGCGATGAATTGGCCGGTAGCATCCGTGACGCCCGTGGCAACGACGCTTCGGCTCAACGGATCAATGAGCGTGACGCTCGCGTTGGTTAGCGGCGGCGAATTCGTGGCGAAGAAAGTCAATTCATCCACCGAATGCACGCGCAAATTTCCGTGGCCGTCGGACACGCAATTAAAGGTGAATGGCACCGTGACGCCAATGCCGCTCCCGCTGACTGTGAGCGCACCGGTATAAGGTCCGAGCGCGAGATCGGTCGTGGGCGTCAAGAGTACCGTGACCATGTTGGAGCCGCCGGGCGGCAGCGAGGGCAGGGGATTGGTCGTCGCAATAGTCAGCCAGGGCGCGGCGGGCGCGCTGACGGTCAACGGCCCCGAAGCCGCGCCGCCAAGATTGAGGATTTCAAATTGAACCGAAGTTTGCGCGCCGCGAAGCATGGCCGAATTGAGTTGCGAAGGGACGACGGAAAGTTGTGCCACCAGCGGCACCACCGTCACATTCACCGGCAAGTCCAGCGCCACGCCTTCCGTCGAGGTGATATGCACATTGAATGAGCTTTGCCGAATAGTCGAATCGCTGGCTGAGACGTGAATGATAAGCGTCGCCGATCCTTGACCTGTCAGGAAATTCGGAGTGAACATGGTGCTAGCCGTGATATTCTGCGCCGTGCCCGAAATGCTCGCCGTCAAACCGGTCAACGGCACCTCACTCAAATTCTGCACCGTGACCGCGCTGCTTGCGCCGCCGCCTTCCGTCACTGATAGCGTCACCGGATTCGGGGTGAGCGACACACCAAGAATTGTGAACGAATCTTGCGCGGGCGCGCTGGTGATTCCTGGCGCGACTGCCGCGATGGTGTACATGCCCGCCTCAGTCTGGAGCGGCGTGAAGATCGTGCTGAAATCGCCATTGGCATCGGTGGTGACGCTGATGGTGCGTTCAAAGCCGCGGACGGTGAGGAGAATATTTACCGGTTTGTTCGCCGCCGGACCGCCCGCGACCAGCGTGGCCGAACCGGACAACGGAACCGGCGTGCCCGCAGCCACGTTGGTGACACCCGCTTTCACGGTCGCGGTATATTCGCTTGTGATCACCACCGGCGTGGAACTGATTGTTTGATTATTCAACTCGTTTAACTCCGTGGCGTTATTGCCGGCGTCAGCAGCTACGACCACGTAGTAAGTTCCCGGCGGCGGAACGGCAGTTCCAGGAACGACGACAAATTGATCCACAAATTGTCCCGATTGCAATTGGCTGCCGTAAGTCGCCGCGCCCACGAGCAGGTTGGTTCCAGAATTCACGGCGGGAGTGAGATAAACATTTTGCGCGACTGAATTCGTCAATGTCCCAAGCCCCTGGTTCAACAGGCGGAAACTTACGGTAAGTGGTTCGCCCGTGAACGCCGTGGCGGGCGCGGTGACGCTGTTGATAACCAGATCTGGCAAGCCGAGGTCAGTGACCATCATCACGGCCGTCGCGCTCGCGACATTGGTCGCGCTGGCGTTGATGGCAACGGATTGGTTCGTGTTCGAGAGGCCGTCGTCAAGTGAAGCGATGGGGAAGGTGGCGCTCGATTGGCCATTTGAAATAACAACCGTGGCGGGAAGAGACACTTCGTTGCTCACACTCAAAGACAAGTGAACAACCAGATTGCTCGTCGCTGGAGTATTGCGTGAGACGGTTGCCGTCGTCGCCGGGTTAAGGCCTTTGCTCACGACTCGATTGGCGATGGTCAATCCGAGTGCGGGACCATTGGTATCCTGCACCACGAGTTCCTCCGTGGCGATAAAACCAGTGGGATTGCTCGCAACGTCCAGTGATTGTGCCGAAAGCAAAGTCAACTTCGGCCCGGTCACAATATTATCCGCGACTGCCACCACATAAAATGTCCCCTGGCTTTGCAATGCAGGAATGGTCACGGTGGCGGGCACTGTCGCAGCCGCAGTATTGCTGCTTGCCAGCGCTACGGTGACTGGCTGATCGGTCACGGGTATGCGCGTGATGGTTCCAACCGCAGCGAACGGCCCGTCACCTTCGCTGATGTTCGTGCGATCCAAAGCCAGCATGAGCATCGGCGCGTCGTTATCCACCACGCTCAAATTGGCCACGGCACTTATGAATCCCGGAGCCGCTGCGGACAACGTCGCCGAGGTTGGCGGATCAATCGTCGTATTATCCACTGCAAGCAACGTGAAGCTGACTGAATTTGAACCCGCAGGAATCGTCGCTGAAGCCGGTGTGCTCAGGCGGCTCGGATTGGAACTCGAAATAGCCACGACCACCGGTTGTGTCATGGTGGTATCACTTGAAATCGTGACATTGATGGTTTGGCCTTCGGTGATTTGTGAGACCGGTGAGAGAGACAAATGCGGCGCATCGGTATTCATCACGAGCACTTGCGAATTGGCTTGGACGAAACCGGAAGCTTGCGCGGAAATCGTCACCAATGCATCGGGATCAGCGATGCCATTGTCGAGCACCGTCGTATTGAATGAAACCGAGGTTGCGCCCGCCGCAATCGTCACAATCGCAGGCACGCTAAGATGGCCGGGCGCGCTGCTCGAAAGTGAAACGACCAGGGCGGACGCCGTCGAGCCGTTGCGTTCCACCAGCGATGTCAGATTGGGTGAGGAAGTATTTTCAGCTACGTTCGTGACGGGCAACATCAGCGACAACGCTGCCGGCACGGTGATGATATTTTGCGCGAGCGCGATGTTGTTGGATTCGTTCTGTTCGGGAATCACATTTTCGCTATCCACAAATACGGCAACGCGCAAACCTCCCGCCGGTCCAGCCTGCGGAATCGCCGCTTGCTCATTTCTCGTGACGCTTCCGTTCGCAGCAAGGTCATTCGTGTAGGTAAACGAACCCAGCAAGGGGTATGCCGAGAGATTCGTCGAGAATTGTCCGAGCGTGAGACTCGACGGAACCAAATAAACACTTTCGCGCCACGAATTGCTCAACGTGGCCACGCCGATATTCGTAACGGACCACGAAATCGGAATCGTCGCGCCGATTGAAGCCTGCGACGGCGCGGTCACTTGTCCCACAACCAGATCCGGCAGCGGCGGAACGGTCAGCGTAAGGGCCGAGGCGAGAATGTTATTTGCCTCCACCGATTCCGTGATGGAGTTGTCCGCGTCCGCTTGCACGATCAGCCAATAACTGCCCGCCTGCGATTGCGGCGTGAACGGAACCGTCACACTGGCTGAATTGGTGTAACTGCCGCCCGCCGCCAAAGTGTTTACCGGCGAAGCCACGGTTTGCAACGCCACCGCCCCCGGTACCAGACTGCTGCTGGGCGAAAGGAAGATACGGTCATTCCAGCCCGAGAGCGCCGTTCCGTTGCCTTTATTCGTGATCACGTACGATACGTTGAAGGTCTGACCAAGCAATGCGGTGCCGGGCGTGGTGAATTTCGCCACGCTCAAATCCGGTGATTGAATCAACACTGGTGTTGGAGCGACAAAGTAGTTGTTGCCTTCATTTCCTTCCGTCACCTGGTTCGCGCTATCCACCAGCACGGCCAGCCAATAATTTCCCGATAGCCCCGCAGGAAGAATCACCGTTGGTGAGCGCGTGACGGCATTATTCGCAGCCAGGGAGTTTGAGGAAGTGATCGTGAGCACTACGGTTGCATTCGTGCCCGCAGGATTATTGGCGACCAATAATTCCTCCTGCCACGGCGCATTCGCCATAGAGAAACCGCCATTGGTAATCATCCACGAAACTGCGACCGGTTGGCCCGCGAGAATGGTTGAGGGCGATTGGATACCGGTCACGAACAAATCCGGCGGCGGCACGTTGACGGTGAGCGAGGCCGGCATGCTGTTGTTCAACCCGGCGATATTGCTGACCTGCACGAAATAATTTCCCGCATCGGAAAATTGCACATTCGTCAGGATGAGGGATGAGTTCGTGGTAAACGGCAAACTCATCGTTCCGTGGAACCATTGGAAGGCCAGCGGCTGCGAACCTTGAGCGGTCACGCTGAATGAAGTCGTCGCGCCTTCAAAGACGGTTTCGTTCAGCGGTTGCTGAGTGATCGAAGGCGGCACGGGCGCGCTCACTTCAATCTGATGCAACGCCTCGGCGATGTTCGTGCCCTGATCCAGATTTTCAAAAACGGCGTCACCGGCATCGGTCATCACGAAGACATTAAAATCTCCCGTCAGGTTTGCCGGTATTTGAACCGCTGTGATTCCAATATAACCATGGGCAAAGCTTAACGCGCCGGAATGCGTGACGTTCGTTAAGATCACATCATCCGCATCGCCAAAAGTATTATCTGAGGAGAGCACTACGCGATCATTCCAGGCGCTTACCGGTGAGCCATTCTGTGTCGAAGTCGAGCCCGCGCCGATGTTCGTCACCGCCCAACTAATCGTGATGACCTGGCCGCTGTAAGCTGTCGCGGGCACGATGACATTGGTAATCGCGAGATCGGCAAACGTGCCTGCAACAGCATTTGGCGCGGCGGACACGGATTGAACCACTTTATTTTCTCCGCCATCAATGTTCACCGCCGTCACCGCGAAGAAATAAGAAGTGCCATTCACCAGACCGCTGACATCACCGCGTGTGCCGCGAGTCGTGACGACGGGCGATAGACCCGTGACGTTCGTGAAGGCGGTCGGGGATTCATAGACATTGTAGGCCTGCACGAGATTGTTCGGTTCAACTTGCAGCCACGTCACTCGCACGAGATTGCCCAATGATTCGGTCACAACGGGCGAAGGATTGTTGAGCAGGGTCGCACCGAGCACCGAGACGCCTGCGCTCTCCGTGCCGAAAGTATCCACGGTCGTGATGCGGAAAGGATAGCCGGTGGCAAATTGCAGATTCGTCGCATCGTAAGAAGTGGTGGTCGCGGGCAGCGACAATGGGTTTGTTGCACTGTTGAAATAAATATTGTAATGGGCGAGAAACGCATCCACTTGCACCGGCACAATCCAGGTGAAGTGCAATGAATTCGAAAACGAAGTCGCGCTGACATTTTGCACATCACCCAGTGCGCCAACCGATGCCTGAGCCGAAACCGCTCGAACCGTAGGATTAAAATTCCCCACGGCGCTCTCCGCCACGACCGCCACATAATAAATATCGCCGCCGTGTAAACCCGTCACCGTGAAGTGAGGATTTCCCGCTGGCGCGAATTCATACGGCGTCATGTCCGACACATTGGTAAAAAAGGAATCAGCCACATACACGCGATAACGCACGACATCGTTTTCAATCGCTTCATCGTAACTCGACCAGTCCAGATCAATCGCGCTGAAAGCTGACACGGAAGTATTCGCCATGAAACCACTGCTGATGCCCGTCACCGGGTCCGGCACGGAATTATCCGGCACGACTATTGAGGTTTCCCTTGAAATGGCTTGCGGATATGGATCGGCCCCATTGCCACCGACGAAGACATTATACTCTCGCGAAAAAGTCTGCGCTGTCAGCACGTAAGCCGCAGAATAATTAACCGCTGAAATCAGTCCGCCCTGCGCATCCACCGCGACCACTGCAAAATAATGATCTTGAAACGCCGTGAGATTGCTGACCATCACCGCAAACGTGCCCGCCGACACAGTGGTATAAGGCGTCAGCCCGGATACGTTGGTGAACGGCTGCGAAGAAATATAAATGTTATAGCGTACCACATCTTCCTGCAGGTCTTCGTCGTAAGTGCTCCAATTCAAGGAAGCGCCGTCGCCAGTCGGTGTGGCTGTGACGGTGATCGGCACGACCGCCGGGGGAGCAGGAGTAGATATGACGGCGCTGACTTCACGAGAAACAGTTTGTGGATAAAGATTGCTCTGGTTGCCTCCCACGAACACGCAATATTCGCGCGAGAACGCCTGCGCGGTTAATATATATGCAGCCGCGTAGCTCACCACCGGGTTGTAATTCCCCAACTCGTCCTCCGCCACCACGGCGAAATAATGGTCCTGAAACACCGGCAGGTTTGTGATCGTCAATAGCTGCGTTCCCGCGGGCACTCGCAGATAAGGCGTCATCCCGGTCACATTGGTGAACGGCCCGTTGGATAGATAAATCAAATAGGTGACAACGTCGTTTTGCGAAACTTCATTGTAACTGCTCCAATTTAGCGTGGCGGAATCGCCTGTCGGACTGACCGTGACGAGCAGTTGCGAAATCGTGGCGGGAGTTGCCGGAGTGGTGACGACCAAACTTGTCTCCCGAGAAATCGCCTGGGGATAAACACCGACAGGGTCAGTGCCAATAAATAGCGAAGTATCACGCGATGTGATTTGTTTGTCCGGCGTCGTCAAATCATCGCCCACAAAAACCGCATACTCGCGCGTGAATGTTTCTTTCAGCAAAAGCTGGGTTTGGGCAAACGACGAAAGTGTCGTCATGAGAAGCAAAAACAGTGCAACCAGACCCGGCATCTTCCCGGCGTCAAAAAGACAGCCGGTGAACCGCTCGCCAGGGCGGAGTGATTGCGTCTGCGCTTTGCCTGAAGGCTTGGTCATGGTAGCAAGACCACGAAAGTTATTTTGCGCCGTTGATGTTTCCCTCGCGGGTAAAAACCAGCCGTCCTACGGGCGCACCACGCGCACGATGACCGACGAATATCCGTCCTGCACCGGTACATTGGTGGCAAGCCACCGGATAACCATTGGGTTCGTGCTGATGATTTGATTCAACCCGGCCACGACTTCCGTATATTGTGCGTTTGCGCGCGGCGAAACCCGCACATTGACGATCGCGGCGGTTTCGACATTGGTCGTCTCGACAAGCACCTGCGTATTGGTGACTTCAGGCAGCGCAACATCCGGTCCGAACGTGCCAAATGACGCGCGCGGATCGGCTGGCGCAGTCACATTGCCGATGGAAATAATTTTTGCGGAAGGACCCGTGCTCGGAGGCCAGATCACCGGAGTAGATCCAGCTTGCAGCGCAAGAATGCTCGGGTCGGGATTGACCTGGCTATTATTGTTATTTGTCACGCGCTCAATTCTGATGCGACCCAACCCGCCAGGATGGTCGCCAGCACCACCGAGAGCTTGAATGATTCCGCTGCCGCTAAATGTATTCGCCACCAAACGTATGCCGCCGCCGCTGCCGCCGCTGGCGCCTTGTTGTCCGTAACCGCCGTTCGCTGAAACTGTTCCCGCGACTGTAAGATTGCCGCCGCAGGCCACCAAGACCGCGCCGCCGCCGGCGCCGCCGCCGTTTGGAAAATTATAATATCTTCCCGCGCCGCCCGAACCACCTATCAACGGTATCAGCGAGGCATTTCCATACGCGGGCGAACCAAGGCTTCCCACCGTGCCGTAGCTGCCGCCCGAACCCTCGTCGCCACTGGTATAAGGTTGCCCACCACCCGGTCCAAATCCCGGCCCGCGATCCACACCCGGCGTATAGTATCCCGTGCCGCCCCTAAAACCGCCCGGCCCCGGCTCGGCGAGTCCTGGCGCAGCCAGGCCCGGCTGGCCGTCCAACACCAGTGACCCGTTGATCGTCACATCACCAGTGACGAGCCACACCAAAGGCGCGTGGCTGCCATGATTGGTGAACGTGAGCGCCGCGCCATTTGAAATCGTGACGGACGAATATTTGAATACGACCGCCCACATGTTGGAATCGTAAATACCCTTGCCGGCATTGGCGGAATCATTGTCATTCCAATTTCCCGTCACCGCGCGGGACAGGTCAATGACGGTGTTGGAGGCGATAACGAGCGCGCCATCCGAACCGTCGCTGGGGATGGTCAGTTGCGCGAACGCAGCGGGCGCGCACGCCGCGATGATGGCGGCAAACGCAGCCGAAATAAGTCTGCTAGTTTTCATGGTTTGTGGTTGGTTGGTTTTGCAACAATACGAACGATACGTTTACGAATTGATCATGGATGCATCGCACCGTAAATTTTTTTTCGGACATTTTCCCCGCCGAAATCTGTAAGAATGATTCAGCCCCCGCCGCAGGATTTCAATGAAGCCAGGATTGCCAGGACCGCTGTACGAAATGGGAGTCCGGTTTCAGTTTGGAACGACGGCAAATGAGAACATGCTCATTAAAAAATGTCAATCCAAGTTTGGCTGGATCAGCAATTTTTATGCGACAATTTCACTGAAATCGAGAAAGTGCTCCAGCGCAAAAACTAACACGTTCTATGTCAGCGCTGTGTCATTGAATCCCAAATCTTTTCGATGCGTCGAAAGCGTGACGACCGTGTGATACTTTGGTGACGATGCGCTCGAACTATTGACTTCAAGTATTATCTTGGCCCAGTTTGAAAGAATATGAGTATGAAACAGACCCGACGTGAATTTGTCCGCACCCTTTTTATTGCCACCGCCGCCAGCCAGCTTGCGCCTGGCAAACTTTTTGCCGAATCCACGCCGCCGATTTCTCCCGATGATTTTAATTTCCAGATCTTCGGTGATTGGGGACGCCGTGGCGAACGCGACCAAACTGAAGTCGCCGCGCAGATGGCCGTTTCCGCCAAAGCCACCAATCCGCGCTTCATCATATCCGTGGGCGATAATTTTTACGAAAACGGCGTTGCTGATGTGAACGACCCGCTCTGGAAAGTTTCCTTTGAAGATGTTTATAGCGATCCCGCCCTCCAAATTCCCTGGCATGTGATCCTTGGTAACCACGATTATAACGGCAATAGCGCCGCCCAGTTGGAATACGGCCACTCGCATCCGCGCTGGAACATGCCCGCCCGTTACTATTTACAGACGCATCAGATTGACGAGAAGACGACCGCCGATTTCTTTTATCTGGATACGTCGCCCATGATTCACTCGTACCGCGTCTCGCACAGCAAGCTCGGCGTTCACGTTGCCGAACAGGACGTGCCTAAACAACTCGCGTGGTTCAAGGAAGCATTGGCCGCTTCCAAAGCGCAATGGAAAATCGCCATCGGCCATCACCCGATTTATTCCGGCGGCGAACATGGCGACAGCAAGGATCTGGTGCGCGATATTCTGCCACTCCTTCACAAATATAAAGTCCAAGCCTGGTTTAACGGTCACGACCACGACTTGCAACATCTCATCGCCGGGGACTTGAATCTTTTCTGCTCCGGCGCCGGTTCGCAAGTCCGTCCGACCGAAAAAACTGTTCACACGAAGTTTGCCGAATCCCGTTCAGGTTTCACCACGGTTTCGATGCAATCCGATCGCATGTTCATTCACATGACGGATAATCACGGCAAATTGGTTTACACAAAGACCGTCCCGATCAAGGTTGCTTAGTTTTCCGTTGTGCGGGCGCTTTTTCAAACGGCGCCCATCTCAAGGCGACGATTGGCAGCACAAGTAAACTGAGGATTGTTGAAGTCACCAGCCCGCCCAGAATGACGACGGCCATCGGGCCTTCTATCTCACGTCCCGCCTCGCCAGCGGTGATCGCCAGCGGCAGCAAGCCCAGCCCCGTGACCAATGCCGTCATCAGAATCGGCAACAATCGCTCCGTCGCGCCGCGTTCCGCCGCTTCGGCTCCCCACGTCATATTTTCCTCGGCGATCAAATGTTGATAATGCGAAATCAGCAGAATGGAATTGCGCATGGTGATGCCAAACAAAGTTACAAAGCCAACCAGTGTTCCCAACGAGAGCGTCGCCTCCGCGCCAAACCATTTGCTGATGACGAGCGCAAAAACTCCGCCCACCAGCGCAAACGGCACGTTGATGATTACCAAAATTAAATTTCTCACATTGCCAAAAAACAAAATCAGCAGCAGGGCGATGCCGATGGCGGCGATGATCGCGTGGAGCAGAAATTCGTGATTGGCCTTTGCCTGCTGCTCCGCCGCCCCGGTGAATTCCAGATAGGTCCCGCCGGGCAATTTTACCGTCGCGGCGATTTTGCTTTTCGCTTCGGCAACAAATGAAGCCACGTCCCGGCCTTGCGGGTTGCACGTCACCGTTTGCCGGCGGCGCGCGCCATCGTGAAAAATGGACTCGCGCCCTTCGGTGAGGTAAACATCCGCGATCTGATTCAGCGGCAATCGCATGCCTTGTGAATTCGATATGAACATCGCCCCGACTTTTTCCGGGTCCTGCCGTTCCGCTGGCGGCAAAATTAAATTTACATCGAACACCCGGTTCCCCTCGTAAGTCTGCCCAACCACATGGCCCTGATAGGCGGTTTCCAGTGTGTCCAGGATTTCTCCCGGGCGAAATCCTAACTGAGTCACGCGGTCCTTCCTGAGCCGGATGGCCAGTCGCGGGGCGGTCGAGAATTCCCCCAACTGCACATCCGCCGCGCCAGGAACCGCCGACAACGTGCGGGCAATGTCCTTTGCCGCTGCATCCAGATCATCCAGATCATCGCCATACACGCTAACGACTACTTGCGCCGTCTCGCCAGAAACGGTTTCGCCGATGCGATCTCCCAAAAATGTCAGCACTTCCGATTGCAATCCGGGAAACGACGACAGCACCTCGCGAATTTCATCCTGCACCTTCGCCTGATCTTTGCTTGCCCCCGGTTTCAATTCGATGTGGAATTCGCAAATGCTGGGCGGCCAGGTATCTTCGCCCCGTTCGGCGCGGCCAATTTGCTGGGAGACGGATTGGATCGTGGGATTTTTCAATAATTCGCTGGCGATGATTCTTCCGACGCGGCGCATTTCCGGCAACGACGTGCCCGCCGTCATGGAAACCTGCGCCACGAAATGGCCTTCGCGAAAATCCGGCAACAATTCACGGCCGAGAAATGGCAGCACGGCAACCGACGCTGCAAACGCGAGCGCGGCAAGGGCAATGGTCATTTTCAGATGGCGGTTCACCAGTCGCAATGCACGCACATGAAACTCACGCATTCGCAAAATGAAACGCGGTTCCTCATGTTGTTTGATTCGCGAAAGCACTAGCAGGCACAGGGCAGGGGTAACGGTGAGCGCAACGGCCAGCGACGCGAGAATCGCCAAAATAAAAGCCAATCCCATTGGCGCAAAAAATTTTCCCTGCAACCCGGACATCGTTATCACCGGCAAAAATACCAGCACCAGAATCAGCGACGCATAAACCACCGGGCTTCGCACTTCGAGCGACGCGTCGAGCACAACGGCAAACAAAGGACGGGGATTGGCGGCCGTCAAATTCTGCCGCGCGCGCCGCAAAATATTTTCCACGTCAATGATGGCGTCGTCCACGACCATGCCGATTGCCACGACCAATCCGCCGAGTGTCATGGTGTTGATCGTCATCCCAAAATGGTCCAGAACCATGATCGCCGTGAGCAGTGAAAGTGGAATTGCCGTGAACGAAATGAATGCCGTTCGCAAATCCATCAAAAATAAAAACAAGACCACGACGATCAGAATCGTTCCGGTGAGCAGCGAGCCTTTTAGATTATGCAGCGCCGTTTCGATGAAGGTCGCGGGGCGATGCAGCGCGGGAATATATTCGATACCCTGGCTCGCCAACACCGGCTTCAATCCGTCCAGCGCTTGCTCGACCCGCCGCGTCACTTCGAGTGTATTGGCGCCATACTGGGATGCCGTCGTCATGAGGATGCCCGGTTTTCCATTAATCAATGCGTCGCCAAATTTGGGCGCGCCCGCCTCCACCACCTCCGCAACATCCCGCAGACGCACCGTCGCGTCCTCATGTTGAGTCACCACCGTTTCGCCTAATTGTACGGGCGTGAGTGATTGGCCGTCCGGCTGAATTACAATGCGTTGCGCGGGAGTTTCGATGAAGCCTGCGCCGCGAATTCCCGTCGCGCCATTAGCCGCCGCCAGCACATCCTGAAGCGACAGATTCAACGCGACCAGACGTTCGGGTCTCACTTGAATTTGGGTTTGCTTCACTTCGCCGCCAAATACTTTGACGCCCGCCACTCCCGCAACGGCGAGCAATCGCGGTTTGACGACCCAATCGCAAAAAGTCCGAAGTTCCATCGGCGATAATTTGTCCGAACGCAAACCGAACTTGAGCAGGTCCATCGTTGAGGACGTCAGCGGCGACATCGTCGGTTCTTTAACGCCCGCGGGAAGTTGACCGCCCAGTTGCGAAAGATTTTCAGAAAGCGATTGGCGGGCAATGTAAACATCCGTGCCTTCATTGAATACCGCCGTGACAACGGACAATCCCTGGATGCTTTCCGAGCGAATGGATTGCAGATTGCCTACGCCGCTCAACACATTTTCAATGGGGCTCGTCACCAGCGCTTCAACTTGCTCGGGCGCGAGCCCGGGTGCTTCCGCTTGGACCGTGACTTGCGGTTGGACGAATTCAGGGAATACGTCGAACTTCGCGTTCGCCGTCACGTAACATCCGTAACCAGTAAGCAGCAACGCCAGTGCGCACAGTACGCCTCGATGCCGCAAGGAAAGTTCGACGATTCGCTTTAACATGCTTAATCGCCGCCTCGCGCGGGATTGTTCTGGTTCATCTCGTCGGAAAAAAGAATCTGCGCGCCAGTGACCACGATTTGATCATTTGTCTTCAAATCGCCTGCCACGAACCACCCGTTTTCGAGTGGTGTATCGAGGGTTATACGTTGGCGGAAAAAATTGGTGCCGCCGGTTTGCAAATAAACCCACGGCTCGCCTTCCTGCCGAATCACCGCCGAACGCGGAACGACACATCCATCCCGTTCGCTGGAATCTTTCGCCAGATAAACCGTGACCGCCTGCCCGGGAGTAAGCGCGATGGAATTGGAGCGAACGATAAAAAGATAGCTCCGACTTTGGATCAGCGGATCGGTGGAGGTCGCGGGGCCAAGATTTTCGGCTTCCACACTTTCATCGTTCAAAGTCACGACTCGCGCCGTTGTGGGTTTGGCATCCAGACGCTCATTGATTGGAACTTCGGCCCGCACGACTGCGGAGTTCAACGCCGCCAATGACTCGGCCAATTCAGTCAGGTTGGTCCGATTGGCAATCGCTGTTCCCCAATCAGAAAGAATTTTCAAGCGCGTGGCCGAAAGTTGGGCCATGTCATGCGCGGCAGTGGCTTCGGCGGTTTGTACGGCGCGGGCCGAGGCGTTGTCCTGCGCGGCCAGTGATTGCAATCGCTTCAGTTCGGCCTGTGAGGCGTCGCTCATCGCTTTCGCTGCGATGAGATCGCCCGCCATTGAAACCAGCGAAGACGGATCAACCACCTTTCCATAGCATTTTAACTCGGGCGCAATCTGAATGCCCTTCACACTTTCCACCACCAAACCAATCCGTTTTTGTGTCTCAAGATCGAGGCTGATTTTGCCCGAAACATCGTTCGTGGTTTCCGCTTTATCCGGCGCGGCAGGTTTATCATCCGAGTCGGGTTTCTTGCATCCGAGAATGAGAAGGCTCGTGATGATCACGAGAAAAATAGATTTCATGGCGTTCTTTTATTTGCGGAAAGATTTCTGACACGCTCCGATTCCTTAAGCACAAGCGAGAAGTTGAGATTGGCGTCCAAACTGGTTTGCAACGCGGTTTCCAAAGCGCCGAGCGCCTGCTGCAATTTTAATTCCTCATCGAGCTTCACCAATTCCGCACCCGCGACATCCGCTTGCGCCATGAATAATTCAGTCCGTTCTGCTGCGCCGGCTTTGACTTGCGCCTGAATGGTGTTCTCCTGTTTCCTCGCAGTGTTCGATAAATTTCGCCCCGTCTCCAACTGTTCGAGCGCGATTTGGTAATCCGTCGTCGCGCCGTCAATTTGATTGATCACCTGCGCCTGAAGTTCCTCGAATTTCGCCGCTGCCGTTTTGCGGCGCGCGGCAGTTTCAGCGACCGGACCTTCGTTGTGATTAAGAATCGGCAGTTCCACGATCAACCCAAGCGACCATTTATTATCGCCGAGATCGAATTGGTAACCCGGGTCGAGGTGAACGTCGGGGTATTGTTTGGCGATCTCGAGATGATAACCTTGTTCGGCGGCTTGGTAATCCGCCAGCGCGCTGAGAATGTCGGACCGATGCGTCAAGGCAATGCGCCGAATGTCGGCGGATAAAATATTGGCGTCACCTTGGCGCGAAAAATCAAATGCCAGCGTGGCCTGATTCAACGCCACGATCGGAATGCCAATCGCCAGCGCAAGTTTCGCTCGCGCATCCGTCTCGCGCAAATGGGCATCGTCCAAATCAACGCGCGCGCGATCAGCCGACAGCCGTGGAGTGATGAGTTCGTTGCGCGAAATCTCGCCCGCATCCGCGCGTTGCTCCAATAATTTGTAAGCCTGCTCTTGCGCATTCGCCTGCTGTTTTAAAAGCTCGCTGCGTTTTTGCGCGGCGACGCTTTCCAATAAACTCGCTCGCACTTGTTCGCGCACTTGCCACGCGGCGGTGATGACGGCCGAGCGGCCTGAGAGCGAAAGATTAGTCGCTTGTGCCACGCGAATTTTACGTTTGCCGGCGGTTTCCAAAGGAACATCCAAAAACTCCAGCGGAAACCACGGCGTCATGCCGGCGGGCACGCTCGTGTCATAACCCGGCGTGACATTGAGCGTGGGATTCGGCCGCTCGTTCGCCGTCTTGATGCCCGCACTCGCTTCGAGCCATTGCGCGCGCGCCACTTCAAGACTCGGTTGAAAATAAAATGCGGCTGCCGTCAGCAATTCCTCATTCCAAACTTTCGGCGGCCATTCGGGAAATTTCTGATTGAGAGCTTTCTCGGCAAAATTTTGCAGTCCGGCATCATTCAACCGGCGCGAATCAAAACGATCAGCGCTCTCCATCGGTGCGATTGGCCGCGGGTGATAATGCACGCAGCCGGCCAACAGCAAGGTCATGAAAACAAAAAATATTTTCACGTCGCTTCCCCATTGTTGGCAGCTAGCGGCAACCGCACGGTAACGATCGTTGACGATTTGCTGGATTCGATTTTAATCGTTCCCTTATGAGAGGACACGATCCACTCCGAAATTGCCAGGCCAAGTCCCGAGCCTTCGATTTCCGCGTTATGAGAGGGATCGCCGCGAAAAAATCTTTCAAACACGCGCGGCAGGACTTCCGCCGGAATGCCCGCGCCGGAATTGGAAATCGTGTACTCGGCAAAACCATCCACGCGGCGAAGCGCGATCTGAATCCCGCCTTCGGCCTGGTTGTATTTGACGGCGTTGTCGGAAAGATTCAGCAATAACTGGCGAAGGCGATGCTTGTTGCCAGCGACTTTGACCGGATCGCATTGCAACAATTTGACATCAAGGCCGGCGCTGGCGGCAAGCACGCTCGTGTCCTCAAGATTTTCATGAACGATCTCGTCAAATTGCAACGACTTCAATGCCAGCGGAACCAGCCCGGCATCGGCCTTGGCGAGCAGCGTCAGGCCGTCAACAATTTTGCTGAGACGCCGCAACTCTTCCAATCGGCTCGTGGCATGCTCGCGTTGCGCGGGCGTCAGCATGTCATCGCGCAAATAAATTTCTGTCTCGCCGCACATGATGGTGAGCGGGGTCTTCAGTTCATGAGAAGCGTGCAAAGTGAAATCGCGCACCCGCACAAAAGAATCGTTGAGCCGCCGGTTCATCGCGTTCAGGACTTCAGCCAAACGATCAAGTTCATCCCCGTTTTGGGAACGCGGCAACGCGGTTCCTAAGGTGTGTTCATTGATGCGTTCGGCCGCCTCGGTGAGTTCGGCCACCGGCGCCAACGCGCGCCGGGTGAGAAACCATCCGCCGGCCAGCCCGAGCAAAACCGCGGGTACGCCGACGGGAAATAAGAGTTCGCTGGTTTCTTTCAGTGCATGCCAGATTGGCTTTTGGCTGTGGTCGTGCTGGAGTTGCTCGATAAGTTCCTGGAATGTGCCGCCGCTGATGATCAGCAGCGACACCATCAGCACACCCGCATACCAAAGGGCCAATCGCGTGCGGATCTTCATGGCGCGCTTTCCCGCAAGACATAGCCCGCGCCGCGAACCGTGTGGATCAATTTGCAGTCGAAATTGGAATCTATTTTTTCGCGCAGACGTTTCACGTAAACATCTACGATGTTCGTCCCCGGATCGAAATCATAATCCCAAACTTTTTCCAACAGGATCATGCGGCCACAGAGCCGATCGTGCGAGAGCATGAGGAATTCGAGCAGGCGAAATTCGCGCGTGGTAAGTTCGATGTCGCGCCCGCCCCGGCGCGCCTGGCGGGTCATCTGGTCGAGCGTCAAATCGGCGACGCGCAGGACGGTGGATTTATTTTCGCCACCCCGGCGAGTCAAGGCACGGATGCGCGCCACGAGTTCGACCAATTCAAATGGCTTGGGCAAATAATCATCAGCGCCGGCATTGAGGCCTTCCACGCGCTCATTCACTTCGCCGCGAGCGGACAGCAGCAGCACCGGCATGGTGTGATTTTTCTTCCGCAAAATTTGCAAGGCACTCAACCCGTCGCGGCCGGGTAGCATGATATCCATCACCAGGATGTCGAACGGCGTACTCGTAACGGTGGCAAGCACATCGTCGCCATTGGCGATCGTGTCCACGGCGAACCCTTCCTCCTGCAGGGCCTTGCGGATGAAGGAGGCGGTTTTCTTTTCGTCTTCTACTAAAAGGACGCGCATTTGTTTTATGAATTAAGCTGCGAAGCTAGCCGCGCCAAATGAATCTGTCATAAATCCTAAATGACAATTTTGTAATCTTATCGCAATTCCTTGAATTCACCTTGCTCGCATTGTTTCGCTATTTTCGCGCGACAGTTGGAACTGTTTATGCTATAACGCGCGTAGAGGCTCGGCCAGAGCCGGGCAGGGTGCTTGATCGCGCGCAACCATCATGCGCGGTCTGGAAAGAAAAGTCATGAAAATGATTCAACCCAACTGCCGCGTTCAGTTCACGGCCCAGGATGTGGACTTCATTTTGCAAGTCCTCGGGCGCAAAATCGGCACCGCCGATTGCCTGGTCAAACTTCTTGCCGATGAGGACTCCCGCGACCTGATTCTGGACGACGAAACCCTTTTTCACGCATTGATCGAACAGCGCGGATGCCTTCGCGTATCGTCGCGATTTTATTTTTACATGCTCGTGCGGCACGTCTTCAAACGCTCAGACCTCAACGACCGCGCGTTGGCAGATTACGTCGCCGAAGTCCTCACCGCATTTTCCGAATCGCGGCAGAGCGAATGTATCCTTCCTGGTCAAATCAATCCACTCGACTACTTCTTTGAAATGGTTTCGGCGTTGCAAACGGCGGACGAACGCACCAGTTTTCAACTTCGTTTGCACATCGGAAACCATTCGTTGTTTCTCGCGGGCGTTTTCCCCGAGCGCATTCGCGCGCGCGCTGAGACCCGTGGTTTCCCGAGCTTGCGATATTACGAACAACTTGGCCGCACGCATTATCGCATTGCCGGCGAGCATCGGTTGGCCCAGCGTTACCAGCTCGACAATGTCCTCTGCACGCTTTCCGAGCGTTTTCAATCCGCCCGCCGCGCGCTCAATGACATGGCTGACCGGCTCTTCTCCATCGGCGAAGGCGATTATCCGCTGCACCTGCTTTTCAATCCCAACAAGCCGGAGTAACTGGTTCCACATTTGGCAGACGCTCCAATCCGTGCTAGGATGCGTTAATCAGTCTTCCAATCCATTATGTTAGTCCATTACATCGTGAACTTTTTTGCCGGTGTTTTTATTTGCAACTGCATTCCGCACCTTGCCGCCGGTTTGCGGGGAGAAGCGTTTCCTACGCCGTTCGCGAGTCCGCCCGGGCGCGGGCTTTCCTCGCCCCTGGTTAATTTTCTTTGGGGAACGATTAATGCGGTGATTGGAGTAGCGTTACTGGCATTTCGCCCGATCGTGCTGCGCATAAATCTGGAAACAGGTTCCTTTCTCATCGGCTTTATCTTGTTGGGAATTTTGCTTTCCGTTCACTTTGGAAAAGTCCGGCGGGATAATCCTGGAAGATAATCCACCACGTTTTCCGGGATTTTCGCGCACGGTTAAATCTTGATTTTTTTCATCAACTTCGGCATCGTTTGTCCCGGAGCGGCTTGGAACCGTTCCAGATTGATACACTTGGACAATGTCCGTTCACTGATTTGACTTATGGATACTCCAGTTTCTTACGTGCCGTCGCGATTGCTCACCGGGGACACCGAAATTCTTCGCCAGCATAGCTTCACCCGCTGGATGTCGCGCGACCTGATGCAGGCCGCCGGCGACTTCAACCGCAATCTTGGCTTGGTTCCGGTTTATTCCGAAACTTCGCCCGATCATCTCACGCGTTATCTATTTTGGAAATTGCCGCATGGCGCGCTCATCGAAGTGCGTTCGGGCCGCGCGCGCGAAAAGTTCGAGGAATTCGACCGGGTGAATCACGAGCGCAAATGGAAATTGCTCACGTTGCATGTCAACGAGAGCGATATTTATTCCGCCGTGTGGATCTCGCAGGATTACTTTGAAGTCGCCAAGACTTTTCTGCTGTCGCATGGCATCTCCGTGGCCGAGCGCAAAGTTTCTTGAAACAGTTCTCGATTAATCAGCGCGGCAACGAGCGATCGTTGCCGCGTTTTTTATTTTCGGTCGCAAACTAATTCGCGGGCAAGCCCAGCGCGCTTAAAGCCGCCATCGTTTTCTCCGGCGACTCCTGCAAAACCACCTGCCATCCCCGGCCCGCGCCGGCTTCGATATTCTCCGGCCGGTCGTCAATATAAACAATCTGCGAGCCGTGCCGGTTGGTGATGCGTTCAACCACTTCGTAAAGTTTCGTGTGCGGCTTCATCGCGCCGTGTTCATAGGAAAAAATATAGCCATCGAACCCGGCGAAAAATGGATGCGCCCCGCGGATATGGCGGATTCCCAGTTCATTCGTATTTGAAAAAATGAACGTGGGAATCTTGCTCTGCTTCAGCCTCGCGTGCAGCGCGATCATCGGCTCCATCGGAGTAAAAATATTTCCGAACAGTTCAGCGAAGCGTTCAGCCGTACCGCTGAATTTTGTTTCCGCGCGAAACTCCTCGAAGAATTCGTCTGTGGTCATCAACCCCGTTTCGTAGCGAAAGAGCAGGGGAGATTGGTTGATGAATTTATGGATGACTTCGGCCTTGCTGCCGCTGTGCGACGCCAAATTTTTCGCGGCGATGGCATAATCAAAATCCAACAGCACTTTGCCCAAATCAAAAACCACCGCCTCGGGTCGAATCATAAAAATTCCGTGTCCAATCTACATTTCGCGACGGCCCGCGAGCGCGTGGGTCAAAGTTAATTCATCCGCGAACTCAAGCCCGGCCCCGGCGGGCAACCCGTGTGCGATGCGCGTAATTTTTAGACCCGGTCGCGCGAGCCGTTTCGCCAGATAATTACTGGTGGCATCGCCTTCGACATCCGTGCCGAGCGCGATGACGATTTCCCGCACCGGCTCTTTTTCCAGACGCGATTCTAGTTGCCCAATCCGTAAATCCTCGGGACCAACCCCGTTCAACGGCGAAATCTTTCCGCCCAGCACATGATATTTCCCCCAAAAGGTTCCCGACTTCTCGATGGTGATGATGTCCACGGCGCGCTCAATGAGACATATCAGGCTGCTATCGCGGCGAGTATCGCTGCAAATCGCGCACGGTTCGACCTCCGTCAATGAGCCGCAAATCGCGCAAGTGCGGATGCGTTCACGCGATTGCAAAAGCGCCTGGGCAAGTTGCTTCACTTCACCGGCGTCGCTTTGGACGAGATGCAGCGCGAGCCGTTCAGCCGAACGCGGCCCGATACCCGGCAGTTTGCCCAGCGCGCTGATCAGGGACGTAATCGGTTCGGGAAGGGAAGACATGGGCGCTAATTTTAACCGCGGAGACGCGGAGACGCGGAGGTCCTTGCGGACGGCGAATCGGAGAAAGAGTCACGGATGGAACACGGATTAAACACGAAAAAAAGTTTTTCAATCGGTGTTTTATCCGTGTTCCATCCGTGGCTAAAAATTCCTATCATCCGCGCCTCCGCGGTTAAATCAGTCTGCATAATTACATCAACCCCGGCATGCTGAGGCCGGAAGTGACTTTGCCCATTTCCGTATTTGAGATGTCGCGGGCCTGCGCCAGCGCCTGATTGGTTGCGGTCAGCACCATGTCTTCGACAATTTGCGCATCCGATGGATTCAATGCCTGCGGATCAATCTTGATCGAGGCGATGGTTCCGTCGCACTTCGCCACGACCTTCACCGCGCCGCCGCCGCTGGTGGCTTCGACCGTTTGCGCCGCGAGCCGCGCTTGGACTTCTTCCATTTGCTGCTGCATCCGCGCCGCCTGTTTCATCAATTTGCCAATGCTCGACATAATTTAATTTAGTTTGAGTTGAGGGTGTTCGTCACGCCCGCACGTCCACGATTTTGCCTTTAAAAACCTCAAGGGCTTTTTGGATGAGCGGATCGTTTTTAAAATCGTCTTTGCTGAATGCCACCGACGCCGGTTTTTCTTTCGCGGGTGGCGGAGCTGCGGCGGCTGGGGCAGCTTGCTTTTGCGTGGCGACTGGCGCCGGGGCGGGTTTCGGCGGTTCCGGTTTTGTTTCGATCACCGGTTGCGCCATGTTTGTGGGCCGTTCCGCCTTGATAAATTTGATCTGCGTATTCGGATGCCCGAGTTCGCTCAACTTCGTTTGCAGCAACGCATGATTCTTGGAATTGTCCACCAGTCCGATGTGGTCCTCGAATTCCGGGTCGAACCCAATGATGAATAAATTTTTCGCCAGCGAAACCGGATGCGCTTCGAGCAAATACGTGCGCGTAAACGGGCTCGCGCGCCCAACCGATTCCACCAGCTGCGCCCAAAGTTCCTGCAAGCTGCCATTCGCGTTCACGGGTGAACCCATCATCGCAGTGCGAGGCGGCGGTTCGGACTCGACCGGCGCTGAATCGCTCGTGATTTTAGGCTTTGGAGCGGGCGCGGCGCTCGCCGCTGGAGTTGAGCGCGCTGGGGCAGGGGATGGCGACGCCGGAGTTGGCGTGCCAGTGCCGCTTCGCAGATTTTGTAATTGCTGCAACACCGCATCCAGGCTCACCGCCCGCCGGGCTTCGATGGCTTTCAGCAACGCGACCTCAATCAGAATTTTTTTCGAAGCCGCATCGCGCAGGCGCATCTCGCAATCGCTCATCACTTCCATCATGCGCGTCAACGCATCTGTGCCCACGCTGGTCGCCTGTTCTTTCAACGATGCCGCTTCCGATTCTGAAACTTCGAGCATCCGCAAATCGCCGCGCGAAACCTGGTAGATTAACAGATTTCTAAAATGCCCCAGCAAATCTGAAACGAGCCGTCCCAAATCTTTCCCATTTTTCGCCAGGTCATTCAATTCGCGCAAAGTAGTCTCTGCTTCGCCGGCGAGAACCGCGCGCGCCAATTCCAGAATCTGGCTTTGCGCCGTCAGGCCGAACATGGACAGCACATCCGCCTCCTCGATTTTCGCGCCGCAAAAACTGATCAACTGGTCGAGCGTGGACTCGGCATCGCGCATGCCGCCTTCGGCACCGCGCGCGATGGCTTCCAGCGCGGCCGTTTCGATCTCTACATTCTCTAATTTTGCGATGTGCGCCAGATGCTTGATGATCAGCGCTGAGGGAATGCGCCGCAAATCGAAACGCTGGCAGCGCGAAAGAATTGTCGGCAGGATTTTCTCCGGCTCGGTCGTTGCAAACATGAACTTCACGTGCGCGGGCGGTTCCTCAAGCGTCTTCAACAGCGCATTGAACGCCGCGGTCGAAAGCATGTGAACTTCGTCAATGATGTAGATCTTGAATTTCGACGACGCGGGAACGTATTGCACCGTCTCGCGCAATTCGCGCACTTGCTCCACACCGTTGTTGCTCGCGCCGTCAATTTCAAGGACGTCCATCGAGCGGCCTTCAGTGATCTCGCGGGCTTTCGGATCGTCCTCGGGAAAATCCACCTTGGGGCCGCCGGTGCAATTAAGGCACTTCGCAAAAATGCGCGCGATGGTCGTCTTGCCCGTGCCGCGCGGACCGACGAATAGATAAGCGTGCGCGATGCGATTTTGCGTGATGGCGTTGCCGAGGGTTTGCGTGACGTGCTCCTGTCCGACGACATCCGAAAACCGTTGCGGGCGATACTTCCGGGCTATGACCTGATAAGACATGCTGGTAATTGGCGATTCTGTCTGCGGCTACGAGCCGCGAGTAAATCAAAAATGCCAGGGTGACCACGGCGGATGCAGAGCAAACTGCCGTTGCTGCATTCCTGCCCTGGCGGGGTTCGTAAGTCCACATTCCATGGGCCCTGGCACTCGTCAATTTGCCGCACCTCATCCCGGGCTTCAAGGAGAAACCGTCTCATTTCTCGTTTGCAAAAAACCTGGCTCGCCCGGCCAAATTTGACGAATGACTTTCGACGGGCTAAGCTCAATTCACTCGAACCAAATCATCACGACCGCCCCACGCTGAATTGAAGTGAAAACCCCATCTGTCTTCGTTCGCGCTTCCTGTGTTTTCGTCGCTGGCTTCTTTTTACTGTTCGCTCTTGTTCCCGCGTTCGCTGCCCAGCCTGAACCGCTCGATACCAACGCCATTGCCCAAATCGCCGCCATCTATCGTGAGAAACTTTCCTGGACACCGGCGCAATGCAAGCTCGAGTCGCAACTGATTCACGCGATGAAAAATCACCGCGGAGAAACTTATGCGCCCGGCGCGCCTGATTTGGAAATGGACGTTAAGCTACGCACCGACGGTCGGGTGCTGGTGGATATCAATGCAACCGTCACTCCCACGCTCCTCCAACTGATTACTAATGGCGGCGGCACGGTTATCAATCAATTTCCCAATTTCCATGCGATCCGTGCCATCGTTACACTCGACGAATTGGAGACACTGGTCAGTTCTGCCGACGTTCGCACGATCCGCCGCGCCACTCAGGCGCGGCATCATACTGGCGCGGTGAATTCCGAAGGCGATACCACCCATCAGGCCATCGAAGCTCGCGCGACTTTCGGTGTGACTGGCGCGGGCGTAAAAGTCGGCGTGCTTTCCGACAGTGTGACCACCAGCACGAATGATTTTCTCACCGATGCCCAGGCCACCGGCGATCTTGGCCCCGTCACCGTCCTGCAGGATATCGCCGATGGAACCGGTGAGGGCGCGGCAATGCTCGAAATCGTTCACGACCTCGCGCCGGGCGCGCAATTATATTTTGCCACCTCCGACGAAAGCGAGGCGGGCTTCGCGGAAAATATTCTCAACCTTCGCAACGCCGGTTGCGACATCATCCTGGACGACACCGGATATTTTGACGAATCACCATTTGAGGATGGAATCATCGCGCAAGCGGTGAACACGGTCACGGACAACGGCGCGCTATATTTTTCCGCCGCGGGTAATGCGGGCAATCTCGATTCCGGCACATCGGGAACTTGGGAAGGTGACTTCGTTGACGGAGGCGCGGCCGCCTCGCCGATTACTGAAGCGGGACGGGTTCAGAGTTTTGGGGCGCAGACATTCGACACCATCAGTTTCGCCGACAGTGATTCACACTTGGACCTTTTCTGGTCCGATCCGCTGGGCGCATCCACCAACGACTACGATGTTTTTGTGCTCAATTCCTCCGGAACTCGCGTGCAGCATAGTTCCACCACGCGCCAGAACGGCACGCAAGACCCTTACGAATCTATTCCCACGCTTAGTTCCGGCCAGCGCATCGTGATCGTAAAATTTTCCGGCGCGGCGCGTTTTTTGCATTTGGATACGGGCGATGGTGAACTCAGTATCGCCACGTCGGGCGCGACTTTGGGCCACGCGTGTGCGGCCAATGCTTTTTGTGTCGCGGCGGTGGATGAGGCCAATTCATTTCCAAAAGCGTTCACCGCTGGCACAAACGATCCGGTGGAATTTTTTAGCTCCGATGGCCCGCGCCACATATTTTATAATTCGGACGGCGTTCCCATCACTCCCGGAAATGTTTCTTCAACCGGCGGTGCGATACGGCAAAAGCCTGACGTCGCCGCCGCGGATGGAGTCTCCACGACGTTCGCTGATTTCACGCCTTTTTTCGGAACCTCCGCCGCGACACCGCACGCCGCCGCGATCGCCGCACTGTTGAAATCCTACTCCACGAACATCACAACCGCACAAGTGCGCGCCATCCTGACCGGCACCGCGCTCGACATCATGGCGGCAGGCGTGGATCGCGATTCAGGTTATGGCATAGTGATGGCGTTCGTCGCATTGGACGCGGCGAGTCCTGACACAATGATGATTACGCCCCGCATGGGCTTCGTCGCGAGTGGATCCATCGGCGGTCCATTTGACGTTGCCACTCAAAATCTTTTCCTCACAAATTCCGGAAGCAGTTCACTCGACTGGACGCTCGTGAACACCTCTGCGTGGCTGAATGTTTCTTCAACCAATGGCACGCTTGCGCCCGGCGGGCCGACAACCACCGTGACGGTTAGTTTGAATGCCGCGACCAGTAATCTCGCGGCGGGCAATTACACGGCAACTATTGTGTTCTCAAACTTGGCGACACAAATCGCCCAAACGCGCACTTACACATTGTCCGTCACCGGCCCATCGAGTTATGGCAACGCGGCGCTCGCTCTGCGTCCACTGGCTTATTGGCGTCTCGACGAAACCAACCAGCCTCCTCGCGCAGCCATAGCCACAAACGCCGGGTCACTCGGCAATTCAGGAACGGGATTTGTCATAAATAATGTAACGCCTGCACAGCCTGGAATCGTCGGCACGAGTTTTCATTTTTCAAATCCGGAATTACTGATTGAGCTTCTTGGCGGCCATGTGGACATTCCCTACACGCCCGCGCTGAACCCCAACGGCCCGTTCACCATAGAGCTTTGGGCCAACCCCGCGCAGATCACTTCCGATTTCTTTTCACCCGCCGCCGCATTGGACGCTAATCAAAATGACTCCAACGCCCGCATCGGCTGGATTCTCTATGAAGCCGCCGGTTCGACCTGGCAATTTCGTGTCGGCGGCATCAACGGCTACGCCGCGACGCTAGTGGGCGGCACTGTCACTACCGGCGCGTGGCATCATCTCGTCGGTGTTTACGACGGAACGAATGCCTCGTTCTATGTGAATGGAGTTTTAGTCGCTGGGCCTTCGTCAGCCGCGGGTTTTAATCCAAACACCACCATGCCCCTTCGCATCGGCGCCACGACCATTCCCAATCGCACCTTCGACGGTGATGTGGATGAAGTCGCATTTTACACCAACGCCCTGAGCCCGGACGTGATCGCCTCGCATTACAACACCGCCATTTCCGCCGCGGCAAATTACAGCTCGCTCATTCTCACAAGTCATCCGGTCGGTTACTGGCATCTCGATGATCCTGCGCCCATCGTGCCGAACCTTTTGCAACTTCCGCTGGCCGTGAATCTCGGTTCGCTCGCACCGACCGCCAATGGAATTTATGAGCCCGGAACTTTTCCTGGCGCGCTCGGTGTGCCGACGATCGGACTCGGCGCAAGCAATCTCGCCTGCATGTTTGATGGCTTCGGAAACATTGACGTGCCGGCAACCAATTCGCTCAATCTGACCGGTGCGCTGTCGTTGGTCGCATGGACTAAAGCATTGCCAGCAAGCGGTAGCGCGCAATCGATATTGGATCATGGAATCGGATCGTATCGTTTGTTTCTCGATAGTGCTGGCCTGCCGCATTTTTCAGACGGCCTCCAACCAAGTGGCGATGTCGTTGGCCCAACTCGATTAGACAATAACCAATGGCATCAACTGATCGGCGTGTATGACGGCGCGAGCCAACAGACATTGTATGTAGATGGCCAGGTTTCCGCTTCCATCAATAACGCGACCACGGCGGTCTCCGGCAACAGCGACGACTTATGGATTGGCGGCGACCCGGACACAAACGCGTTTCAATTTTTCAACGGCGAGATTGATGAAGTGGCAATTTTTGGCGCGGCGCTTTCACCGATGCAAGTGCAGCAAATATATTTGACCTCAACAAATAATCCGCCACTGCGATTCACAGCGATTGGTTCGCCGACCGCCAGTTCGCAAACGATCGCTTTGACCTTCAGCACCATTCCCGGACAAAAGTATCAACTCCAATTCAAAACCGATTTGACGCAGCCGTTGTGGACGAATCTCGGCAATCCCATCATCGCGGTGAATTCCACCACCACGATCTCCGATCCACTCGGAACGAACGTGCGTCGATTTTACCGGCTGCTGCTGCTGTGATTACTCGGGCTTGACCACCGAAATGACCATTGCGCCCGGCGTGAGATATTTCTTCGCCGCCGCTTTGATTTCTTCCAGCGTGATGTTTTCATAACGCGCATCGTCGGTATCGCTGTGGGCGTAACCCAAGCCGTAGAGTTCATCCAGCGCCATCGTCATCGCGAGACCGCCCAAGTCCTGTCGGGCAATTTTTTTCTGGCCAACGATCTTCGCCTTGGCGCGTTTGAGTTCCTCCGCCGTCAAGCCCTCGGCGCGCAATAATTCCGCCTCGCGCAAAATTTCCTGTTCCACCTGCTCAACCTTCTCCGGCGCCGTGCCAACGTAAAACGCGAAATATCCCGGCACCAACCCGAGAAAATTTTGCGCGCCGACATAATAGGCAAGCCCAAGATTATCGCGAATTCTCAGAAACAATCGCGACCCCAGGTCACTGCACGCTTCCTGCAACAATTCCAAGGCATAGCGGTCAGTCCCCGAAACCGTCGCCCCCGGAAATCCGACCAGCAGCACCGCCTGTTTTTTATCGCGAATCTCCACCACCCGTTTGATTTCTTTCAACGGTTTCGTTTCGGGCAACTGCGCCAAGGCCTTCTCGCCGGTCTTCCAACTGCCAAAAACTTTTTCGACCGCGGCCTTTGCGTCATCAGCTTTCACGTCTCCGAAAATCGCAAGCACGCAATTATTCGGCACCGTGAATTTTTTGTGAAACCCCTGCACTTCCGCCTTGGTCAGCGCACTCACGCTGGCCTCCGTGCCAAGCGTGTCGAGACCATAACCCCCGTCGCCGAAAAGCGCGCGCCGCATGCCGATGCCCGCGCTCTTGAGCAACTGGTCGCGCTGCGATCTGATTCCGGCCAACTGAATCTGCCGCTCGCGCTCCAGCGCCGCTTCGGGAAAAGTCGGATTCAACAAAACATCCGCCACCAAATCGAGGCCGATATTGAAATCCTCGCGCAACACTTCGGCATGCACCCCAAAACTATTATTGCCGCCAAAACTATCGAGACTGCCTCCCAGCGATTCTATCTCCAGCGCGATTTGTTCCGCACTCCGCGTCTTCGTGCCCTTCAGCAACAGACGCCCGGCTAATTGCGTCATACCATTGTTCGCTGCCGTTTCCGCCAGCACGCCGCCTTTCAACACCAGTCGAAATTCTACGAATGGCAGCCGATGACTCTCTTTCACGAGCAGCCGAAGCCCATTCGCCAGCTCGAATTTTTGGACCGTCTTATCTTCATCCGCAACCACCGCGTGCGTGGACTGCGGCGAGGCGCCTTTGGGCAGCAGCGCATAAGCCGTGCGATTGCTCGCCGTGAGATATTCGCGCGCGACGCGTTGCAAATCCGCCGGCGTCACCCGCTTCACCGCTTCAAGATAACGCTCGGAAAAATTTAAATCATTCGCGACGAGCCAACTTCCGCCGAGGTCATGCGCCTGGCCTTGCATGGTCTTGCGCGTGGCGAGCGTGGCCGAGGTAAATTGTTTGACCACCTTCGCGACTTCGGCGGGCGAAATAGTTTCGTTCTTCACCCGTTCCACTTCCGCCAACGCAGCGGCGCGCGCCGCTTCAAATTTATCCGCATCCACCAGCAGACTAATGCCGATCAAACCGGGATTGCCCGGATTGTAAGTCCACGCATCAATCGAATTGACCAGCCCTTTCTTCTCGCGAATTTCCTGATACAACCGCGAACTGCGCCCGCTGCCGAGCATTGCCGCCAGCACGTCGAGAATCGGAACATCCGCATGGCGCAAACCCGGTATGTGCCAGCTTAAATGCACATGGCCCATTTCAATCGGGCCTTCCTCGATGATTTCACGCGCCGCCGTCTGTCGCGGTTCCTCCGGCAAAACCACCGGAGCAATGGCGCGCGCTTTCGTCGTGGCGTAAGCCGTCTTGATTTGTTCGACCACCTCCGCCGCCTTCACATCGCCCACCACGACAAAGAAAACATTATTCGGCGCGTAACGCTCGCGGTAATACGCCGCGATGTCTTCCGCCTGCAATTCATTATAAATATCGGGATAACCGATGATCGTGAAGCGATACGGACTGCGCGTGTAAGCGGTTTCAAACAGCCGGCGACCCGAACGGCGGCCGGGATCGTCCTGGTTCATGTCCATCTCGCGCAGGATGACTTGCTTTTCCTTCGCCATTTCGTCGGCGGGCAAAGTCGCGTGCTGCATGATGTCGCATAAAATATCAATCGCGACTTTCGCGCCAGTGTTGGGCGCATCAATATAATACACCGTGCGATCAAATGAAGTGTACGCGTTCATGTAACCACCCGCGTCCTGCACCTCCTGGTCAATGCGACCCGCGCCGCGCGTGGTCGTGCCCTTGAAAAGCATGTGCTCAAGCACGTGCGACATGCCGGCGCCTATCCATTTGCCCTCGTTGATGCTGCCGGTCATTGCCCATGCCTGCGCGGAAACGACCGGCGCGCTGTGGTCTTCGCGCACGATGATCGCCAGGCCATTTTCAAGTTGGGTCAAGGTCACGCCCGGCGGCAGCGCGGGAATTTCGGCGGAAGCGGATAAATGTTGGTCGTTCGACATCGTCATACAATGGGAGAGTAATCTAATTGGCGATTTTGCCAAACGCGAAACAAAATGTTTTCTACGAAAGACACTCAGTTTCACACGGTTGGGCGGCGCCACTGTGCCGTCGCCGATCACAAATGAGCGCGGCTAATCATACGAGCAAATCGGCGTCTAAAGATGAAAATTTACCCGCTCTTATCCGCACTTACGCGAACTTAAGCGGACTTATCCGAACCATCGTCCGCTTCTGAACGGATAACAGGCGGCTAAATCATGGATGGAGCGACATCACCTGCGTCATTTTCACGCATTGCCAGTCCTCCTTCAAAGAACTGCCCGAACCGTATCATAGCCAAATGAGTTTCGCCAGTTCAGACTGCGGCGCTGATGCGCTCTCCTCTAACCACCAAGTCCCGCTGCTCAATTCACCCCTTGCCCACGCCCGATTCCTTCAACGGAACCGCCCCAATCTTGCTCTGTGGCAGAAACGGCTTCCGAAATGCTTCAAAAAAATCATAACCATTCTCAAAATCCGCGCGCGAATCTTTCTCGGTCTTTTTAAGCAGCCGATTTTCCACCATGATAAAAACCATCGCGCCGAAATCCTGGCAATTATGGATGCCCCATTCTTCAAACACCGTCATCGCCATCGGCCCAAACATTTCCAGCGCAAGTTCGCGAATCCCCGACAGTAATTCCTGGCCGCTGACATGTTTTTCCTGTTGCGAGGTGCGTTTGCTCGTGGCTTTTTCGATCTTCTGTTCCTTCTCGAGCATTTTGCGCGTGTGATCGAGGGCATCCCGCAGAAATAAATAGGCGTCCCGGTGATAACGCGAATCCTTCGCGAGGATTTGCTCCAGGACTTCTTCAAATGACGTTGCTTGCATTATTTTATGGTTTCGTAACTGCACTGGCGGCCACCGGCGGATGCGCCGTCCGATAAGCCTTGACCGCCAAACCGGTCACAAACAGGAACACGAAAAGACACAATACTTGCGTTTCCTGTTTGGTCCAATGAATCACAGTTTCACTATAACCGAGCCGTCAAGCCACCGCAATGTTCACTAATCTCTTCGGCACGACGATGATTTTCTTAATGGTCTTTCCGGCGATAAAGGGCTGCACCTTTTCCGTCGCGAGCGCGGCGACCTCGATCTGCGCCTGCGTCGCATCCGCCGCCACGACGATCACATCCCGCAGCTTGCCATTCACTTGCACCGGAATTTCCAGCGTACTCTCGGCGAGCAGCGCCGGGTCGTGTTTCGGCCACGGAATATAAGCCAGCGTGGGCGCGTCCGCCGAGATGCGGGCGAACAATTCCTCCGCGAGATGCGGCGCGAACGGTTGCAACAAAATCAAAAAATCCCGCAACACCGTGCGAGGCTTAACTTCCCACGTCATGGCTTCATTGACGAAAACCATCAAAGCGGAAATCGCGGTGTTGAAACGCATCCCATCGAGATCTTCGGTGACTTTTTTGATGCACGCATGCAAGGCCTTGAGTTGAGCCGGCGTCGCCGCGACGTCTTTGATCGCCGGACCGAGTTTGATCAAGTTGAGCAGTTCGTTGCGCTTGTTCGATTCCGTGGTGGTATCGGCTTGTTCAAACGCCGTCTCGCTTTGCTCATCCACAAACAAACGCCACACACGTCCGAGAAAGCGATACACACCCTCGACGCCTTTGGTGTTCCACGGCTTCACCATCTCCAGCGGCCCGAGAAACATTTCGTAAAGTCGAAACGCATCTGCGCCGTAGTCGTGAAGGATGTCGTCGGGATTGACGACGTTGCCGCGCGACTTCGACATTTTCTGCCCGTCTTCGCCGAGAATAAGCCCCTGATTCACGAGCTTATAAAACGGTTCGGGAGTCGAGACATAACCAAGGTCGAACAAAACCTTATGCCAAAAGCGTGCATATAATAAATGCAACACCGCATGTTCCGTCCCGCCGACGTACAGATCAACGCCCGGCGTTTGCCCGCCAGTCTTCGTCCAGTAATTCTCCGCCTCTTTCCCAACAAACGCATTCGGATTCCGCGCATCCAGGAACCGCAAATAATACCAGCAACTGCCTGCCCATTGCGGCATGGTATTGGTTTCGCGCACCGCGCCATCCGGCAGGTTCACCCAATCTTTAGCGCGCGCGAGCGGTGGTTCGCCCGTCGAAGTCGGTTTGAAATCCGTTAAATCCGGCGGCATTAAGGGCAATGCAGATTCCGGCAACGCCTCATGCTGTCCATTGCGCCACACGATCGGGAACGGCTCGCCCCAATAACGCTGGCGGCTGAAAAGCCAGTCACGCAATTTATAATTAATCGTCTTCTTGCCCACGCCTTTTTCTTCAAGCCATGCCGCAATTATTTTTTTCGCCTCGGGCGTCGGCAAGCCCGTGAGAAATCCCGAATTGACGCTCGTGCCATCGCCGACGAACCCAATGGAGTCTTTGCCTTCCGGCGCGCGAACCACTTCCGTGATGGGCAGCTTGAATTTTTTCGCGAACTCAAGATCGCGTTCATCATGCGCCGGCACCGCCATGATCGCGCCGGTTCCGTAAGTCGCGAGCACATAATCGGCAATCCAAATCGGAATGTTCTCACCGTTGACCGGATTGATCGCATAAGCGCCGGTGAAAACGCCCGTCTTGTCCTTCGCCAATTCCGTGCGTTCCAGATCGCTCTTGCTCGCCGCCAGCTTTTGATATTCCGCAACCGCACTCCGTTGCTCTGGTGTCGTAATTTTCTCCACCAGCTTATGCTCCGGCGAAAGCACCATATAAGTCGCCCCAAACAAAGTATCCGGTCGCGTCGTAAAAACACGAATCTTACACTCCGCGCTTCCCACTCCGCATTCCGCACTAAGAAAATCCACCTCCGCGCCTTCGCTGCGCCCAATCCAATTTCGCTGCATTTCCTTGAGCGAATGACTCCAGTCAATGCCTTCAAGATCATTCAACAGACGCTCGGCATACGCCGTGATGCGTAGCATCCATTGGCGCATCGGCTTGCGGACCACCGGGAAACCGCCGACTTCGCTTTTGCCATCAATGACTTCTTCATTGGCCAAAACCGTGCCAAGTTCCGGACACCAGTTCACCGGCGCTTCGGACACAAACGCGAGACGTTTGCTATCGCGGTACGCGCGTTTTTCTTCTTCGGTCTTCAAAGCCGCAGGGTAGGGGAGTGATTCAATCGGTTCACCCTTGTTGGTCGCTGGATTGAACCAGGAATTATACAGCTTCAGGAAAATCCATTGCGTCCACTTGAAATATTCCGGGTCCGTCGTGTCCACTTCCCTTGTCCAATCGTAACTGAAGCCCAGCGACTTTATCTGGCGTTTGAAATTGGTAACATTCGTCTCCGTCGTCGCCCGCGGATGCTTGCCGGTCTTGATGGCGTATTGTTCCGCCGGCAGACCAAAGGCGTCCCAACCCATCGGATGCAAAACATTGAAACCCGCCGCCCGGCGATAACGCGCCAGAATATCCGTGGCCGTGTAACCCTCGGGATGTCCGACATGCAAACCCGCGCCGCTTGGATACGGAAACATATCCAGCACATAATATTTCGGCGGCAATGCCTCCGCACTCGCGGCTTTGCCACCCAGTCCGTGACGCGCCGCAAAAGGATGCGCGTCCGGCAGCGTTTCGCCCGGATTCCATGCGCGAAAAGCCTGCTGCTCATCCCACTTCGACTGCCATTTCGGCTCGATCAAATCAAACGGATACTGTCTGCGACTTATAGACATAAGCCCGGAATATTGGCGAAATGTCCACAGCAGGGCAATGGCAGAATTTTTACGCAGGCCTCAACACTCCGTATTTGTGAATTAAATCGGTCACGGTAGGGCTGCGCTGCCGTGCAGCCGTCCGCAGTCCCGCAGGGACGAAAGATCTTAACCCAGCAATTTATTGCTGGGTTTACATCCGTCCCCAATCAAGTCCCGCAGGGACGAAAGAATCCCTCAGATGAAACTATCACTCGTCCACTCGAACGTCTTTTTTTATTAACTCCCCAAATAAAATGACGCATGCAAACCTTATAGGTTCGCCTATATCTTTGCGCTATCTCGCCTTTATCTCCGTCCACACTTCATCATAGAGACGCGTCTTGCCGCCGAGGTCTTCGAGAAACTCGAGTTTCGCTTTCGTCTCTGCCGAAGGATAAATAGCGGGATTATTGCGATCCGCCTCGGGAATAAACGGCATCGCCGCGCGATTCGGCGAAGCGAATTGAGTATATCCCGACAACTGCGCCCCGATCTTCGCATCAAGAATGAAATTAATAAATTTCTCCGCCAAATCGCGATGCGGTGCGTGGGCCGGAACCGCAAGATTATCGAGCCAAATCTGGCTGCCTTCGACAGGAATCACATAAGCCGTTTCCTTGTCCTCCGTCATGCCCCGAACGCCTTCGCCACTATAAACAATGGCCGTGCGTGCCGTATGCGCGAGCACCTTATTTTTCGCGCCCACGCTGCCCTCAAAACCGACGCACCGCTTCTTCGCCTCAATGATCAAATCGCGCGCCGCCTTGAGTTGGCCCGGGTCAGTCGAATTAAGACTGTGACCTTGATATTTCAACGCCGCCCCCACGAGATCGCGCACTGAATCAATCAGCACGAAAGAGCCGGCTTGCTGTTTGGCATCAAAAAAAATTCCCCACGTCGCTTTCAACGGCGCCTGCCCGGGTATTTGCCGGGCAAAGATGCCAACCGTTCCCCACTGATACGCGACGCTATATTGATTGCCACGATCATAAGGCGGACTGGCAAATGTCGTATCGAGATTCGTCAGGTTAGGGATGTTCGCGTGACGCAATGGCGCGAGGAGATTCAACTTGATCATAGCCGTCACCATGTGGTCCGGCGGCACAACGACATCGTAGAGCGAGTCGCCGCCGCCCTGCATTTTGGCGAGCATGCTTTCCGCATCCTCATAAAGATCAATGTTCACCTGGCAATCCTGTTCCTTCTCGAATTGCGCGACAATTTTCGGATCAATATATTCGCTCCAGATGAAAAGATTCAGCTTTAGCGAAGCTGCGAAAAGAGGCTGCGCAATCGCCATCAACGCGAATAAAACCAAAAATCGTTTCATGCGTGAAGTATCAGGCTTTTTTCCCGCGTTGCAAGAATGTCACGGTCAAGGTGCCGAGAACCGAAGCGATCACAATCAGCGTGGAAAGCGCATTGATGTCGGGCGTGATGCCGCGCTTCACCGAAGAATAAATCAGAATGGGCAGCGTCGTCGAACCGGGCCCGCTTGTGAAAAAACTAACCACAAAATCATCCAGGCTCAGCGTAAACGCCAGCATCCCCCCCGCAAGAATCCCCGGCAAAATCAACGGCAGCGTGACATGGGTAAAAGTCTGCCATTCATTTGCGCCGAGGTCGCGCGCTGCTTCCTCAAGCGCGACATCCAGTCCAACCAACCGCGCCCGCACAACGATGGCGACAAACGGAATTTGAAACGTCACATGCGCGATAACCATCGTCGCCAATCCCAGTTCAAAAAGGCTGAGCCATTTCCTCAGCAACGAATAAAACAGCAGCAACGCCACCGCCATGACAATGTCCGGTATGAAAATCGGCACATACAAAAACCATTTGAAAAAAGTTTTGCCGGGAAAACGAAAACGGTCGAGGCCATAGCCAAGCATCGTGCCGAGCAGCGTCGCAATCAGAGTGCTGATCACGGCCAGCAGCAGCGTATTTTTCGCGGCGGAAAGCGCGAGCGAATTTTCCCAAAGCGTGCCATACCATTTGGTCGTGAAGCCTGTCCAACCCGAGCCGAACCGCGCCGCATTGAAAGAATAGAGCACGACCACGACCAGCGGAGCATAGAGAAACGCATAGAGCACAACGGCGATAACGCTGAGCGATGTCGAAGCGCGTTTCATAAAATTTGCGGTTCGCCGCGTCCGCTGGATTTGCGCGCGTAAACCCATAATCCAAACAAAACAATCGCCAGCGCGACGAACGCTATCGCCGAGCCGAACGGCCAGTCGCGGCTTTGGCCAAATTGTTGTTCAATCGCATTGCCGAGCATCACCGTTTTTGCGCCACCCAAAAGATCGGGAATGACAAATTGTCCCGTGGCCGGCAGAAAAACGAGAATCATCCCCGCGATCAATCCCGGCATGATTTGTGGCAGGACGGCATGGCGAAAAACCTTTGCGCCGTTCGCGCCAAGGTCCATCGCGGCCTCGGCGAGGTTCCAATCGATTTTTTCCACCGAGGCGTACAGCGGCAAAACCAGAAAGGGCAGGTAATCGCAAATCATTCCGATGGTCACCGCAAACGCACCTGGATAAAGCGCTTCGTCAGCATTGCCCAAACCAATTACATGCAAGGCGCGCGTGAGCCAGCTCTCCGGCGATAAAATAATCTGCCAGGCATAAGTGCGAATAAGCAGGTTCGTCCAAAAAGGAATGACCACCAGCGTCAGCGCAAAATTTTTATAACGGTCCGGCAGCCGCGCGATAAAGAACGCGAGCGGTAATCCCGCGACCACGCACGCCACCGCCGTGCCCGCGCCCAATATAAGACTGCGAAGCAGAATGACCGGATAAAGCGCATCGAACCCAAGCAATCCAAATCCCAAAAGGCGTTTGTAATTATCGAGCGTGACCGGCAGTTGAACTTCGCCGTAATCACCACGGCTGAGAAAACTGATGACTCCCACCGCCGCTAATGGCGCGAGCAAGAAAATAACGAGCCACAAAACCCCCGGCCCGCTGGTGATGGCAGAGCGCAGCCAATGTTCGCCTCGCGAAAAACGGCTCTCCGGCTCGCAACTCGATTTTTCTCTCGCGCTCATATCCGTCAATCAGTCATCGAGCAGCACCATGGATTTCGCGGGCAAATGGACGAGCACCGTTTGGCCGATGGTGAAGCCCGTATTGCCAGCGTGAGAGTTAAGCATGCGCGCGTTTAATTTCTGTTCGCCGAGACTCAGGCAATATTGTGTCTCCGCGCCGCTATAAATAATCTCGCAGACGCCCGCCGGAAAATGATTGCCCGAAGGCACGGTGCTGGTCGGCCACAAACTGATTTTTTCCGGGCGAATGGCCAGCGTGATGGCATCGCCCGCTGAAATTTTTCGCCGTGCCGTGGCAAGGTCGAATCGCAACTCACCGAACGTCGTGGCAATAATGGCCGTCTGCGATTGGATCTGCGCCACCTTGCCCTCGACCAAATTGCACGCGCCGAGAAAATGCGCGACGAACCGGGTGCGCGGTTGCTCATACAATTCTTTGACGGAATCAAGTTGCTCAATTTTCCCCGCGTTCATCACGGCGATGCGATCACTCATGACCAGCGCCTCCTCCTGATCGTGCGTTACAAAAATAAATGTGATGCCGAGGCGGCGTTGAAGCTGCGACAACTCGACTTGAAGTTCCTTGCGCAATTTCAAATCGAGCGCGCCCAGCGGTTCATCGAGCAAAAGAACTTCCGGCTGATTCACCAGCGCGCGGGCGAGGGCGACGCGTTGTTTCTGTCCACCGGAAAGCTGCGCGGGTCGGCGGTCGGCGAACGCGGAGATTTGCGCGAGCGACATCACCTCCGTGACGCGCCGGGTTATCTCGGGCGCGGAAATTTTTTTCATGCGCAAACCGAAAGCAATATTGTCCCGCACATTGAGATGCGGAAACAGCGCGTAAGATTGGAAAACCGTATTGACCGGGCGTTTGTGCGCGGGAATCAGCGCGGCGTCGCGTCCGCCGATTTTCAGCGAGCCTTCATCGGGAGAATCCAATCCGGCGATGAGGCGCAGCAAAGTCGTTTTGCCGCATCCCGACGGCCCCAACAAAGAAAAAAATTCGCCCTTGTGGATGGAAACAGAAACCCTCGCCAGTGCCTCCGTTTCACCAAAACGGCGCACCAACCCTTGGGCTTCAACGGCAAAAACTTCGGAAGTCGCCTCGGCTTCACCCCGGTTTCCCGCGATGGCCGAAGACTCTGTCATTATTCGCACTTTGCAGATGTAACAAACTTGGCCCGAAACACGATAAAAAAATTGTAATCTGTTGCACCGGGGATGCCCTTAATATCGCGCACGGTAGGGCGGAGCTGCCGCTCCGCCGGGGCGTTCACACAGGTCGCCCGGCATGGTAAAATCAATAATCGGAGAGCGGCAATGTCACTGTTAGGCGACAAATTTACCTCGCAAAGGCCGAAAAAAACGTCTTCTCCCCGTATTTGGAACTTGCCAGCCTCCGCAAATTAACGAAAATTAATCACAATCGTAACACTGGAATGAGCCTGACCCACATAAAGCAAATAGTTGGCAACGTACAAGACTCCCTGACGGACAATCCAATGGCCATGTGGGGACTTATTTGTGCTGGAGTATTGGTCATACTCGTTTTCGGTGGTCTCCTGTACAACGCCTATATTGATTGGCGTCACGAACGTCAAAAGGCGCAAGCCGTCGAGCGGCTTCACAAACATCTCCAAAGTCTCCCAGGACAAAAGTCCTGATTTTCAGCCATCAAACGGCCTTTCCCGCATTGGGCTCCGTTTGACAGTCCTTGCTAAAGCCTTGTCGTTACCGGATTTTTTTGCGTTTTCCTTTAATGTTCGCTACCAGTTGCTGAAAAATGGTAACCAAGTATCCAATTACAGTATCAAATCTCATCACCCGCTACCGGGGGAACATTCGGCACCTTGGCCATTGAAGACTCGAATTCTTCGCGGTTACCGCGTTGCGCCCGGCGCTCAAGCTCTCTGAAATCCTCGACAGCACGAGCGAATTCCTCCAGCTTTCGCAACGCGAAGACATTGACGGACTGGTGATCCTGCGACGCTAGATTCTCCAGCTTCTTGTAAACTTCGTCCGGCATGTTCAGTTCGATGGCCTTCATTTGATTTCGCCTATCAGTTTTAGCAGGTCTGAAGGCTTGAGGACTTCGATGCCGAATTCCCGCGCCACCCGCAGGTGCCGTTCGTTGAAGGATACCACATAATCACACCTCCCGGCAATAGCGGCTTCGATTATCGCGTCGTCGCCCGGATCCTGATAAATCATATCCAGAATGTTCGTGATGTCTTGCGGGGATAATCCCGCCGCAACCCCGGGCCGTCTGGCAACGTCTTCGTACTCGTACATCAGCGCGGGCGTGACAACGCCTTGCCATCGTGGATGCCCAATAGTCGCCAGGAGCCGAAAGGACGCGCCAGCCCGCTAGCGCATAGCCGCCAGCACCACATTGGTGTCCACGATGACTCGATAGCGTTTCACGTGCGATGAGCGTAACCGGAACATTCGGACTAGGTGAAACCTTTTTCCAAGGGTTTACGTCTATCCTTTTGTATGTTGAAGGCTTTGCCAGGGAAACAATGGGATTACGAGATGGCGGCGCACCTGCTGAACCGCGCCGGGTTCGGCGGCACACCGGCGGAGATTGAGCGCCTCGCCAAACTTGGCCACGATGGCGCGGTGGCTCATCTCGTGGATTTCGAAAAAGTGCCCGATTACGGAGTTAATCCTGATTGGGCCAAGCCAGACCCGGAGCGTGCCGAACGCCTGCGCAAAGCCCGCGAGGCCGATCCCGAAGTGCGCCGGCAAATGCAGCAGGAAGAGCAGAAGATGGATCGCCAGCGCACGGTGGAGTTGCGTTATTGGTGGCTGGAACGGATGGCTTACGGTTCGCGGCCGTTGCAGGAAAAGATGACCCTTTTCTGGCACGGCCATTTCGCCACGAGCATCGAAAAGGTTCGCGACCCCTATTTGATGTGGCGGCAGAACGATTTATTTCGCCAGCAGGGAACCGGCTATTGGTATGACTTGTTGCTCGCCGTCGCCAAGGACCCCGCGATGCTCGTCTGGCTCGACCAGGCACAAAGCCGCAAGGAACATCCCAACGAAAATTTTGCGCGCGAAGTGATGGAATTGTTCACGCTGGGCGAAGGGCATTATACCGAACACGACGTGACCGAATCGGCGCGCGCCCTGACCGGTTGGACTTACAACCGGCTCGACCAGGAGTTCGACGAACGCCCCCGTCTGCACGATTACGGCACGAAAAGTTTTCTCGGCCAAACGGGAAGTTTCACCGGCGAAGATATTCTGCGCATCATCGTCGAGCAACCGCAGGCGAGCCGGTTCATCACCGCGAAGCTTTGGAACTTTTTTGCCGGCGAACCACCCTCCGAGGAAATCAACGCCTCGCTCGCGGAAATTTTTCGCAACTCGGGAAATCAATTCAAGCCAGTGCTCAAGGCGATGTTTCGTTGCGAAGCCTTCTATTCGCCTTCTGTCGTGCGCAACCAGGTCAAGAGCCCGGTGCAATGGCTCGTCGGCAGTGTGCGCATGCTGGAACGTCCTCTGCCGGGACCATTCATTTGCGCCGGCCTCACGAAAAATCTCGGTCAGGATTTGTTCGCGCCGCCAAATGTCAAAGGCTGGGACGGCGGCCTCAGTTGGATTACGACCAACAATCTGCTGGCACGTTACAACGAAGCGGCAATTCTCGTGCAAGGCGATATGAATATGCTACGCACCACCCTCGCCGGAGTTTTCCCCGGCTCCATCGCCGCATCCAACATGGCGCAAAATCGCCGGCCCAATTTTCGCCTCGAACAAGTGGATGTGGAGCGGATTCTGGCGCCTGAAGAACGCACCGACAAAAGCAAACTGGTGGCCGCATTGGAAAAGCGTTTATTGCAAAGCAAACTCTCAAAAAAACAGGAGGCGACCTTGCGCGATTATTTGGATTCGCAAACCGCCCTCAACGATGAAGCAATCTTAAATGCCGTGCGTCTGATGATGAGCACGCCGGAGTATCAACTGGCGTGACATGGCAAAAACTTTTATGAAAGACACAAGTCTCTTGTCGGAAACAAAGATCATGCAGGCCACGCGCGCCACCAATGCCGCGCTGCGCAAAACGCTTCGCGGCGGCGCCCACGCCATCGTGAAACAATTCAAGCAGCGCCAGCTTCTGCCGGTGGTGGGCATGCCCGAGGGGAAAGATTGGTCGTCGAATGTGCCGCCGGACGGATTGGACCTGGGAAGTTTTTACCGCCTTTAATTTATGAAAACCGATGCCATTTTGCGAACGCGCCGCGATTTTTTGCGCTCCACGATTCTCGGCGGCGCGTTCGCTTACACCGCGCCCGCCTTTCTCGCGAACACTTTTTCCGCGCTCGAAGCCGAGGCCGCGAATTCCGCCACGCAAGCCGTGACCGGGCGCGACGGCACCATTCTGGTCGTGTTGCAAATGGCCGGTGGCAACGATGGCATCAATACAGTTGTGCCGTTCGCCGATGATAATTATCACCGCGCGCGCCCGCACCTTGGGCTCGCCGCGAACGACGTGCTCAAGCTCACGGATTCCGTCGGCTTGCATCCCAGCCTCACGGGCTTCAAGGGACTTTACGACAGCGGCAATCTGGCGGTGATCCAGGGCATTGGTTATCCAAATCCGAACCGTTCGCATTTTCGTTCGACGGAAATTTGGCAGACCGCGAGCGACTCGGCGGAATTTGAGCGTTACGGCTGGTTGGGACGTTACTTCGACAATGCCTGCGCCGGTTGCGATCCAACCGTGGGCATTAATATCGGTCGCCAGATGCCGCAAGCTTTTGCCGCGAAAAATCCGATGGGTGTGAGCCTCGAAAATCCCCAAGGCTATCGCTTCATCAGCAACGAAAAGGGCGCGAGCAATGGCGAACAATCCTATCGCAAATTAAACGAACTCGACGACCCCGCGATGATGGAAAGCAGTTCGGGCGCTGAAAGCAATTCCGGCGATACCATCGGCGCAATCCACGGCCCGACGCCGCATACCGGCTCCGCCTTGGACTTTCTCGAACGCACCGCGATGGACGCGCAACTTAGCTCCGACAAAATCCGCGCGATCAGCGCGAAGATTGATAACAAGGGAAACTATCCGCAATCGCAACTCGCTAATTCGCTGAAGCTCGTTGCGCGATTGATCGGCGGCGGATTGCCCACGCGGGTGTTCTATGTTTCGCAAGGCGGCTACGACACGCACACGAACCAACTCCCCGCGCAACAGCGGTTGTTGAAAGACTTGGGTGACTCCCTCAAGGCTTTTACCGACGACATGAAAGCGCAGGGCAACATGTCGCGCGTGGTGGTTATGACGTTCAGCGAATTTGGGCGTCGCGTGGCCGAAAACGCGAATGGCGGCACCGACCACGGAGCCGCCGCGCCAATGTTCATTGTGGGTGAAAAGGTCAAGGCGGGCTTGCTCGGCAAATACCCGAGTCTCGCGCCAGGTGATCTGTTCGAGGGCGACATTAAATACAACGTGGATTTCCGTTCCGTATATGCCGGGTTGCTGGAAAGCTGGCTGAAGACGCCAAGCGCACCGATTCTAGGACGCCAATTTACGCCGCTGATTTGCACGTAACGAAGTGCGGTTTTCACGCCTACGCTCTCGCGCTTCAAAATCTTTTTCCAATCCGTGTTTTGCCCGTGTTCCATCCGTGGCAAAACCATCAGTATATACTGAGTATATATCTTGATGGTTGCGACTCGCTTCTCCGCGCTTTAGCATCCCTTCGTGGGTAATTTGCTAAAATCAGTCGAACGAGCCATCGCGGCGAAAAAATTATTTGTCCGTGGTGAAGAAATTTTAGTGGCAGTTTCTGGAGGATTGGATTCCATGGTTTTGCTGCATGTCCTGGCGCGCCTTGCGCTTGCGCAAAAATGGAAACTGGCCGTCGCGCATTTCAATCACCAACTCCGTGGTCGCAGCAGTGATGCCGATGAAAAACTGGTCAGGAACACGGCGAAAAAATTAAAGTTCCCCTTTGTCGCCGAGCGCGGCAATGTAAAAAAATGGGCGCGCGAAAAAAAACTTTCGCTGGAAATGGCGGCGCGGGAATTGCGGCACGATTTTCTTGCGCGATCGGCGGCAGATTTAAAGTTTAAAAAAATCGCGCTCGCCCATCACGCGGACGATCAGGTGGAACTTTTCTTCGTGCGGTTGTTGCGCGGCGCGGGCGGCGACGGCATGGCGGGAATGAAATGGCTCTCGCCATCGTCGAAGGACAAAAATATTTTTCTCGCCCGGCCATTGCTGGATTTACCCAAAGCTACGCTTGCAGCTTACGCGAAGGAGCAGCGGATCGCGTTTCGCGAGGACGCGACGAATGCGCAAATCGAAATCCAGCGCAACCACCTCCGCCACGAGTTGTTGCCCTGGCTTGCGAAAGAATTTCAACCCGCCTTGTCACGGGTAATTTTGCGGCAGATGGAAATCGTCGGCGCGGAAGCCGAGTTCGTGACGGACGCGGCGCGCGCCTGGTTAAAAGCCACGCGGCGAAGGGCTTTCTCAAAACTTCCACCCGCTTTGCAGCGGCGAAGCGTCCAACTGCAACTCATTGAATTAGGCCTGACTGCAAATTTCGATTTGATCGAGCAGTTGCGCGAGCGCGCGAACGGGCCCGTGACCATCAGCCCAAAAGTTGCTGTGTCCCGAGAACCTTCCGGCAACATCCAAGTCAAACAGTTTAAACCTCAGACCTTTGTTCACGAGGAAACCAAGGTGCGACTGCGAGGTAAAGCTGGAAAGATTGCCTTCAAAAACATCGTGGTTAATTGGGTTGCAACTCCTTCTCTGTTAGGTCCTTTCCGCCTGCCAAAAAAAGAGGTAAATGCCGAACATTTTGATGCCGATAAAGTAGGGATTGATATTACACTTCGACATTGGCAACCGGGCGACCGTTTTCAGCCGATCGGCATGGCGTCGCCCGTCAAGTTGCAGGATTTATTCATCAATGGAAAGTTCCCTCGTGCGGAGAGACATCGCGTGCTCGTCGGTGTCACCACGGCCGGCGTGTTGTTTTGGGTGGAAGGGCTTCGGCTGGCAGAAGGATTCAAGCTCGACAAAAACACGAGGAACCAGTTGATTTGGCGGTGGAAAAGGTTATGCTAACTGAGGGTCAGCCGGGAATCGGCATAAGAATTTCAAAAAATTTAAATTAATAAAATGTCAGACGATAATAGAAACACGGACGATGATCGCCGGAAAAATGGCGATTTCAAAATGCCCTCGCGTAATTGGATTGTTTGGATCCTGATCCTCTGCTGTGTCCTTTTGGTCGTGCTTCTGCACAATCAATACGATACCCAGGGCGACCTCATTACCCAGGCCAAATTCAACGAACTCAGCACCAACAACCTGATCGCCAATGCAACGATAAAGTTCAACCCGCAATCCATGTTCAAGGACGTGACGGGCAATTATTACAAGGATCCCAAGCACGAGGTCAAAAATCCTTTTCGCGCAAAGATTTACCTGACGGACAAGCAGTTGAGCGCATTGCTCTCGAAGGAAAATTTCGATTCGCAGGAACCGCCGACAATGCTGTTGAATCTGTTGTGGAGCGTCGGACCCCTGATTTTCATCGGTGCCCTAATCTGGTTTTTCTTCATTCGCCAGATCAAGATGGCTGGCAAAGGCGCATTGAGCTTCGGCAAAAGCAAGGCGCGCATGCTGGCCAAGGAAAAGAACAAAACGACTTTCAAGGACGTTGCGGGCGTCGAGGAAGCCAAGGAAGAAGTGTCTGAATTGGTGGAATTTCTCAAAGACCCGAAGAAGTTTCAAAAGCTCGGCGGACGCATCCCCAAAGGCGTGCTGATGGTTGGCGCGCCCGGCACTGGCAAAACCCTTTTGGCGAAAGCCATCGCCGGCGAAGCGGATGCCGCGTTCTTCAGCATCAGCGGTTCGGATTTCGTGGAAATGTTCGTCGGCGTGGGCGCAAGCCGCGTGCGCGATATGTTCGAGCAAGCCCGCAAAAATACGCCCTGCCTGATTTTCATTGATGAAATTGACGCCGTGGGTCGCAGCCGCGGTCATGGCCTTGGCGGCGGCAACGACGAACGCGAACAGACGTTGAACGCGTTGCTCGTCGAGATGGACGGTTTCGATACTCAGGAAGGCATCATCATCATCGCGGCCACGAACCGCCCTGACGTGCTCGACCCAGCGTTGTTGCGCCCCGGACGTTTCGATCGCCAGATCACGGTGAACTTGCCCGACGTGCGCGGTCGTGAAGCCATCCTCAAAGTCCACGCGAAGAATGTGAAGCTCGATCCGACGGCGGACCTGGCCATCATCGCTCGTGGCACACCGGGCTATTCCGGCGCGGAGTTGGCGAACCTTTTGAACGAAGCGGCGTTGCTCGCGGCCCGTACTGGCCGCAAAGCGGTCGGCATGCTTGAACTGGAAGAGGCCCGCGACAAAGTGCGCTGGGGCCGTGAACGCCGCAGCATGGCCATGACCGATGAAGATAAAAAATTCACCGCGTGGCACGAAGCTGGCCACGCCTTGATCAACGTCGTTTTGACCCACACCCATCCGCTGCACAAGGTAACCATCATTCCTCGTGGCCAGGCGCTGGGCTCGACCATGTATTTGCCGAAGGACGATATTTTGAACCGCCGCCGCAAAGAGATGCTCGACATCATCGCCGTGACGATGGCGGGCCGCATCGCCGAAGAAATTGTTTCCGATGATATTTCCTCCGGCGCGATGGGCGACATCCAGCAAGCCACGCAAATGGCGCGCGCGATGGTCACCCAATGGGGCATGAGCGAGAAGCTCGGCATGATCCAATACGGCGACAGCAGCGAATACGTTTTCCTTGGACGCGAAATGTCCCGCAGCAAGGATTACAGCGAACAAACCGCGCAGGAGATTGACACCGAGGTCAAGCGCATCATTGATAACGGTTACAAAGTCGCGACCGACATCATCAATGCGAATCGCGATAAGCTTGAACTGATCGCCAATGCCTTGCTCGAATACGAAACGCTGGAAGGTTCGCAAGTCGAAGAAATCGTGCGCACCGGCAAATTCACGCCGCCGCCGCCCACTCCCAAAGTGGACCCACCCTCCGGCGCGCAAGCTGCGACACCTTTGCCCGAACCGCCGCTCAAGCCCCTTCCGCCGCATTTGCCCGGCTTGGGCACTCCCGCGCCAGCAACGGCATAATCAAAAGGGGAAAATCAAATTGCAACGGCGCTTTATAAGCGCCGTTTTTTGGCTGCACATCGCCGTTCAGCTTAATAAAGCCAAATTGAATTCGGGCATAAACCATGACGAGAATTCTGAACTTTACATCTTCAAGTTAATCAAGTAGCAAAAGTCATTTTCCAGGCCCAAAACATCGTCTATGAAACTCAATACTAAAGGTTCGTTGACGGCGTATTTGTTGATCGTTGGGATTTGCTTGCTATTGGCAGACTGGGTAAGAGCGCAGGTATTTACCACTTTGTATAATTTTCAAGGCGGTACAAATGCTGGACAGCCTTATAGCGGTTTAATTTTTTCAGATAACCGGCTTTACGGAGCGACAACTTTTGGTGGCCTGCAGGAAGCAACTCTTGGGACAATTTTCTCCGTTAATGTGGACGGTTCCGGATTTACGAATATCCATAGTTTTACGCCGTTGGCCTCTGTCGATACCAACGCCCTATTTACAAACAGCGATGGCATCGGTCCGTACGCTGCATTAGTTTTGTCTGGCAAGACTCTTTTTGGTAGTACTATATACGGCGGATCTGGTGACACGGGTGTTCTTTTCAGAGTGAACACTGACGGGTCGGAATTTACGAATCTGCACAATTTTCCATCAATTCCATCTACAGGCTCTTTTAGTTCCAACACGAATACCGACGGAGCCCGGCCGATCGGCGGGTTAACTTTAGTTGGAAACATCCTCTATGGGGTCACGGAAATGGGTGGAGGTTATGGTTATGGCACTGTATTCGCCATTAATACTGACGGGTCGAACTTTACAAACCTATATAATTTCACTGGTTTGACCGATGGCGGCCAGCCTATGAATGGATTAGTTATATCTGGCGTTACGCTTTACGGTACAACATTTACGGGAGGAAACACTCGGAAGGACGGTATCGTATTTGCGATAAATACGGATGGATCTGGGTTCACGAATTTACATAGCTTTGGCAGTACCAGTACGGATGGAATAATTCCTCTAGGGCGGTTAATATCATTAAACAACCGTCTTTATGGAGTTACAAGCTCAGGCGGAAGCGCAAATGATGGAACTATATTCGCGCTTAATATTGACGGATCGGATTACACGAATCTGCACAATTTTGCGGCAACGATGAACGCGACCAATTACGAAGGCGACGGGCCTAAAGGATTGATTCTATCAGGCAATACATTTTATGGCATAGCAGGCGGGGGCGGAAATACCGGAAATGGCACAATTTTCGTGTTCAATCTTGTAGGAGGAGGAATTTCAAATCTGCATAACTTCTCGGCAGTTTTAAATCTTACCAATAGCGGTGGCAGCACGCCACTTGGGGGGCTGACTTTCTCAAACAATATTTTGTACGGGACGGCCCAGCGCGGCGGCACTATCGGACAGGGCACAGTATTCAGCCTTTCATTCGCAACACAACTTAGCATTAGTGCTTCCAGTTCCGAAGCCGTATTGGCTTGGCCCGCCAACATGGCTGGATATACTTTACAATCCTCCACAAATCTCGGAAAAGCGGCAAACTGGATTACGGTATCTCCTGCTCCGGTTCAAAATGAAGGCCGATTTATTGTAACCAATTCTGTTTCCAGTCCAAGAATGTATTACCGTTTAAGCCAATAATTACTGGTGCGCCAGTTTAATAAAATTGAAGTGCTGTCATTTAATCTTGGGAGATTGACTATTAATGGCGCAATCGTCTAGCCTCTGGTCAATGATTATTGCGCCCTCTCTTCTGGCTGCAAATTTTGGCCGTTTCGCGAGTGAAACGGCCCGCATCGAAAAGGCCGGCGCCGACTGGCTGCACCTCGACGTGATGGACGGCCACTTCGTCCCGAACCTTTCCTTCGGCCCGCAAGTCGTCAAAACGATTCGTCCTTTCGCCAAAACTTTTTTTGATGTCCACCTGATGTGCTCCAAGCCGGAAATTTTGCTTGAGCCGTTCCATCAAGCCGGCGCCAATCAGATCAATATCCACGTCGAACTCGGCGAACACCAGGTTACGCCGCTGCTTTGGAAAATCAAATCCCTCGGCATCAAGGTCGGGCTCGCCATCAACCCGCCCACCGCCATCGGAACCGTGCAACCATATCTCGATAAGATAGACGCTTTGCTCATCATGACCGTCAACCCCGGATTCGGCGGCCAGGAATTCATCCACGAAACCTTGCCGAAAATGCAGCAAGCCTACGCGTGGCGCCGTGAAAAAAATCTGAGCTATCGCATCGGCGTGGACGGCGGGATTAATTTCATCACCGCCGCTGAATGTGCCCGTGTCGGCGCGGATACCTTCATCAGCGGAACCGGTGTCTTTGGCCAAAAGAGTCTCAAAGTCGCCATCAACAAAATGCGCAAAATCGCCACGACTTCCGCGCCTGCGGACAGCCCTTGGATTAAACGCTAAAACCCGCGGCCGGCGGTCAGCAAAACCCTCGCCTAAATCAGCGCGACCTCAGACCGCGTAATTTTCCATCCCCTCACACGAACACACCAGATTCCGGTCGCCGTAAACATTATCAATGCGCCCGACTGAAGGCCAAAATTTCTGTTCATGCAGCCACTTCGCGGGATAACCCGCCTGCTCGCGTGAGTAAGGTCGGTTCCATTGGTCGCTCGCGAGCACATCCGCTGTGTGCGGCGCATTCTTGAGCAAATTATTTTTGCTGTCCGCCTTGCCGGATTCGATCGCCACAATCTCCGCGTGGATGCCGATCATCGCCTCGCAAAAACGATCCAGTTCACCCTTCGCTTCGCTCTCCGTCGGCTCGACCATCATCGTGCCCGGCACGGGAAAAGAAATCGTCGGCGCGTGAAAGCCATAATCCATCAGCCGCTTCGCGACATCCTCCACCGTCACACTCTTGAAATGCCGCAAATCCAAAATGCACTCGTGCGCCACCAAACCGCCGTAGCCTTTGTAGAGCACCGGGAAATACGAATCCAATTTCTTCGCGATATAATTCGCATTGAGGATCGCCACCTTCGTCGCCTCGGTCAAACCCGCCGCGCCCATCGCCGCGATATAGACCCATGAAATCGGCAGGATGCTCGCACTGCCCCACGGCGCCGCCGAAATCGCACCGATGGGATTTTCCCCGCCCAGGTTGACCACCGCATGCCCCGGCAAAAACGGCACCAAATGTTCCGCCACACCGATCGGTCCCATGCCCGGGCCGCCGCCGCCGTGCGGAATGCAAAACGTCTTGTGCAAATTCAAATGGCAAACATCTGCGCCAATGTCCGCCGGCCGGCAAAGCCCCACCTGCGCATTCATGTTCGCGCCGTCCATATAAACCTGCCCGCCATGCGCGTGAACGATCTCGCAAATCTCCTTTATCGTTTCCTCAAAGACGCCATGCGTCGAAGGATACGTCACCATCAACGCCGCCAGATTATCCTTATGCGCCTCCGCCTTCGCCTTCAAGTCGGCCACGTTGATATTTCCATACCCGTCACACGCCACCGCCACGACTTCCATGCCCGCCATCACCGCGCTCGCGGGATTGGTTCCGTGCGCCGACTGCGGGATCAGGCAAATGTTTCGATGCGTATCGCCGCGATCCAAATGATATTCGCGAATGACCAGCAGCCCAGCATATTCGCCCTGCGAACCCGCATTCGGTTGCAGCGAAACCCCGGCAAATCCCGTGATCTCCGACAACCAATCTTCAAGCTGTTGAAAAAGCGTTTGATAACCGTGCGTTTGCTTGAGCGGCGCAAATGGATGCAACTGCCCGAACTCCGGCCACGACACGGGAAACATTTCGACGGTTGCATTCAGCTTCATCGTGCAGGAACCTAGCGGAATCATCGAATGCGTCAGCGAAAGGTCGCGCGATTCCAACCGCCGCAAATACCGCAACATCTCCGTCTCGCTGTGATGCCGATTGAACACCGCATTCTTCAAATACTCGCTCGTCCGCGCAAAATCCTCCGGATATTCCGCCGTTACTTGCGAAACTAATTCCGCCGGTGTGAACGCCGCCGCCCGCCCGCCATTAAATACGCTCCACAAATCGGCGATGTCTTTCGCCGTCGTTGTTTCGTCCAGCGAAATACCCACGCTGTTCGCACCGATAACCCGTAAATTAATCTTCTGCGCCTCGGCGAGCTTCACAATTTCACTCGCGGTCTTCTTTCCCAAATCAATGCGGATCGTGTCGAAGCACATCGGCATCGGAATTTCATATCCGAGCTTTGAAAGCCCCTGCGCCAAAACCTCGGTCATCAAATGCACGCGTTGTGCAATCCGCTTGATGCCTTCCGCTCCATGATAAACCGCATAAAGCGACGCCATGTTCGCGAGCAGCGCCTGGGCCGTGCATATATTACTCGTCGCTTTTTCGCGGCGGATATGTTGCTCGCGCGTTTGCAGCGAGAGCCGCAGGGCAGGGCGGCCACGCGAATCTTTCGATACACCCACGATGCGTCCCGGCATCTGCCGTTTATAAGCATCGCGCGTCGCAAAATACGCGGCATGCGGGCCGCCGAAACCCAGCGGCACGCCAAACCGTTGTGCGCTGCCGATGGCGATGTCTGCGCCAAATTCCCCCGGAGGACGCAATATCGCGAGGCTCAACAAATCCGCCGCCACCGCCACCAGCGCCCCTACTGCGTGCGCCTGTTTCACCAATTCCGAATAATCGTAAATATTGCCGTAAGTTGCCGGATACTGTACCAGCACGCCAAAAACTTTATCGGAAAATTGAAACGAGCGGTGATCCCCAACTTGCACTTCGATGCCCAGCGGCTTCGCACGCGTCTTGACTACGTCAATCGTCTGTGGATGGCATTCTTCCGACACGAGAAAAATATTCCGATCCTCGGCGAACGCATGGCAAAGATGCAAGGCCTCCGCCGCCGCCGTCGCTTCGTCGAGCAGCGAAGCATTCGCGATGTCCAGGCCCGTCAGGTCGGCGATCATCGTCTGGAAATTCAGCAGTGCCTCCAAACGCCCTTGTGCAATTTCTGCCTGATAAGGCGTGTATTGCGTGTACCAACCGGGATTCTCCAAAACATTGCGCTGAATCACCGGCGGGGTAATGCAATTATAATATCCCATGCCGATGAACGAACGAAAAACCTGATTCTGGCTCGCGATGGTTTTCAAATCGGCGAGAACCTGCTGCTCACCACGCGCGGCGGGAAGATTAAGCGGATTGGACAAGCGAATCTGCTTCGGCACGACTGCCTCGATAAGTTCATCGAGCTTGCCGAAGCCGAGCGTTTTCAGCATCTGCGCAGTTTCATCCGCGTCCGGGCCGATATGGCGCCGGGCGAAGGTATCAAGCGGCGCAAGCAAATCGGCCGCCGCATTTGTTTTCACATTCGGCTGCGCCGCAACAGATATGTCCGTATCTAACATCCGAAGAAAATACGGTTCAATTCCGCCAAAGCAAGTGAGATTTGATAAACGCTTGGCACAGTTAAAAAATTGCGCACACTCATCCGCTCCAAGCCCCTTTAGCCGATCTTTCCCGTCCGACTCGGCAATTACGCGATACGCATTCGTGCCCCCGTCGCGTGGTAAGGCGGCCCTGCCGCGCCGCCGCAGTCCCGCAGGGACGGCAGATCTTAGCCCAGCAATTTATTGCTGGGTTTGCGTCCATTACAAACCAAGTCCCGCAGGGACGAAAGAATCAATCATCTGAAACCAAATCTCTCGCACTCGCCCCGCACTTTTCATTAACCACCAATTTTTTATTGGGCAAATTTCCGGGAACCGTTACAAATTGCGCACGATGAATCAAAATTTTAGAACGGAAGCGGACTCGATGGGCGAAATGCAGGTTCCTTCCGATGCCTATTACGGCGCCCAAACCGCCCGCGCCGTTGAAAATTTTCCCATCTCCAATCTCCGTTTCTCGCGCCAATTCATCAAGGCGCTCGGCCTCATCAAAAAACACGCCGCCGCCACGAATGCTGGCCTGGGTTATGTTCCCGCTAAAATCGCCGATGCCGTCCAGCGCGCCGCGCAGGAAGTCGTTGAAGGCAAGTGGGACCATCAATTCGTCGTGGACATTTTCCAGACCGGTTCCGGCACCTCGACGAACATGAACACCAACGAGGTCATCGCCAATCGCGCCATTGAAATCCTCGGTGGCAAACGCGGCGATAAATCCGTCCACCCCAACGACCACGTCAACTGCGGCCAATCCAGCAACGACGTCATCCCCACCGCCATACATCTCGCGACCCTCGATGCCATCGTCCACCAACTCATTCCCGCGATGACTGAGTTGCACGCCGCGCTCGACGCCAAGGCGAAATCCTTCGACAACATTTTGAAAATCGGACGCACGCATTTGCAGGACGCCACGCCAATTCGTCTTGGCCAGGAATTCAGCGGTTACGCCAGCCAGGTCGAACACGGCATCGAACGCGTGAAACGGCTCGAGGGAAATCTTGGCGAACTCGCGCTCGGCGGCACCGCCGTCGGCACCGGCATCAACACGCACATAGATTTCTCGCGCAAAACCATCGAGGGCATCTCCCACGAAACCGGCCTGAAACTGCGCGAGGCCAAAAATCATTTTGAAGCGCAAGCATCTCGCGATACCGCCGTCGAAGCCAGCGGCGCGCTCAAGACGGTTGCCGTTGCTTACATCAAAATCGCCAATGACATCCGCTTGCTCGGCTCCGGCCCGCGTTGCGGCATCGGCGAATTAAAACTTCCCGCCACGCAACCGGGCTCCTCCATCATGCCCGGCAAAGTAAATCCTGTGATGTGCGAAATGCTCATTCAGGTCGGCGCGCAAGTCATTGGCAACGACGCCGCTATCGCATTCGGCGGAGCCTTCGGAAATTTTGAGTTGAACGTAATGCTCCCCGTCATTGCGCATAATCTTTTGCAAGCCGTGGAGATTCTAGCCAGCGGCAGCCGCGTTTTCGCGCGCCGCTGCATCACCGGCCTCGAAGCCGACATCGCGAAGTGCGAAGGCAACATCGAAAACAGCCTCGCCATGTGCACCTCACTCGCCCCCGTCATCGGCTACGACAAAGCCGCCAAGATCGCCAAAGTCGCCTACGAATCCGGCAAAACCATCCGCCAAGTCGCATTGGAAATTTCCGGATTGGATAAAGCGAAACTCGATCAACTCCTCGACGCCCGCAGCCAAACCGAGCCCGGCACCGGCGCCGGCGGCAGCGCAGGCGGTTAAATAGAGGAGGGAATTTTATCGGCGCACCAACGGAAAGCATAGAGAATCTGTTTTATAATTCTTTTCGGTTCTCCGCGCCTCCGCGTCTCCGCGGTTAAACATCGGCCTTGCTCAACTCTTAACCTGCAACGTCGAAACCACTTCCTTCACCCCGTCCGTGTTCAACGCCAATTGAATCGCTTTGCGGATATTTTCCACCGAAGAAGCCGTGCCGGACAATTCCACATGCCCATCCGTCGTGTTCACGGAAATGCTGATCGCCGAAAGGTCGGGATCGCGGAGATATTTCGCTTTGATTTCAGTGGTGATTTTCGCATCGGCAGCCGCATCCGCAATCGCCGAGCCCGCTTCGTGCGCCTTGCGGCGGACCACTTTGCCGGTGCGCGACAATTCATCCTTGATATCATCCGGGCTTAAATTAGCGTCGTAAAGCTTGTCCTTTACGAAGTCCTTGGTGTTAGTTGCCGCACTCTTGATTTCCTCTTTGGCGCGTTCCGCATGAGAGTTTTTGTCGCTATAAAACCAAATCACCGCGACCAAAATGACGATCCCCACGAATAATCCGACAATGAAATTTTTCATAAATGGATATTGGTTAGCCCTATAATTTCAGCCTAGCGCAGACCGACCGAATGTCAAACCGGGCAGGGAGACTCTTTTCCTATTGGATCGCGGGTCTGCGACCCGCAGCAACACAAGACAAGATTGCCGCATTCGACTTAACCCAAAATCTGCAAAAAAATTTCCTCCTCTAAAATTTTAAATTCCATTCATCGGTGGCATACTTTTTTGCCAGTTCCGAAACCCCGTTCATCGGCAAAGTATCCAATTTCTCATCCGCACCCCAAACCTCCCGCATCGCCTCTCTCACCGTCTCTGTCCGCAAATTCAAATTCATCAAAAACTCCGAATGCTTCCTCGCCTGCCGATACCCCGGCTCCTTCGACGGCATCTTCAAAAATTTCTCGATCAACGCCAAATCAAAATTCAACAAAAACGTCCCGTGAAAAATCAGGAAGTGCTTCTTCCGCCGTTGCGCGTTCCCGGAAAATTTCAATCCCCCAATCGCCAAATCCGTGTGTCCCTCAATCCGCACCGGTTTGCCAGCCAGCGACTGAATCGCCGCCTGATTTCGTTGCATCACAAAGTTATTAGTCGCGGTGATACCGTGAGTAGGCCCGTCTTCTTTGATTTCCAGAATCAGCGAGTAGTTCAAACACCCCGGCCCTTGCAACACCGTCCCGCCACCCGAGCAGCGGCGCAAAATCGGAACTCCATGCGCGCGGCACACTTCGAGATTCGCCTCGCGGGCCGCATGATTCGCATAGCCAATAACCACAAAGTATTGCGGCGATTCCCAGAAGCGCAGCGTGTCGCCGCCTCTGCCGGTTTCGCACGCCTCCAGCAGCGCTTCGTCCGCGGCGAGATTCTCGGCGGGTGTCGCGAAGCTCAAATCAATATATTTCATTGTTTTAACACGCCGCTAATATATTGTTTCGCGCCGGTGCCGATGAGTATATTATCTAATCTAGCAATATCGCGATGGATTATGTATATTGTGTCCGCGATTCCGCAACGGTGAATCGCGAATTTGAATCCGGCAAAGAAAAAAGTGAATTTGATGAACGAACAGGCGAAAAACTGGCAGGCAGGCGAGCGGCATGAAGACGTGCCGGTCAAAAAAAACGGTTCCGAAATGCAGGAATGGTTTGCCTCGCTCGAGCCCGCTCTGGAATACGTCCTGAAAAATCAGGAGCCGCTAAAGGCCACCCGTTTTCTCGATAAGCTGGTGGGCCGTCTGCGCGAGTCGGGCATCAAAGTGCCGCAAGTCGTCAGCACGCCGTACATCAACACGATCCCGGTCGAGCAGCAAAAACCCTATCCCGGCGATTGGAAGACCGAAGTCAAGATCAAGAGCTTCATCCGTTGGAATGCGATGGCGATGGTCGTCAACGCGAATGCCAAACACGACGGTCTCGGCGGCCACATTTCCACTTTCGCTTCATCGGCCACCTTATACGAGGTCGCATTCAACCATTTTTTCCGTGGACGCCACGGTGATTTCGCCGGAGACATCGTTTATTTCCAGGGCCACGCTTCGCCCGGCGTTTATGCGCGTGCCTTTATGGAAGGCCGTCTCGATGAACGCCACCTGCAAAATTTCCGCCAGGAACTCGCCGAAGGCGGCGGTCTTTCGTCCTACCCGCATCCTTATTTGATGCCGGATTTCTGGCAATTTCCCACCGTCTCAATGGGTCTCGGCCCGATCATGTCCATCTATCAGGCACGCTTTAACCGCTACCTGAAAGCCCGTGGCATCATTAGTGGCGAAGAGCCCAAAGTCTGGTGCTTCATCGGCGATGGCGAAACCGACGAGCCGGAAACCCTCGGTTCGCTCACCCTCGGCGCGCGCGAAAATCTGGACAATCTCGTTTGGGTCATCAACTGCAATCTCCAGCGTCTCGACGGTCCCGTTCGCGGCAACGGCAAAATCATCCAGGAATTGGAATCGCTCTTCCACGGCGCGGGCTGGAACGTCATCAAAGTTATTTGGGGTTCTGACTGGGACGAATTACTCGCCCGCGATACGAGCGGCTTGCTTTTGAAACGAATGGGTGAAGTAGTGGACGGCGATTACCAAAAATATTCCGTCGAACCCGGCAGTTACACCCGCAAACATTTCTTCGGCAAATATCCCGAGTTGCTCGAACTCGTGAATCATTTGAGCGACGAGCAGATTCGCAAACTGCTGCGCGGCGGCCATGACACGCGGAAAGTTTATAACGCCTATCTCGCCGCGATGGAACACAAGGGCGCGCCGACGGTCATCCTCGCGAAAACCATTAAAGGCTACGGCCTCGGCGAAGCCGGCGAGGGCAAGAACATCACGCATCAGCAAAAAAAGCTGAACGAAAAAGAACTGCGCGAGTTCCGCACGCGTTTTGGCATTCCTTTGAACGACGAAGAAGTCGTCGAAACACCTTTCTATCGTCCCGCTCCCGACAGCAAGGAAATCAAATATCTTTTGGAACGCCGCAAAAAACTTGGCGGCTTCCTGCCCTTGCGTTCGGCGACCGCGCCCGCGTTGCAGGTTCCGCGCCTCGAAAGTTTTACTGAATTGACCAAGGGCGGCAGCCCGACCACGACGACCGGCAGTTTCGGCCGCTTGCTCGCGCTGCTCTTGCGCGACAAAAATGTCGGCAAGCAGATTGTCCCGATCATTCCTGACGAGGCGCGCACATTTGGTCTTGATGCCCTGTTCAAAGACATCGGCATCTACGCGCCCAAGGGCCAGCTTTACGAGCCGGTGGACAAGGAATCGTTGCTCTATTACAACGAAACCAAGAACGGCCAGATCCTCGAGGAAGGCATCACCGAGGCGGGTTCGATGTCATCATTCATCGCGGCGGGCACGGCATATTCCACGCACAACGTGAATATGATTCCGTTCTATATTTATTATTCGATGTTCGGCTTTCAACGCATCGGCGATCAGATGTGGCTTGCGGGCGACATCAAGGCCAAAGGCTTTTTGCTCGGCGCAACTTATGGCCGTACGACGCTCAACGGCGAAGGTCTCCAGCATCAGGACGGCCACAGCCTGCTCACCGCCAGCACGATTCCGAGCCTGCTCACGTACGACCCGGCGTTCGGCTTCGAAGTCGCCGCCATCATCGCCGACGGCTTGCATCGCATGTATGAAAAGGGCGAAGACCTTTTCTATTACCTCACGCTTTACAACGAAAAATATGCCATGCCCGCGATGCCCGAAGGCTGCCTCGATGGCATCCTGAAAGGTCTCTACAAATTTAAACCCGGCCCTGAGGGAATGAAGCATCGCGCGCAAATTTTTGGCAGTGGCCCGATCATCAACCAGGCCCTGCGCGCGCAAACCATTCTCGCGGAAAAATACGGTGTGTCCGCCGACGTATGGAGCGCGACCAATTATAAATGGCTTCGCAACGACGCCTTGAAAGCGCGCCGCTGGAACATGCTGCATCCCTGCGAAACGCCGAAAAAATCGTACATCGAAACGCTGCTCGCCAACGAAAAAGGCCCGTTCATCGCTGTCTCTGACAACATGAAAATGGTGCCCGACCAAATCGCGCCGTGGGTTCCGGGCGGTTTGATGACGCTCGGCACAGACGGTTTTGGCCGCAGCGAAACGCGCGCCAACCTGCGCCGCTTCTTTGAAGTGGACGCCGAGTTGACCGTCATCGCCACTCTCTACGCTCTCGCCGAAAAAGGAGCCATCGAAAGAAAGATTGTCGAAACGGCAATCAAAGACTTAAATGTCGCCCCGGAAAAAGTTCACGCGGCGATTCTCTAAATCGTTCCGGGTGTTAGCCGCTGACCGCTATCAGAATCATTATGGACGTAAAATTGCCTAATCTGGGTGAAGGTGCCGACAGTGGCACTGTCGTAAGCCTTTTTGTGAAGGAAGGCGACAGGATCGAGAAGGACCAGCCGTTGATGGAATTGGAAAACGAAAAGGCGGTGGCCACCATTCCTTCCACGGCGTCGGGCGTCGTGGCGAAAATTCACGTCAAGAGCGGCGATAAAATCAGCGTCGGCGCGCGCATCATCACCGTCACCGAAAGCGCTGGCGGTTCAACTTCCGCCGCTGCTCCAGCATCTGCGCCCAGGGAAGAAAAACGCCCCGCCGCCAAGCCTCGCGCCGCCCAACCGGTCATGGAATTGCCGGAAGATGATGAACCTATCGAAGCCGCGCCGGTTGCCGAATCCAACGGCGATGTCGCCGCCTCGCCCTCCATTCGCCGCATGGCTAATGACCTGGGCATTGATCTTACCCGCATTCGCGGCAGCGCGCGCGGTGGCCGCATCGTCCTCGACGACGTCAAGAATTACATCCAGAAATTGACGCGCGCCGCTCAGGCTCCCAAGGCTGCGGTTGGCGCGCCTACGGCGGAAAAACCCGCTCCCGAGAAAATTGATTTTTCGAAGTGGGGCGAGATTTCCAAGAAGCCGATGACCAGCCTGCGCAAGATCATCAGCCGCCGCATGGTGGAAAATTGGAATGCGATTCCGCACGTCACGCAGTTCGATGACGTGGACCTCACTACCATTCTGGAACTGCGCAAAAAATATTTAGCGGATTACGAGAAGCAAGGCGCGCGGCTCACAGTGACTTCGTTCGTGTTGAAGGGCGTTATTGCAGCCTTGAAAAAGCATCCCATTTTCAACGCGAGTATTGATGAAGCGGCTGAAGAAATTGTATTCAAGGAATATTTCCATCTCGGCATCGCTGTGGATACCGAAGCCGGCTTGATCGTTCCCGTCATTCGCGACATTGATAAAAAGAGTCTGCTGCAAATCTCGAAAGACCTCGATGAACTGGCCAAGAAAGCGCGTGATCGCAAAGTTTCGCCCGACGAATTGAAGGGCGGCACGTTCACCATTTCCAATCAGGGCGGTATCGGCGGCGCGCATTTCACGCCCATCGTCAACAAGCCCGAAGTCGCCATTCTCGGCCTTGGCAAAGGCGCGATGAAAGCGGTCGTGCGCAACAAAGCCATCGAGGCGCGCATGATGTTGCCGATCGGTTTGTCCTACGATCATCGCATCATAGATGGCGGCGAGGCGGCGCGCTTCACCGTGGATCTGTTGCAGGCTTTGGAAAACTTCAACGAAGCGGACGTCAAGAACGGTTTGTCAGCGTAAGGGCGCGAGGAAGCACGAAACATGGAACCCATCAAAACTGAAATTGTAGTGGTCGGCGGCGGTCCCGGTGGTTATACGGCGGCGTTTTATGCCGCGGACCTCGGCAAAAAAGTCATTCTCATCGAGCGCGACAAGCGCCTCGGCGGCGTCTGCCTCAACCGCGGCTGCATTCCCTCGAAGGCGCTTCTCAACGCGGCGCACACCATTTCCGCCGCGCGCGAATCCGCCCATCGCGGCATCGTTTTTGAGGCTCCAAAAATTGACACGAACCAACTGCGCGCCTGGAAGGAATCCATCGTCGCGAAACTTTGCGGCGGCATCGGCATGCTCGCGCAAAAACGGAATGTCCACGTCATCCACGGCCGTGCGCATTTTGAAGGTTCCAATTCCCTGCGCGTCGAGACCGAGCAGGGCCAGCAGTTCGTCAATTACGAACATGCCATCATCGCCACCGGTTCCAAGCCGGCCATGCCCAAGGCGTTCGATCTCGGCAACCCGCGCATCATGACTTCCACCGAGGCGCTCGAAACGGAAGACATCCCGGAGAATTTGCTCATCGTCGGGGGCGGTTACATCGGCATGGAATTGGGCACGGTTTACGCCACGCTCGGCAGCAAGGTTGTCATGGTGGAAGCGCTCGATTCCATTTTGCTCGGAGCCGATGCTGACCTCGTCCGTCCGGTGATGGCGTACGCGAAAAAGAATTTCAAGGAAGTGCGCCTCAAGTCGAAGGTTCTCAAGATGTCCACCAGCGGCAAGCAGATCAAGGTGGAATCCGAATTTGAAGGCCAGAAAAAAGAGGAACTTTACGACCGCGTTCTCGTTGCAGTCGGGCGCGTGCCCAATGGCGATAATCTCGGCCTCGAAAGCACGAAGGTTCAAAAGGACGAAAAAGGTTTCATCAAAGTGGATTCCAACCAGCGCACGAGCGACCCGTCCATCTATGCGATTGGCGATATCGCGGGCGGAATTCTGCTCGCACACAAGGCGTTCCGTGAGGGACGCATCGCCGTGGACACCATCATGGGCGAGATCGGCACCGCGGACAAATATGTGATCCCCGCCGTGGTCTTCACCGATCCCGAATTGGCGTGGTGCGGCCTGACCGAAGCCCAGGCAAAGGCCGAAGGCGTTGATATTGAAGTCGCGAAATTTCCGTGGGGCGCATCGGGTCGCGCGTTGACGCTGGATCGTCCGGACGGTCTGACGAAGTTGATCATTTGCGCGAAGACTGAACGCATCCTCGGCGTGGGCATTGTTGGCGTTGGGGCAGGGGAGCTGATCGCGGAAGGCGCGTTGGCGGTCGAAATGGGCGTGACGGCGAAAGACCTCTCTCTGACAGTTCATCCGCACCCGACGCTTTCAGAAACGGTGATGGAAGCCGCTGAAGTTTTCTACGGCCACGCCACTCACACGTTGTCCAAAAAGCGCGCCGAATAGTATTGAATTTGGCATTCGCCATCGTAAGATGATTTTCCGGTCGTTGAAAAACAGCCGGATGGTTCGGGACGTAGCGTAGCTTGGTAGCGCGTCTGAATGGGGTTCAGAAGGTCGTGAGTTCAAATCTCACCGTCCCGACCATTTTCTTCTAAATAACATTTTGTTCCCACGCAATCGCCTCGCCGCTTCCGGCATAAAATCCGCCGTTTCCAGACAATAAAAAGCCACGGACGGCTGTTAAATTTGGCTCATGAAATCATTGGTCAAGTGTCTTAAAACTTCTGATCCTTCAGCATTTGGCCGCCGCCTGCAATTTGCCGCCGTCATCGTTGGAATATTTTTTCTATCCGTTACGTTCTGCGCCGCTGGTCCCATGCTCACGGCGGATGGCTTGACAAAAACCCTCGATATTGGCGCGTCCGCTCCCGATTTTGATTTGCCCGGCGTGGACGGAAAACTTCATTCCCTCAAAGATTATGCCGACGCCAAAATTTTGATGATTGTCTTCACGGCCAATCATTGCAAAACCGCGCAGGCATACGAAGGCCGCATAAAACAGATTGTTAATGATTATGAACACAAAGGCGTCAAGGTAGTAGCCATCGGCGCCAACGATCCGCAAGCTCTCAGCCTCAGCGAAATGGTTTATTCTGATCGCAGTGATTCGTTTGAGGACATGAAAATCCGCGCGCAGGAACGCGACTTCAATTATCCCTATCTCTACGACGGTGACACGCAAACCACCGCGCGGGCATATGGCCCCGTCGCCACGCCGCATGTATTTATTTTTGATAAGGAGCGCAAACTTCGTTACGTCGGGCACGTGGACAATGCTGAAAACATAGACGCCGCCACTCATCAGGACGCGCGCGCCGCCTTAGACGCGTTGCTCGCCGGCAAACCCGTGCCCGTGGAGAAAACCAAAACCTTTGGCTGTTCGATCAAATGGTCGGAGAAGCGGACAGCAGCCGCGCGTGAACTTGCGGAGATGGAAAAAGAGCCGGTTACGTTGCAAATGGCGGATGCCGACGCCATCAAGGCGCTCGTGAAAAACGACAGCGGAAAATTGCGGCTGATCAATGTTTGGGCGACATGGTGCGGGCCATGCCTGCGCGAGCTTCCGGAATTTGTTACCATGAATCGGATGTATCGCAATGGCAGCTTCGAAGTCGTGACCATCAGCGCTGATGATCTCGATAAAAAAGACAAAGTCCTTGCCGACCTTCAGGAAAGAAAAGTCGCGTGCCGCAATTATCTGTTCAGTGGAAAAGACAAGGACGCGCTGGGCGCGGCGATTGATGCCGATTGGCCGGGTGGATTTCCCTACACCATCCTCATCGCACCCGGCGGAAAAATTATCCAGCGCCAAATGGGCGAGATTGATGAAATGAAGCTCAAAAGCGCCATCGCCTACTTCCCCGGCCGATAGAATTCGGCAAGCTTGGCCCAGAGATTGATAATTATTAATTGACGACTCCCGCCGTTCCTGTCATAAAAACAGTCGCTTTGATTCAATAATATTTAATACCCGTTGAGGTAATCTGTACACAACAAATCCCTTATTTATGTTTATGAATCTCGACACACCCGCCGCAAAACCTCTGCGCGAACTTTCCGTGACCGGCCGTTCAAAAATTAATTCGACCAGCAGCCGTGTTCTTAGGGCGGGCGGTTTCACCCTCATTGAACTGCTCGTCGTCATCGCGATCATAGCCATTTTGGCAGGATTGCTTTTGCCCGCACTGGCGACGGCCAAGGAAAAATCCAAGCGCACAAAGTGTGTCAGCAATCTCCGCCAAATCGGGCTCGCGCTGCAAATGTACGCCGACGACAACCATGATTTTCTGCCCGAAAAAACCGCCACCGACCCAGGCCCAGGGTCGGCAATGTGGGACCTCACTCAAAACATGGCGGATTCCCAGACCAAATCAGGTTCTAGCCGTGAAATAGATTATTGCCCCGGAGGATTTACCACCGTTCAGGACAATGATTTTTGGTGGAATTATTCGAGCGGCTGCCGCGTGACCAGTTATCAATGGCTGCTGAGCCGGGACGGCACACAAACCTACAGCACGAGCATCGTCACGCCACCCACGGGTTTGGGCGGTCTTGCGCCGAAAGGTTACATCGTCAAAATGGGCACGGTTTTTAATTCCTTCTATAGTTCGGGAACCACGGAATTGGTCACCGACGTGGTGATCTCGCAAGGTTCGGGAGTTCCCACCGATAAGTTCACCGGCGTCGTCACCGTCAATCCGACGGAATTGCCGAAGGGATATAATAGCAGTCACATGGGCACGTCCGGACGCCCGATCGGAGGAAATATTCTTTTCATGGACCAGCACGTGACATGGCGGCAATTCGCCGACATGAAAGCCTGGGGCTCGTGGTCCACTAGCCGCTGGAATTGGTTTTAATCAACGCCGCTTTTGCAAGCGGCTCATCAACTCGAGGTCAACGCGGCGCGCGCATCATCCGCCGCGCCGATCTTATCGAGAAAATAATCGTAATTTCCCGGATACGATTTTATCTGGCCGGCGTTCACATGAAGAACCTTCGTCGCCAAATGGCGGATGAAATGGACGTCATGTGAAATGAAAACCAGCGAGCCTTCATAACGCTCCAGTGCCAGCGTCAGCGATTCGACAGTCGTGATGTCCAGATGCGTCGTTGGTTCGTCCATGAGCAGCAGGTTCGGCGGATCCACCAGGAATTTCACCAGATTCAGCCGGCTCTTTTCGCCGCCGCTCAACACGCCCGTGAGTTTGTAAATTTCTTCCTTGCGAAACATGAACGAGCCCAGCACCGCGCGCGCTTCGTCTTCACGCATGGCGGGCGCGACGCCCAAGACTTCATCGAGCACCGTCTTATTGGCATCGAGCGTATCGGCGCGATGCTGACTGAAATAACCGAGCTTCGTATTGAGTCCCAGCTTGCGCTCGCCTTTTTGAATCGGCACCGTGCCGGCAAGAATTTTCAGCAAAGTGGATTTGCCCGCGCCGTTCGGTCCGACGAGCACCGTGCGCTCGCCACGCTCAATGATCAAATCCAGCCCCTGATAAACCTTGTGATCGCCATAAGCCATGTGAACGCCTTCCAGCGTGATCGCGCGTTGACCGCCGCGAGTAGGCGCGGGAATCTGAAAGCGAAACGGCTTGCGAGGCGGTGTCGGTTTCTCGAGTTGTTCCATGCGCTCGATCTGTTTTAACTTGCTCATGGCCTGCGCCGCCTTGGAAGGGATCGCGCGAAAACGATCGGCGAATTCCTGAAGTGCCTGAATTTCTTTTTGCTGATTTTTGAAAGCGGCAACGCGATTCTCGTAATTGGCTTCGCGTTGTTGCAGGAACTCCGAATAATTTCCCGTGTACGCGACGAGTTTTTTGTCCGCGATTTCGTAAACCTGCGTCACGATTTCATCCATGAATTGCCGGTCGTGAGAAATCATCAGCACTGCGCCGGAATATTTTTTTAAATAATCCTGCAACCACAGCAACGCCAGCAAATCCAAATGATTCGTCGGTTCGTCCAGCAGCAACAGGTCGGGCTCCATCACCAGCAGACGCGCCAGATGCGCGCGCATCACCCAGCCCCCGCTCATGTCCGATGCCCGGCGATTGAAATCTGTTTCGCGATAGCCTAGACCCGACAACATTTTCTTCGCCTTCGCCTCGACTTGCGGATCGTTCAAGGCGTCGTGTTTCGCATGGGCTTCGAGATAGGCGGGACTCGAAACATCGCCCGCGGCTTCCAATTCGCGGAGTTGCTTTTCGAGCTTCGGCAACTCGCCGACTTTGCCCGTCGCCACTTCCATCACGGTTTCGTCGCCGACCGCTTCACCTTCCTGCGGCAGATAACCAACCATCGTCCACTCGTCGCGTTGAATCGTTCCCTCCTCCGGCTCGGCCCGTTTTAGGATCAACGAAAACAGCGTGGACTTGCCGGCACCGTTGGGACCAACAAGTGCGACGCGGTCGCCATAATTTACCTGCATCGCCGCGTGCTCGAACAGCACCCGGGCACTCACCGAAGTTTTTAAATCACGAATTGTAAGCATGAACAGTGATCAGTATTGCAAAAGCGGGCGGGAGCGCAAACTTCATCGCGCATATTGGCGGATGGCGGAAAGCCACCACGGCGCGAGCGTTTCACCCGCGCGCAGCCAAACCTGGCGGTGCATCCACGAAACCGTATCGGCATCCGATAATAGTAATGCCTTCTCCTGCGGTTTAAGCACGCTCGGACCTTCCGCCAGCAATTTTTCGCCCAGCGCGCGAACTTCCGGCTGCCCGGCGCCGAGTTTTGAAAGCGCCTCCGCATATTCGGGATTCAATTTTTTCTCGCGCAAAAGCGAGACGTGAATCGCATTCACATATGGATCCAAAATGATTTCCGTAAAACCCGCGTCGTGCGGCAGCTTGAAAATATTGGCCGTGCCGGACATCGCGGCCATGCGGACCCGGAGCGTATCGAGTTCCGCATTGGGAATTGTTTCTTCCGGTGTTAGGAACAATCCAACCGCGCGCGCGCGCGAACCCCAACTGCTGCGGCTCGTAAGCACACTCAACGGAATCGCCAGCACCATGCCCGCGCATACCGGCATGAACCACCAAAACATCGAGGGCGCGAGCCACCAAAGCAGACTGCCCCAAACCAGTCCCGCAAGCGTGTGCCCCCAATGGCGTCGCAGCGCGAATTCCCACGATGTGCCATCCGCTGTGCGGTTTTGTGAGCCCCAATTTACACCGATGCCGAACAAAATTGTCACGACGAAGCGCAAATGCCAGAGCATCTGCAACGGCGCGTGCAGAGTGGAAAAAACCGTTTCCAGAACCGTGCTGGAAGTTACGCGTCCAAGTCCGCCGAAAGCACGCAGCCGTTCACGGTCCAGCGCAATATCCGCCAGCGAAAGAACTTTCGGCAACAGAATCACCGCCATGCAAAACAGGAAAATCAAAAGGGCATGCTGGCTGCCCGTTAAATTCAAATACGAAGTCCAACTATGAACCGTGATGTCCGAGAGTCCACTGAAACGATGCAGTCCCCACATCCAATTAAATGTGATGAGGAAGAAAAACCAAAGCGGCCCGGCCAGATAACCAAAAATTCCATTGATCAAGTGCAGGCGGCTGATGCCGCGCAGACCCCGCGCAAATAACACCAGCCCGTGCTGCATATTTCCCTGGCACCAACGGCGGTCGCGTTGCGCATTCTCGATCATGCCTTGCGGCGCTTCCTCGTAACTGCCTTCAAGATCGTAGGCGAGCCAAACTTGCCAATTCTCGCGCAAGAGCAGGGCGGCCTCGACGAAATCATGGCTGAGAATTTGCCCGCCGAATGGTTTGCGTCCGGGTAATTTCGGCAAATCACAATAATGCATGAAAGGGTCCGTGCGAATGATGGCATTGTGGCCCCAATAATTTCCAAAACCTTGCGCCCAATAATTCAAGCCAGTCGCGAAAATCGGCCCGTAAAAACGATTCGCGAACTGCTGCAGGCGGCCGAAAAGAGATTCGGCATTCACAAGTCCCGGAACCGTTTGAATCAGCCCCACGCCGGGATTTGCCTCCATCAATTTTACCAGGTCAACCACCGTCGTTCCGCGCATGACGCTGTCCGCGTCGAGCACAATGAAGTAGCGATAACGCCGCCCCCAGGTGTTCAGAAAGTCGCGCACGTTGCCGCTTTTCTTGCCTTCGTTATTAATGCGGCGGCGATAATAAATGCGCCCGAGCGCGCCGAGTTCGCGAATGACATCATGCCAGCGGCGTTCCTCTTCGGCCCATTTGTCGGGATTGGTGGAATCGCTTAGAATGAAAAAATCGAAGCGCTCAATCTGGCCGGTTTTTTCCAGTGATTCGTAGGTGACGCGCAAGCCTTCGTAAACACGGAGAACGTCCTCATTATAAATCGGAATGATAATCGCCGTGCTGGTGCCTTCGAGACTTTGCGAATGATAATCGGCGAGGCGCGTGATGCGATGCCGGTCGCCGACGAAGCGCAAAATGAATCCATAGATCGCGGTCGTGCAACCAATCGCTGAAAAGAAAAACAAAATAATGAACAACACCAGCAATGCCGTTCGCGAAGTGGACCAGCCGGTGCGCCAAAGCAAATCCGCGAACGTCACCGACACCAACCCCGTTAGCAATACCGCGAACGAATAGAAAATAAATACGCGCAATCCGCCGCGCACGTGTTTGTCCGGGCGAATCGTGTAGCGGAGAGATTCATCATTTGCTGGCATCTTTGTGGTTTCCGTTGGGGCGGTGTTCATCAACGATGCGTGACCATGAACAACAGAACGAGCAACAATCCGAACAATATCCAGATCGTGACCATGCGCGCGTAGGGCAGGTGGGTGAGATTGGCGAGCGTGGTGATCGGGCCGAGATGCAATGGGCGCGGCGCCATTTTTGAGAGCTGAAAATCCGGCCCGGCTTGCAGGTAAGCTTTTTGCATGGCGGAAATAAATTCAGGCGGCCACGGGCCGGGTTGGAGGAACAATTCCTGCCATTTCCCCGGCATGTCGGCGAGCAGCAACGCCAGGCGTCCACGAGTCGAAAGCATGTGGTCCGAACCCGTTGGCGATACCTGCAACACTTCAGCGTACCAACCGGTGACGACGTGATCCAATTCCTCCGCGGCGAGTTCCGTCGCGGAACGCTTCGGTTCGTTCGGCGCGCGGCGCATTGCGCGTTCCAGCACCTGAGTGACAAGGCGTCCGAGCAACACTTTGTTGCGCACTCGCAAGGCGTGGAAATAACTTTCCACCTTGCCATAGGCGGCGTTCCATTCGTCGAGCGAACGCCCTGCCAGCCGGCCCGGCTGATTGGGTGCGCCACTGGAAATATTTAAGGCGGGCTCCACAGGTAAGTCCATGTTTCGCTGAGGACATCCTGCCCTTTCTTCATGGTGCAACGGATATCCACGGGATCGGTATTGCCGGGCTTCGGTTCCATTTTCACGATCGCGCGCCAATCATTAGTCTGCGGGATTTTGAAAACCAACCGCTCGGTGATGCTCGCGTTGTCGCTGCAACTCGCGATCACTTCGGGCTCGATCCCTTCCGGCAGCGCGGCAAATTTCGGCCCGCCAAAATCAATCACGAATTGCCGCCACGTCGGATGCGCCGGATCCAACCCGATGCGCGTGGCCAATACTTTGTTGGGCGAAAGCTTGCGGTCCGTTTCGCGCGTCCAAAATTGCGTGTAGCCGAAATGGAAGGGCTGCATGGGCTGTGGTTTCACTTTCGGTTCCCAAAAAGCAACGATATTGTCCAGCCCTTCATAGCTCGTGCTCAGTTCCACCAGATGCACTTCGCCATCGCCCCAGTGGCCTTTTGGCTCGATCCATACGCTCGGCACGAGATGATACGAATTAAATATGTCCTGGTAATCCGCGAATTCGCGGTCGCGCTGCAACAGTCCGAAGCCGTGCAACTCCTTCGTCGCGAATTTCTGATGGCGCATCGTCTTCGCGTTATTCAGCGGACGCCACAAGGTTTCATTATTGTCCAAACGCATGAGCAAACCGTCGCTGTCATGGACTTCAGGACGATAGTCATCGAACTTGCGCTCGGAATTTTCGCCAAACCAAAACATGCTCGTCAACGGCGCCATGCCGATCAAGTCAATGGGCTTCTTTTTAGCATCCACAGCTTGCACTTCCGCCGGCTCGCGAAAGAAAAGCACGGCCTCGATTTGCGCGGTGGTGGTTTCACCGGGCCGGATTTGAAATTCATACGCGCCCGTGCAACTGACGCTGTCGAGGATCGCAAACAGATGAAGCTGCGTGTCGTTCGTTTGCGGTTTCCCCAGCCACCAATCCGTGAAGATGGGAAATTCCTCCGGACGATCCGTCTCGCCGCAATCCAGCGCGAGGCCGCGCGCGGATTCACCGTAATGCTGCCCCTTGCCCAGCAGCCGGTAATAACTCGCCCCCAGAAAAGCGCCCAGCTCGTCCAGTTGGCCCGGCCGATTCAAATCGCACAAAACCCGGAACCCGGCGTAGCCCGTTGTGACCGGGATTTGATTTTTTATTTTCAGGTTTCCGTAGTCGAAAAAATCCTGCACGAAGCGGATCGGCTGAACGTAATCGTAGGAAAATTCATTCACATGCACCGGCTCCTCGTAAAGGTAGCCCGGATGAAAAAATTCCACGACAAACGGCAGCTTCTCCGCCGACCAAAGCGCTTGATCATGGCGAAACCGGATCTCGCGATACTTGTCGTAATCCAGATTGCTTGCCTTCAGAACATCCGGCAAGTCGGCGCGCGGGGAACGGAATGGCTTGGCCGCGCGCGCCTCGGCTTTCTTCGCCACGTAATCGAGAGTGACGTCGGCAGACTCCATCCGGGCGAACGTCCTTTGCGACGCCACCGTAAACACCACACCGGTCAAAATCAGGCAGGGAATCAGCCTCATGGCAACCTGTTAGTAGCGAATAGAACCAGATTATGCAAGACTCGCCGGGGGATTGGAAAACCGGTAACGAAACTGACGTTGCCAACAAAAACGAATTTTTCCACCGAATTTAAATCATCCATGATACATGCATAAGTAACTGTTTATTAATATATTACAGGTCGTGCTGAAATAATCACCCACGCAGGCCTCGTGAAGATTACGCCACGCAACCCAGCCAACAACTTCCATTAAAGCATATACATGCCAATTATCAAACCTCCCTTGCTGCAATCTCTTACATTCGCTTACGCATTCCGCATGCGCTTCCAATTTTCCAGACAGCGTTGCACCGTCTCCAATTCGCCGTAGCGGCTGCCTTCCTGTTCCATCAAATAATATTCAATGCCGCCGGTCGTTTCCGCCGCCGCAAAAATTTCTTTCCAGGGCGCCACACCTTCGCCGAACAGAACGCGATACCCCTTGTCCGCACCCGGCGCCCAATCCTTCAAATGCATCGTGCGGATGCGCCCGGGATTCGCCTTGATCCACGCCACCGGGTCCGCTCCCGCTTCCACGCAGGTCCCCACGTCCAGTTGCAGCACAAATTCGTGGGGCGTATTCGCCGCCACCACGTCCATGATCCGCGTGCCCGGTTCGAGCGATGTCCATTCCGCCTGATGATTGTGGAACCCCGCAGTCAGCCCGTGCTTTTTCAATTCCTCCGTCGCCGCGCTCAACCGTTCGCAAAGGTTCTTCCAGCCGTCCACGCCCTTCGTTCCACCCGGGGCCGACGCCAGCACGATAATTTTTGCCCCCAAAATTTGATTCAATTCAATCGCCTTGGCCATGCCGCCGCCCGGCGCGAACGACTCATACGAATTATGAGTCGAAAAACAACGCAATCCCAAATCATCCATCTGCGACCGCACATCCTTCGCGTAGGACAATGACCAATTAAAATATGGCGCATAAAATTCCACCACCTCATAACCCATCTTCGACACCGCCTTCAACGTCCCCGGCAAATCCTTCGCCAACACATTCCGCACCGAATACATCTCCAACCCGATCGGGTATTTTTTACCTCCCGCAACCGCGGCAACCTCCTCCGCGCGAGCCGAAGCCACATTCAGCAATCCCATGCGCGCGGTCGCCGCCGCCGTAACCGATGCCGCGCCCGTGAACCGCAAAAAATTCCGGCGCGAAACCTTACTGTGAATGATCCCAGGATTTTTAATTTTCATCTCGCCACTGTGATAAAAAAGCAAGTCCTCAACAAGCCGCAAATCATTACTATTAACGACGCACCTTGCCCCCATCCGCAAGGCAGTGCGACGCGACCACGCCGCTCCACCCCTTCCTCTAACCTGGCAGGGCTGCGCTGCCGCGCAGCCATCCCAAGTCCCGCAGGGACGGCAGATATTAGCCCAGCAATTTATTGCTGGGTTTACCTCCGCCACAAACCAAGTCCCTTCAGGGACGAAAGAAATCATAGATTCACCAAGTAACTTCCTTCGCCCATCGCCATCGCCCACCACCGCACTCCATCCCTCTCTCCCCGCGACCGCGCGGGGAGAGAGCCGGAGAGAGGGGCTCCCCATCTCGAATCTCAATCGCATCCATAAAATGTTTTCCTCCATACCCGGCCTTACCCGAGCCTAAGCGGACTTATCCGAACCATCGTCCGCTTCCGGCCGCCTTTCTTCGACTCGCAACCCCGCCGTCGCCGGACACCGCTTCACCACATCCGCCCCAAACAACCGCGTCCGAATCGCATTGATCCGCTCATCCTCCAAATCCGGGTCCGCCGCCGAGTCCCGCGCCCACTTCAACTCATTCAACTCCGGCAACATCCCCAGCGCCTCCTCCACCACGCTAAACTCCCAACTCTCCCGCTCAAACTGCAACCGCTCCCGCCGCAACTCCTGGTTCGCGCGCTGCACCTCCAACCGCTCCCGCTTCATCCCGTTCGCCTCCGCCTGTAACACCAGCTTTGACGTCAAACCCACATCCGCAATCTCCTCATCCCGCATCCGCCGGAAAAACTTCTGCGCCAAAATCTTCAAACCCGCCCGCTGCAACCGCTCCGCATCTACCTTCACCCCGTCAATCTCCGCCGCGTCCCGGTTCGACTCCGCCAAATCCCGCACCATCCGCTCCTGCGACTTCCGCTGGTAAAACCGCTTCAAACTCGCCAGCGACCCGGTAAAACCCAGCTCCTCCGTCGCCCGTTTCAAAGCCTTTACATAACTGAGATGATTATCAAACAACCAGCCCTCCAAAATGGACTGCTGCTCCGGCGACAACGCATTCCAACTCGCATCCGAACGTGATTTCCTCAACATAATAATAGGGGTTAGGATAATTTTATTTTGGTTAATTAATGGATGAGACATTTTTGAAGCCAATCGAACCCTCCCGCCACCGCCAACGCCCCCATCCACCCGCACCGCAAAAAACACCACGCCCGCTTATATTCCCTGATTCCCCGTTCCAACCATCCAACCAATCAAACTGACTTAACATCCCACCATTGTCTCATAAACCCTCCTCAATTCTGTAACCTATGGAAGGATTGACACACTTTTTTTCACCCCCAAAAAAATCAAAAACTCCAAGGGAGGGCGAGCGTACCCGCGAGACCGTGACTTCGCACCCTCCACCCCACTAACCTGGCAGGGCTGCGCTGCCGCGCAGTCGTCCCAAGTCCCGCAACGGACAATCAAAAATCTAGGCATGGTAGATAGCGCGCTGCCGCACCGCCGGGCATTCACAACTCGGCCAAGGTGAAATTGCCTGCGAAGAAGTTGAAAAAATGAGAAAATTGGAGCCAGTTGTCGGAGTCGAACCGACGACCGACGGTTTACAAAACCGTTGCTCTACCACTGAGCTAAACTGGCAGCCTATCGTTCAACCAGTTTACGTGTCCAAATGTTCTGCGGCAAGCGCATTTACGATGATTGGCATATCAACGTCCAGCGCAATTTGCACCACATTTTCGCCGCCAGTTGTATTGAGCAAGGAGTGAATATTCCGACGGTATCACGCTGGTTAGGCCACCAAGACGGCGGAGCACTGTGCATGAAGACCTACGGGCACCTGCGAGACGAGCACAGCAGGCGCAGGCGCTTAAAGTAGCGTTCTAAAGCACCTGTCGGTATCTCGCTTGAGCAGTATTGTTGAACCGCCTACTTTTTAAGCTGTCTCTGAAACAATTCCATCGTCTGCGTCATCTTTTCAGGCAGATTTCCAAACGCCTGCTGCAACTCAAGCACAATGTCCATAATCCGCCTCTTTTGTTCAAGCGTCCCATGCTCCCGGGCTGCTGCAACCGTCGAATCATACTCTTTTCGCAACTCGACTAGGCGGCGAAGCTCAGCGCGACATTTCTTGCATTGACGAGGCTGAGAACCAATCCAGAAAGAGAAGTCCTCAAACCACGTCTTCTGCTCGTCGGCAGTCCAAGTAAATTCTTGGCCGCACCGTTCGCATTTGAAGTCCGCATCCATGTACCAATGGCGCGGGCAAACAGTATAGTTTTGTTTTTCTACGTTCGCTCGAACTGCGGTGTTTTCGCGAACGACCAAGGCACCAAAGAATAAGTGCCGAGGCATCAGTTTCGGGTGTGTATTTCCAAAAATGTCCATAATGTCGCGCGTAGGAACTCACCACCAACGCCGCTGCCAATTCGCATATTAAAATTTACCTCTCATCAAGACGTTAAAACATTGAGACTTTCGCGCCCCGGTGTCAGCCATTTGTAGCTCCATCTTTCAAAGTCGCTGTGCCCGTCTTTATCTTGTGGCGAACAACCAAATACCACGGAAACGCGATGAACCAAAGTAACACGAAACCGAAAAACAAGACAACCGGCCGATACGAAATGCCAGACTCGTAACGCTTGAAATGAATCTTCGTCGCTGCCCAGAGTGCAGTGCCAATCACCATAATCCAACTCAAGTCAAATCCAGTCAGCCTGTAGATCCCGGCGCAAGTTCCGAGCAAAGCGATGGTCAAGAGAATTGCCATCCATGTCTGCCGTGATAACAAATGCGCGAGATTCTTGGGATTCTTGGATATGGAGTAAACCAGCACCATCAGCATGACGAACGCTCCGGCAATATCAAAGGTGCGATTCTTGAACATATTAATGTCCGATTCCTTGCCGGGGGCGTGAAATAAAGCCTCGCCCGCTACAACGAACGCGATGGCAATAGCCGCGAAGGCGAGAAAATCCCAAAGGTGAATCAGCCGCAAGCGGCGTGCCACAAAAAGGTCATGACTGGCTTGAGAAATCATGCCTCCAACGGGACCAAAGACAACAACCCCAATGCCGGCGAAAAACCAAAATGTAAAACTGTTCTGGAAGATTCCCAACGCCGCGCAAAAGATAATGAACAAAATTGGTCCGACGAGGCAACCAATCCAGAATGGTACTCCGACAGAATGTTTCAAATGTTGTGGAGAATTGCTCATGTCAATGCCACCTAACGATTGATGCAAGACAGTCTGTTCGTATATTAAAAAATATCCGACATCAAGCCGTTGTTCATAGACGGTTTTATTGAGACTTTCGCGCCCGTAGCCAGGATAGAAACGATACTTCGTTTTAAGACCCGTTCAAATTTTACCTGCGCAGTTTGTTATAGCTGTCGCGTGCGATAAGTGCTACCTTGGTTCTTCCATAATGCGTATTAGAAAGTTGCTTTGGTTTTTGTGGTTGTGCCCCGGTTTGGCCCGGGCGGCGGGAAACAACTTTCAAATTCAATCCTTCAATTCCAACGGCCAGATTTCGTGGGCTAATGCTTTTACCAATGGCGTCTGCACGGTGGAATCCGCATCGCAATTAAGCGGCCAGACAACTTGGATGCCCCAGCAAAATTTCTTCACCACGAACGCCAATGCCACGGGTCTTTTTTCGCCACTCGCATCGAACAGTTTTTTCCGTTTGCGCGCGGTGGATCTATCCACGAATACACCGTTTGCTTTCACGAATCTGGTGCAGTCGTATGGCGTGTTGCACACCATCGCGGGCAGCGGCGCCGATCCGGGTACGGACAACATCAATTATTGGCAGCCAAGTTTTGAAGGCGGTTTCGCCACCAACGCCGCGTTGTCGCGTCCGCACTTCGCCATGGCCGATGACGCTGGCAATGTCTATATCGTGGATAAAAACACCCACGCCGTCGAGAAGGTCACGCTCGACGGCCGTATCCACACCGTCGCCGGCACGCATATTTCCGGAAATGGCCCGGACACCGCCACGCTCGCCATCAACGTCGCGATGAATCAGCCAAATGGTTTGTGGGTACGCGGCGATGGCACGGTGTATGTGCTTGATACGGGCAATGGAAAAATCCGCCGCCTCGCCACCAATGGCATCATGACGACGCTCTTCACCGACAGCAAAGGCATCACCAGCGGCCGCGGTTTGTGGGTGAATTCCAACGAGACGCTGGTTTATTATGCCTCCAGCAGTCATTTGCGGCAATGGACTCCAACCGGCGGCAGTTTCAATTTGAACAGTCAATTCGATGACCTCGGCAATATCATCGTCAGCGGCACAAATATCATCGCCACGGATCGGGATGACAATACCGTCTGGGCGGTAGCGGCGGGCACCGGTAATCGCACGCTGCTGTTCGGCAATGGCAGCACCAGCCCCGTGGTCAACAACACGCTCGCGCTGACCAATGGCCTCAACGACGTTCGCGGGGTCTGGCAGCCGCCCTGCGGCGGTTATTTTCTGGCCACCGATAACGGCGCGCAATTTCTTTATGTGGACGCCACCGGCATCATACATATTTTGGTCAACGGTTCGGGAGATGCCCATGCGGGCGATGGCCAATGGTTTTTCACTCCGGGCATCAAGTTTGGCCAGTTGCGTTCCGTCTCGATGGACAAAAACGGCAATCTTCTCATCGTGGAAAATGACCTCGGCTACGTGCGCCGGATTGATTTTCAACGACTCACGCCCTAAGCCGGATTGCGAGTTATTGTAACTCGACTTGTGGTTAGCGGCGAGTTACAATGACACCGAATCGTTTCCAAAAAGTTGCACGCCGTTCCAGGATGATTTGGCAACATCAACTCGCATGAAATTTAATCTGAAAGCCAGTCATTCATTTTTTAAAGCCGTCATTTTAAGCGCGATCTTTTCCACAAGTTGCGCTTTAGCCGATACCCACGCTCCCGCACTTTGGCCGGGGTTGCAGCCTGACGGCTCGATGCTTCTCCCTAACCAATGGACGATTCGCCCGGCGGGCAAGCACGTCGAGTTGGGCGATTTTCCGGTCAACATGTCCGTGCATCCCGGCGGCAAATATGTCGCCGTCCTGCATAGCGGTTACAGCCAGCACGAAGTCATCATCGTGGATCTGCAAACCCAGCAAGTGGCCGCGCGCGCGAACCTGGCCGAATCGTTTTACGGCGTTGTCTTTTCGCACGATGGCAAGAAATTATATTGCAGCGGCTCGAGTGGTGAGCAGATTTTTGCCTTCGATTTCGCCGATGGCAAATTGTCCGGGCGCGAACGCATCAAACTGCGCGATGTCTCGGAGCGCGGCGTCCCCGTCGGACTGGCGCTGGATGCCGATGACCGAACACTCTATGCGGCGAATCTTTGGAACAACCGCGTCTCGGAAGTCACGCTTCAGGATAATTCGGTGCATGATGTTGCGTTGATCAGCAACGCTGCCCCGACGCAAGTCGTCGCCAAAAAAAATAACGAAGACTTCGACACGGCGGCTGCGAACAAACGCGCCGAAGCCACCGAATTCGTGGCTGACAACAATGGCGTTTATCCCTACGGCTGCGTGGTGGATTCGCGCCGCGACCGGCTCTACGTGAGCCTTTGGGGTGGCGCTTCCGTCGCGGTACTGGACCTTAAATCCGGCGAAGTCATCGGACGATGGAGCACCGGTTCGCATCCATGCGACCTGGTTCTGAGTCACGACGGCAAAAAGCTTTTCGTCGCCAATGCCAACGAAAACACCGTCACCGTTCTCGATACCCAATCCGGCCGTGCCGTCGAAACCCTTAGCGCCACGCTCTATCCACAATCACCACTCGGCTCCACGCCCAACAGCATCGCGCTTTCACCCGATGATAAATTGCTCTTCGTGGCCAATGCCAATATCAATGCGGTTGCCGTCTTCGATCTCGAAAAATCCGGCGAGAGCCGCAGCCTCGGTTTCATTCCCACCGGCTGGTATCCCACATGCGTGCGCGTGACTCCCGATGGCCGCCATCTTTTGATCACCAACGGCAAAGGCAATGTTGCGCGCGCGAATCCCGAGGGACCGCAGCCGACTCCTGGTCGCACAAAAAAGAAAGCCAAAGCGGAATATATCGCGGACCTTTTTGTCGGCACGTTGAGCATCGTGGATATTCCTCCGCGCGCGGAACTGGACCAGCGCCTGGCCGCATGGACAGCGGAAGTGCTCAAGTGCAGCCCCTTGCGCCCGGACTTTTCCGCCACGATTGCCCAACCCGCCGGCAATCCCGTTCCCGCAAAAGTTGGCGACCCGAGCCCCATCACGCACTGCATTTATATCATCAAGGAGAATCGCACTTATGATCAGGTGTTCGGCGATCTTCCTCAAGGCAACGGCGATCCCAAGCTTTGCCTCTTTCCCGATCAGGTCACGCCGAACCTTCACAAGCTCGTGCGCGAATTTGTTTTGCTGGATAATTTTTATGCCGATGCCGAAGTCAGCGCCGACGGCCACGAATGGTCCATGGCCGCCTACGCCAGCGATTATGTGGAGAAAACCTGGCCGCTGAATTATGGCCACAAAAAGTCCAATAAATTTCCCTATCCGAGCGAAGGCGTCTTTCCTATCTCATGGCCTTCGAGTGGATATATCTGGGACCGCGCGCGCGAAGCGGGAATCACTTATCGCAGTTACGGCGAGTTCGTTCAAAATGCCAAAGTAGCTGGCCAGCCAGCCACGACGCACATCAAGGCGTTGCAAGGCCATTACGATCCGCTCTATCGCAGCTTTGATCTCGATTATAAGGACGCCGACCGCGCCGGCCGTTTTCTATCCGAAATGAAACGCTACGAAAAAGAGGGCGACATGCCGCGTCTCCAAATCGTGCGCTTGCCCAATGACCACACGCACGGAGTCAGCGCCGGAAAATTGACTCCGACCGCGTACGTTGCCGAAAACGATGCCGCGCTCGGGAAATTAGTTGAAGGCGTGAGCCGTTCCAAATTTTGGCCGACCACCGCGATTTTTGTCATCGAAGACGATGCGCAAAACGGCCCCGACCACGTTGACGCGCATCGCACCGAGGCGCTCGTCATCAGTCCGCTCACCAAACACGGCGCGGTGGATTCCACTCTGTATTCCACTTCGAGCATGTTGCGCACGATTGAATTGATTCTCGGCCTCAAGCCCATGACGCAATTCGATGCCGCCGCGAATCCCATGTATAACTCCTTCCAAAGCGAAGCCCGGTTGCAACCTTTTGTCGCCGTGCCCGCCAATGCGGATTTGTCGGAAACCAACGCGCTCGCCAGTTGGGGACAGAAGTTAAAACTAAATTTCAAAAAGGAAGACGCGATAAATGATTTTCTGTTCAGCGAAATCATCTGGCGTTCGGTGAAGAAAGACGGCCAGCCCATGCCGGCGCCGGTGCATTCCGGTTTTGTGATGACGCACAAGACCGACGATGACGATTGATTCCACCGAAATTGAGAACGAAGGAGTTACTTCGTTTTTTCGGTTTGATAACCGTTACCTTCGTCGAAGTAAGTCACGCCGTTGACCTCGGTGGAATTAAGATATTGGTGCCATACGACTTTTTCCAATTCGCGCGTCGCTTCCAGATGAGCGGGCTCGAATGATTTTATTTTCGCGTCGGGAATATTCATCGCTTCGCTGACCACGCGGCCGTCCATGGTTTTCGGCTGTTTGACGCCGAGAATCCAAAGCGCGGTTGGCGCGACATCCACATTGCCCGTTGGCAAATGATCCACAATGCCCGCGCGAAAATCCGGGCCGTTGGCGATGAAAGTATTGTGCATGTCATACACGCTCAAGCTGCCGTGCATGCCTTGACCGGGGCCGTATGGCGTGGAATCGCAAATCAACATTCCCGGCGTGCCCACATCGTTTTTTCCCGCGTTCCAGCGCATGGACATGTAAATATCCGGCGCGTCAGGAGAATCAATGTGCCCTTGCGCCAGGGTGAATGTGCCTTCCATAGCTTGCTTCGTGAAGATGACGCCGGAGTAGGGCCACGCCTGCAAAAACTTCACCAGTTGCCCGACAATTTTTTTCTCATGGCCGGTGATGTAAAGAAACACCGAGCCGCCGTTGCCACAGACCATGATGTCGCCGCTGGCGGGGGTGCCTTTGAATTGGCGCGATGCTTTGAACCCGGCGTGCTTGAGGGAATCGGCCAAATCCACGATGCTTAACACCGTTGAAAAACCGTGATCGGAAACGAGCATGATGTCGGTCTTGTCACGGACACCTTTCGCTTCGAGCGCCTGCAAAACGCGCGCGAGATTGTCATCGGCGTTCTTGATCGCGGCGAGCGCAAGCTCGGAACCCGGGCCGCTTTGGTGTTGCGCAAAATCCGGCTGGTTCATCCACAACAATGAAAATGCCGGCACGCCATTTTTCCACAGCGGATCAATCAACGCCGCCGTGGTCCAATCATTGCGCGTCATTTTGTCGTCATTCGTGCCGGGGAACGGGCCGTGCAGCGCGGTGATAGTGTCGAGCACTTCCGGCGGCAGCGTTTCGCCCGCAAACAAATCCACATTCGCCGCGCCTGCGGGCCGCTCCGCGCGGTCCGGCAAAATGGCCACCGGCTTCGCTCCGGCAACAACCGTACGCAGGCCTTTCTTTTGCAAATATTCTTCGATGGTCGGCACGCGAACATAGTGGCCGTGCATGGCGGCGTCGCCCTTGCGGACGGTGTCGGTTTCCTCCGTGTGAACCGGTTTGAGCGGATCAATATTCGGGCGGAATTCCTTGTTGCCGATGATGCCGTCGTGCGCGGGATACGCGCCGGTATTGATCGCGGTGCCGTTCACCTCCGTCGCGCTCATATAAACCGGATGATGATTGTCAAACCACACGCCTTCGTGCGCCAGTTTGTAAAGCGTAGGTGTGCCGTCCGCCGTGATGAAATCCGGGCGCATCCCGTCCCACACGATCACGACCACATGCTGCGCTTTTCCAGACGCCGTGGCAAATGGCGCGGTGGCACAAGCGAAAAGAGCTGCCAACGACAAAGATATAACACGCATAAAATTTATGACCGCAAAACACTGCCGACAACGCGCACGGCAGGCAAAGAATTTTTCGCGACGGTTCTGTTACGCAGATTCCGTCTCCGCGAGTTTGACCGAAGCGGTTTCCCATTCCGGCTCAATCTCCGCCAGCCGTTCCTGCACGTAAATCAATTCGCGATTGATCTCCATCGCGCGACCGGGCTTTTCATACGTTTCGGGTTTTTCCAATTCGGCGGAGAGAGACGTTTGTTTTTCCTCAAGTTCGCCGATCTCTTTCTCAAGACGTGCGACGAACTCAACTTGTTCCCGGCGCGCGCGTGAACGCTGCTGGCGCTGCTCGGCCTCCAGGCGTTTTTGGTCCTTCGATTTGCCGCTGACTTTTTCCACGGGCTTGGCCGCTGGAGCCGGCTGGCTTTTTGATCCCGCAGTAAGCGCGGCGCGCGCCGAGGTGGCGGAAGTTTTGTCGAGGTAATATTGGTAATCGCCGGAATAACACGTCAACTGTCCGGCATGCACATGCACCACGCTCGTGGCGAGCGCGCGGATGAAATAAACATCATGGCTGATGAAAATCAGCGTGCCAGCGAATTGCTTGAGCGCATCCACGAGCGCATCAATGCTCGGCATGTCCAAATGCGTGGTGGGCTCGTCCATGAGCAAAAGGTTCGGCGGATCGAGCAGAAGTTTTACCAGCGCGAGCCGGCTTTTTTCACCGCCGCTAAGCACTTTCACTTTCTTGAAAACATCGTCACCGCGAAAGAGAAAGCAACCGAGCACCGTGCGGACGAATTGTTCCGTTATGCGCTGCGGCGTGTCCAATGCCTCTTCAAGCACGGTGCGCTGCGGCTGCAACATCTCCACGCGATATTGTGAATAATAACCCGCTTTGACGTTGTGTCCGAGATCGCGCTCGCCGCCCTGTACCGGCATCGCCCCCGCGAGCAATTTGAGCAAGGTGGATTTGCCCGCGCCGTTCGGACCGACGAGCACCGTGCGCTGATCGCGTTCTGCCTGATAATCAATCCCGCGATACACCACGTTTTCACCGTACGCGTGCTGAATGTTTTTGAGCGTGATGACTTTCAGGCCGCTGCGTTGCGGCTGGGGAAAACTGAAATTGATTTTGCGATCGGTGTTGACCGGCGCCTCGATTTTTTCCATGCGCGCGATCTGTTTCAATTTGCTTTGCGCCTGCGATGCCTTGCTGGCCTTGGCGCGAAAACGGTCGGCGAATTCCTGCAACGACGCGATCTCGCGCTGTTGATTTTTATAAGCCGCCAGCAACTGCTCCTCCTTCGCGACGCGTTGCACCAGGTAATCCTCGTAATTGCCGCGGTACGAAATCAGTTGCGACTGGCGAATCTCGATGATGGTTCCGACGAGATGATTGAGAAATTCGCGGTCGTGGGAAATCATCAGGATCGCGCCGGGATATTGCGCGAGATATTCCTGGAACCAAATCAACGCCTCAAGATCCAAATGGTTCGTCGGTTCGTCGAGCATGAGCAGGTCGGGTTCCTGGACCAGCAACCGCGCCAGGTGCGCGCGCATGACCCAGCCACCGCTCATCTCGCGCGCCGGACGATTGAAATCTTTTTCGCGAAAACTCAGACCCGCGAGAATCTGCTTGGCCTTCGATTCGAGTTGATAACCGCCGAGTTCGTCGAAGCGCGCGTGAATATCGTCGTGATGCTCGACCGCGCCGGGATGATCCTGTTCCCACGCCTTGAGTTGCTGCTGCAATTTTTGGACTTCGGGCGTGATGGCGGTGGCGAGTTCCAGCACCGTCTCATCACCGGCGGGCGCGCTTTCCTGCGGAAGAAAACCGACCGTGGTATTGCGTTGAAAAGTGACCTGGCCGGTGTCCGGCTCGTCGTTTTTTAAGATCAACGAAAAGAGCGTGGACTTGCCCGCGCCGTTGGGCCCGACAAGACCGATGCGGTCACCGCGGTTCACCTGCAAGGTGACATCGCTAAATAGCGTCCGCCCGCCGAACGATTTGCTGACTTCAGAAATAGTTAACATGCAAAAGCCGAAAGGGTGAACCCTTTCCGCTTGTGAATCAAGCTGCTTTATCAGCAGTGCGCTGGTCCGGGCGTATTTTGAGGGCGTGTTGCCCAAAAGTCTATGTTTTGGTGGCAACCGAGCGGGTGGTTCAGTTGAGCGAAAATAGCCCGAAGGGTTTTCTACAAAGTTGCCCAAGGGTCAGCGAGTCAGTTCCAAGCCGTGTGGGTTCCCTGGCCATGCGTTCGGTGTCCCTCATCCATTCCTTGAGATTGATCACCTCGCTGGCCGCCGGGCGAAGCACTGTCCGCGCCAGCAATATCCGGATGTTCTGTATGGCCGCAATCAGGTAATCCTGAATGTGCTGACGCCACAACCGCCGCAACCGGGCCCGTTTGAACCTATGATTGTTGGCCGCATCGGTGTGCCGGCTGAGTGCCCGCCCGGATTGAGAGCGCGTGCATTGCGCCCGCAACGCGCAGCCAGCGCATACCGATTTGTCCGCGCCTTATTCCCAAACCTGCCGCCGCTTTCCCGCAGGGCATACATACTGGTCGGTCTTGGCCTCATATTTAAACTCATTGTGGGAAAAATTCCCTCCACCTTGCCAGCCTTGCCTTGGCATCCCCAAGTGCGTCACGATGCCCTTTTGATGGCACGCCACAAAGTTTCCGCCGTCCCATACTTGTGGTCGGCCACTGCGGTCCAAACTTCGCACCGGGTGTTCTGTTCATGCTGGGCCACCAACTGGCAAGGATCACTGCCCAGGCATGAGCCGTGAAGGATGCGTTTCATTCCTGCCTGTCTCTAAATTGAAATGCACCGAAAGCGAAGTGAAGCGTTACGCGAAGTGAGAGAAGCGGATGCGCAACGGAGTGAAGGTCATTTCAATTTAAGAGTCAGGCATTCCGATTGGAGGAGTCAGTCTGCGATTTTGCCAGTGCAGGCCAGTCTCGTTTGCGCGCGTAGCCGGAGCAGCAAAATCGCAGTCTCTGATGCGAAGCCTAGAATCAATTTAGTTTCCGCTATCTTTAATCACCAAGTTACCGGTTCCTTCCCGTGTACCAAGGGAATTTGCGAAGATATTTCGATGTTTCCGTTGTGCACTATAAGTAGGCTCCGTCACTTAAATCAGAAAAAAGGTAAACTAATTTAAACGTATCTTAATCAGGTTTTGTTAAGGTCGGATTATATATTTTAAGATTTTTAAAAAAATCTTGTCACCCAAGAAATTGTTTTATAGAAAAAGTGTAGATTCACATAGGAGGCTTTAAGTAGCTCAAAGAATCATTTTTGAAAGCTCTTTAAAACGACATTAAATCGAAAGATTCCTTATGTACATTGTTCTGGTTCGTCAGGCATATTTGCTCTGTTATGATTCGAAGCTTTCCGAATTAAGAGTTCGACGGCTGCTACATCTTCAACTTGTCCGCCTACTTGCCGCCGCGATCTCCTTGTTTGTTTCTTCAAAAACCTTTGGCCAATCTTTTACGGCGAATTCCTCTGGGGCAGGTGATGTATCAGGGTATGCCGTGGCCGAGAGCGGCTCCAATTATCGCGTCTGGAAAAGCGCGGTTGCGTTGACGAATGCTGATGGATCAATCTTTTACCACACGAATTCATTCACCGAGCTTGCCACCGGCCTCAACCATTTGGTTGCCGGAAAGTGGATTCCGTCGTCCGAAGACATTCAACTCACTTCCAACGGCGGCGCGGCCACCAATACTCAACATCAAGTTTATTTTTCCGCCAATATCAATATTCCCGGCAGCATTGATCTGGTTATGCCTCACGGTCAGCATCTCACCGGGACGGTGCTTGGATTGAGTCTGTTTGATTCCGCGAGCGGTCAAAACGCCATCATCGCCGGGTTGCAGGATTCTCTCGGCCAAATATTGCCCATCGGCAACCAAGTGCTTTATACCAACGCCCTTGTAGATTCTCAGTCCGATTTTCAGGCCGATGTACTCTATACTCATAAGAAGATGGGGTTTGAGCAGGACATAATCATGCACCAACAGCCGCCAGCGCCTGCGAGTTTTGGTTTGAATCCCGATACGACCATGCTCCAAGTCTGGACGGAGTTTTATAATACGGCAGATCCAGAGGTTTTATCCAATACAGTTAGTGTTTCCGTGCAGAAGAATTCAGGGGTGGAGCGGCGGTTGGTGGGAAGTGAAATCCTAAATTTTGGTTCTATGCAAATGGATCAGGGAAATGCTTTTTCAACGGACGGCTCCACCAATATTGCGGGCAACGGCCTCAATGGCCTATTGCTCGTTCCGGTGGCCAAACACTGGGTACGCCAGGGTACGCGGAGATTTTTGGTTGAGGAAATTCCCTTTGATTCCATGGTCGCCCAGTTAAACGCGTTGCCGCCATCTTCGCGATTAAACAATGGTGGACAAGGCACTGAGCCGCAACAATCATTCTTTCGCAGCCCGACCAAAAACAGCCAAAGACAAGCGAAATCACAAAGTCTTTTGATCGCCAAGGCAAACATTCCGAAGCGCCCAGGTCTGGTGATGGATTATAATTTGATAAATAATAGTTTTACCGATTTCACCTTTCAATCTGACACAACGTATTATCTAAGTGGCAGCGTCTATCTCTATAACACTACCACCCTCGAAGGGGGAACCGTCATCAAATGCGACGGGAATGCCGAAGGCACGACCGTAATGAATGGAAATATCGTTTGCCTTACGGGACCATATCGTCCCGCCATTTTTACCTGTACGAATGATAATAGTGTCGGAGTTCCCTTGAGTGCCAGCAACAGTCCGACTATTTCGGTTTCAACCTACTTATATTGCCCGAGCGGCGGCTCTATAACCAACGTGCGCTTTTCGTATGGCTGGAATGCCCTCTCTGCAGGAGCCGGAGACGTGGAAGTCTCGGATTGCCAATTTGTGAACTGCAACCATCCCATCACGGTCAATTCAGGCGTGACTAACCTTGGCTTGCATAATGTTTTGATAAGCATGAGCGATGGCATCAACAATACGACTAATTTTTGTGGCTGTGCCCCGGGCGCGATCACGGTTTACAGCGCATCGCTGAAAGTTTCGGCTGAGCATTTGACCGCGGACCTGGGATCCCAATATTTCCTGGAATATTACACCACACCTAACCTTTCCCAAACTTCGATTGCATTGACGAATTCGATCGTTTTGTCGCCGCATTTGAATCCGTATTACTCTTACGGAACGTCCATTGCGCTTTTTCCCACCACCAACGAGGTTTATTATAGTTCCATCGCGCCAGTTCCGTCCATTTTCCAGCCCTTCGGCGCTGGCAACTATTACCTCCCGACGAACAGCGTTCTTCGCGGGATAGGTACTACAAATATTAATCCAAACGTGCTGGCCGATTTACAGCATCGGACCACCTCTGCTCCGGCGTTTCTGACAAATACTATTAGTGCGAATACTATTTTAAACCCGCAAGTTCAACGAGACGGCAATGGTTCGCTGGATATCGGTTATCATTATGATCCGTTGGATTTCCTCAGCGCCTGCACAGTCACCAACTCCAGTCTCCTGCTCACCAATGGGGTTGCCCTTGGTTACTATAGCATTGGGGTCTTGTTGACCGACGGAAGCCAATTAATTTCACAAGGAACGCCACTTCAGAAAAATTATTTAGCGCACGTCAACCTTGTGCAGGAGCAGTCCACGAATGTCTGGCTCACGAACGCTTTGGCGTCAGCGCACCCGATTGATTTTAATGTGACCAGTAATAGCCGCGCGCCCAACATTACGATGCGTTTCACCACTATATCCGCGCAAAATTCGATCACCAATATTATGCGGGCAGGTGACTCGGGCCAGGTTCTGAATAGCCTTAATTTGAGGGATTGCGAAATCTATGCTGCGGGCGGATCGCTGACAATTAGCACATTCACTAATGCCAGCACGGCATTTCTTCAAAATAACCTTGTTCACCGGCCTTACCGAATCTTCATCGAATCGCCAGGAACGATCACCACCTTTAACAACCTTTTTGTGGGGACAGGGAATTATCCTACCAACTTTGATCTCGTTGTTTTTAATCATGAGGGAACCGGCACGAATAATAATGTCCATGTAAATAATGCATTTGATGGATTGCTTTCGGACCTCGACGGTACGTATTCCCATTCGGCCTATTTAAATGGAGCCACGCGATTTTTTTCATCAGCGCAAACGGGGGATATTATAACAAATTTATCGTGGTTTTCAGGTCCGCTTGGAGGCTATTACCAGGCGACGAGCGGTCCTTTGACTGATGCAGGCAATCCAACGGCTGATTTGCTGGGACTTTACCAATACACTACTCAGACAAATCAGGTTAAAGAAGCGAATTCCCGGGTTGATATAGGATATCATTATGTTGCTCTTGATACTTCCGGAAAGCCAATGGATAGCAACGGCAATGGCATTCCTGATTATTTGGAAGATTCTGCGGGCAATGGGTCGGTTAGCATCAGCCTGGTTTCACCGTCAAATAGTTCGACCTACATGGAGCCCGCAGCAATTCCACTTCAAGCGATGGTTTTAGATTGGAGTGGGGCGGTTACGAATGTTGAGTTTTTTGCAGGCTCAACTCGAATTACCGCGACGAACGCGCCGCCTTACACGTATTCGTGGCCGATTGTGCCGGCGGGGGCCTACAGTCTTACTGCGGTGGGGCATGATGCGAATGGGCTTAACTTCAGCAGTTCGCCGGTGAGTGTTACGGTCACGAATTTTTGCAATCCATAGCCATTTTCTAACTTTATTAACATGAAAACTTTTCTTTTTCGGATTAACTGGCTTTGGCTAGCCACTTTGTTCTGTCTGATCATTTTTACAGATTCTTTTGCCCAAGATTATAGCGGGGAGACGTGGGATGCAAATACTCCGCCGGCAGCATCGGCGGGCAATCCGACGGCGAATAGCTTGGATTTTGAAACGGATCTGTTCACGGGAAAATTCACGTATCGGGTTCCCATCAATGTCGCTCCGGGGCGGCATGGGACGCAACCGGGTTTGGTGCTCGGCTATAATTCGGGCATGGGAAACGGGTGGTGCGGTGTCGGTTGGTCGCTGGACGTGGGATATATCCAGCGGGAGACGCGCAAAGGGGTTCCGATTGGCTGGGGGCCGACGAATGCTTTGACGCAATACGATGACTCGAAAGGTTTTGTCGTGGATAGTCACGGGTCGGTTTCTCGCATGGTTTGCGTGAGTGGCACGAATCAGAATCCGATGGTTTACCGGCAGCAGGTGGACCGATCATTCATCACTTACAATTATTACACTAATAACCATTGGGAAGCGGTGGATAAAAGCGGCACGACTTACTTTTTTGGCGAGGGATTGACGAATCAAATGGAGAATTCGAAGGCCGGTTGGATCACAAATTCCGGTGAAAGCACTTTTCGGTGGGCGCTGGACAAAGTCGTCACTGCCAACGGGGACATGGCGATGTTCAGCTATTTGAATGATGGGGGCATGCTTTATCTTACGAATATCAGTTACAACGCCAACACAAACGCGACAGCGATTGCGCCGACTCATACGGTTAATTTCATTTTGACCAATCGTTCGGACACCAACATTTCATTCCTCAGTGGTTACCGAGTGACGACAAAGAAGCTGCTGGCGGAAATTGATGCCAAAGCGGCTGGCACGAATGTCTGCAAATATGTGCTTAATTATACGAATTCTCCTTCAACTGTGCGTTCTCTGCTAATGGGGGTCACGGAATTTGGGGCGGATTATACGACGGCGATGCCGCAAGTTACGTTTGGTTATCAGGTGCAATCGTTTCAATTTGGTGCAATGACAAACTGGGGACCGGAAACCAGTCAAGGATTGGAAGACAACGCGTGGTGGAGCTCTCCTTCCTCAGTCGTCCAAGGCGATCAGATTTCGACACTGGCTGATGTAAACGGAGACGGATTGGTGGATCGAGTCATGAGGGGGGTAAACTCCGGATTTACAAATTGGGTCGTTCAATTAAACACGGGCTCTGGCTTTCAGGCGGCGACAAATTGGGGGGGATTGCACAGTGCTTTTACAAATGACGATTGGAACAGCATCAGCGCCAGCGAGCCTGCAACTGTAGCGGGTGACACCGTAAATGAAACCTATGTTACGCTGGCGGATTTAGACGGTGATGGGCTACCAGATCGAGTCATGCGGAAATCCCTCCCGGGGCCGTACAATCAGTTTATAGTTCAATTTAACAATGGATCCGGTTTTAACTCTTCCACAAACGTGGGACCTGTTACAGCCTCTGGATTGGAGACTAACTACCCGACATGGAGCGCACCCGAAGGGACTTATGGTGGTGGAGAATATGCCAAACTTATTGATATCAATGGTGATGGTCTGCCAGATCACGTGATCATAGGGACAGATCCCACCGTAACCAACTGGCTTGTGCAACTTAATAACGGATCCGGATTTGGTTTGCCAAACACGTGGGCTTCGCTACAAAGCGCGTATACCAATAACCAATGGAACAGTCTTAGTGCGAATTACAACAAACCAACAGGAACCACTGAAAATGTAAATGAAACTTATGTTGAATTGATAGATATTAATGGAGATGGCCTTCCCGATAGGGTAATGCGGAGCGCTTTTTCTCCTTATAGTCATTTTGTAGTTCAATTCAACAACGGTGTCGGCTTTGAACCGGCGGAAACGTGGGATCTTAATGGCCAGGCTTCAGACGTGACCAGTGAGTTTTGGGGCAGTCCAGAAGACGTCATTGACGATTTCGAGGTGCTTATTGCTGGGTATTATTATTCGTTTTTTGGCACTTCCCAAACATTAATGGATGTCAATGGAGATGGATTGCCCGACCGGGTGATGGGAAATATTGCTT